>JACIXD010000003.1 GCA_014360645.1 Actinomycetota bacterium | reverse complement strand
AAGCATCAAGCGCCTCCTTCCTCCCTCACCTCGCCTTCCCGCTTGCGGATGGTGGTCAGGGAATGCATGCGCTCCCTGCTTTCCATGCGCTCGCGCAACTCCCTCTTCCCATCCGCCGCGATCTCTTCCGCGATGCGGCGCATGCGCAGGTCGCAGGAGGCGCACCTCCTGCCCTCGCTTATCGCCTTGCCGCAGATCTCGCAGGTGAGGTTGGCCCCGTCCTTCCTTTTCAAGGTCAGGCGCCTCTCGCGCAGCAGTTTCTCCACCAGCTCCAGGGGCTCGTCGAGCCTCTCTGCCAACTCCAGTAGGGAGAGGTTGGGCTCCCGCATGAGTATCTCCCTGGCCCGGCGCAGGCAGCGGTCCTCGTGCTCGCGACATTCCGGGCAGAGCTTGATGGATAGGAAGACGAACAGCTTCCCGCAGCGTTCACAGTTGGCCATGGCCAAGGCGCCCTCACCTCCTGCTAATCACATACCATATATTACCATCTATCAAATCCGTTAAATCTTGTGGAGGATGTCCCATGTCCGGGGCTGACCCCACAGATAGAGCTTTCCCGCCAGGGCGCGCGCCAGCTCCGTGCAGGGGTCCAGGGCGGACATGCCGTATTCCGACCCGCCGGCTTCCTCGAACACGCGGGCCGCCCGCAGTATCTCCCTTATGAACACCGCCTCGAACTCCTCGCACAGGCCGCGCAGCTCCTCGCCGCCCGGGGTGGCCGTCGCCCCGCCGGCGCGCACCTGTCCGGCGGCGCGCGCGCCGGGGCTCAGGCTCGGGTCCAGTCCCATCTCCAGGCTCATCTCCGTCAGCTCCTCAGGATGTTGTTGGCCACGCCCAGGGACTCGTCGGCCGTCTGCACCATCTTGGCGTTCATCTCGTAGGCCCTGAGGGCGGTGATCATCTCCACCATCTCCCGGGCGAGGTCCACGTTGGAGTACTCCAGGAAACCCTGCCGCAGGAATCCGGCGCCCCCCTCTCCCGGCAGCGCGGAGAGAGGCGGCCCGGAGGCCTCCGTGGCCAGGAGCACCCCGTCACCGCGCGCCTCAAGCCCCGCCGGGTTCACGAAGCGCGCCAGGACCATGCGTCCCACCTCGATCATCTTCCCGTCAGCCCCCGTGACCGTGACCAGTCCCCGCTCGTCTACCGCGAAGCCCGAGGTCCCTTGCGGAAGGGCCAGCGGGGGCTCCAGCAGCATGCCCGCGCCCACCACCAGGTTTCCCTCGCCGTCCACGCCCAGGAGTCCGGCGCGGGTATAGCCCACCCCGCCGTCGGGAAGCCTCACCTGGAAGAAACCCTCTCCCTCGATGGCGAGGTGGAAGGGATCGCCGTCGTTCTCGAACGCTCCCGAGGCAAGGTCTCTCCTCACCTCGCTCACCCCCGCGCCCATCCCCACCAGCACCACGCCCGCGGGACCCCTGTGGGATCCGTAGAGGAGGTCGGTGAACCGGGGTGCGTAACCCTTGAACCCCGGGGTGGAGACATTGGAGATGTTGTTGGCGGTCACGTCCATGGCCAGCTGCTGCATGGACATGCCGCTGGCCGCGCTCCTCATCGCCTGCATCATCGCCCATCACACCCTTCCCACCTGTTCTATGAGCTTCTGTAGCGTGCGGTCCTGCGCCTGCAGCATGCGCTGGCAGCTCTCGTAAGCGCGGAAACACTCGATCATGGACACCATCTGCTCCACCGCGTCCACGTTGGAGAACTCGAGGTACCCCTGCCGCACCGCCGTCCCCACGGCGGGGCGCGCCCCCTGCCCCGCGAAGAGCCCCTCCCCCGCCTTGGCCAAGGCCGCCGGGTCGTCGAAGGCCACCAGCATCAGCCTCCCCCTCACCTCGCCGCCGACGGTCACGGTGCCGTCCGCCCCCACGATGACCTCGCCGCCCGCCACCTGCAGCGGGTTTGCATCCTCGCCCAGCACCGGGTGGCCGCCAGCGGTCACCAGAAATCCCCCGGCGTCCACTCCGAAATTCCCCGCCCTGGTATAGAGGATATCTCCTCCCCTGCGCACCGCGAAGAATCCCTCGCCCTCCAGGGCGAGGTCGGTGGCCAGGCCCGTCTCCTTGAGCGCTCCCTGGGCGAAATCGGTGCTCACTCTGCCCACCAGGCTGCCGCCGCGGCCGTCTCCCACCGGCCCCAGATCGACGGACCTGCCTATCCCCTCGACGCGGGTGAGCTCGCGTCGAGGGTAGGCCTGGATCACCGCGAAGTCCTGTTTGTAGCCCACGCTGTTGGCGTTGGCCAGGTTCGACGCCGTCACGTCCTGGCGCATGAGCATGGCGCGCATCCCCGCATAAGACGCGTACAGGCCTCTGAGCATCTCTCTCCTCCCTCCTATCCTCCGCTCATGCCCTCTCCAGAGCCGCCGCCCGCCGGGATGAGCGCCGCCGGAATCGCGAAGGCCTCGCCGCCCCTGCCTTCCTCCCCCCCCACCGCCGGCAGCACCAGGGTGAACGTGGATCCGTGGTCGGGACGGCTCCTCACCTCCAGTGTCCCGCCGTGCATCTCCGCTATCTCCCGGGCCAGGTAGAGTCCGATGCCCAGCCCCGACGAGCTGCGCGCGTCGCCCTCGTCCACCTGGCTGAACTTGCTGAAGATGGAGGGCAGGTGCCAGGGCGAGATGCCGATCCCCTCGTCCTTAACCGACAGATATACCTCTCCGCCCCTCCTCCCCGCGGACACGGTGATGACGCTTCCGGGGGGCGAGAACTTGCGGGCGTTGTCCACCAGGTTCCAGACCACCCTGCGTATCTTCACCTCGTCCGCCTCGCACAGGCATCCCCTCTCCCTGCAGGCCAGCTCGTAGCGATGCGAGGGGTCGATGACGCGGTACTGGTCCACCATGTCCCCGGCCACCTCGTCCAGCAGGCACGGCCTGGTGTCCAGCTCCAGCCGCCCGCGGGAGATGCGCGTGGCGGTGAGGATGTCTGCCACCACCCGGTGCAGGCGCTCCGAGCTGCGCTTGATGCAATCCACGTACTGTCTTTTCATCTCCTCGGGGTGTCTGGACCAGCCCTCCCTCAGGATGTCCGCGTACCCCATGATTATCGCCAGGGGGGTGTTCAGCTCATGCGAGACGCACGAGAGGAAACTCTCCTTGAGGCGGTCCAGGTCCTTTTCTTGCGTCACGTCCCTCAGCACCACTACCCGGCCGGTCCTCGTCCCCCCGGGAAGCATCACCGCGGCGCGGTAGGCCCTCACCGGCTTGGGGGGAGAGACGGGGATCACCAGGTCCGCCTCGTCTCCCTCCCTGCCTCCCCGGCAGAGGGCGAAGGCCGCGACCTCCGGCACGTCGATGACCTCATCCAGGGGGAGACCCACGCCGCCTCGCCCGCGCAATCCGAAGATCCTCTCCGCCTCGCCGTTGGCCGCCGCGAGGCGCCCCTCATCGTCCACCACCAGCACCGCGTCACGCATAGCGTCGAATACGGCTTCCAGCTTTCCCCGCTCGCGCAGTGCCTGCGACAGGTAACCAACGCGTCGCAGGGCCGAGAGCATGCTCCCGCTCAGGGCGGGGAGGACCTCCTCCACCGCCTCGCGGTATATCCCTCCCTCCTGCCGTGAGAGGAGCACGAAAGCGCCTTTGGCCACGTGGTCCTCCGCCACGCAGACCACCAAGGCCTCTTCCCCGCTCGCGGGCATACCGCGCTCCCCAGGCCGCAGAAAAAAAGCTGCGGGCACCCTCGTCCCGGAACCCAGCTCCCGGCGCAGCCATCCCCGCCAGGCCTTCTCCTCGGGGTCATCGCCGCGCTTAACCTCTCCCTGCCCGGGATCCAGGGATACGTAGAAGGCACGCTCCGCGCCGGCCATCTCCCGCAGTTCCCGTGCCAGGAAGGAGACGATCTCCGCGCCGTCGAGCATCCCGTTAAGGCGACCGATGACCGTGTTGAGCCATGCGAGGGTCCGCGATCTCTGCTCCACGCGCCGGTAGTTCAGCGAGTTCTTTATCCCCGCCGCGAGCTGGTTGGCGAGGGCATTGAGGAATTCCATGTCCAGTTCGTCCACGCGCATGAAGTCGCGCATGGAACACTTTATAGCCCCCACCGTGCTTCCGTCCACGCACACCGGGACCTCGATGATGGGCGCCTCGCCGGGCAGAGCTCCCGCCTCCGCCGCCGCCTCCAACCGCTCCGCCAGCGGCTCCATGCCCCTCTCGCGCGCGCGGAAGAGAAGCCGGTTCCTCATGTCCGGGTCCAGACAGACCAGGCGTCCGTGCACTTGCATGGATATGCTGGCTATCTTTTCCAGGTCATCCTGTTCATAGAGCAGAACGCAGCTCAAGCTGGTGTTGAAATGTTCGTTGATGGAGGCCAGGGTCTTCTCGATGAGCAGCGGCAGCTCGTAGGTCTCGGCGACGATGCGGGAGACCTCCACCAGGGCCTTGAGGTGCCGCATGCGCCTCTGCTCCCTGCGGCGGTAGATGGTGTATCCGAGGTTGTCGGCCATCTGGTGGCAGAGGGAGGTGAAGTGTCCCTTCAGGCGCTCCTCCCTGCGGTCGTCTTCGCGGTCTCCCACCAGCACCAGCACGGATCGCGACCCGTCCACGTTCATCACCTGGTAGCTGCAGTGAGCGATGCCGAACCTCTGGAGGTGGATCCTCATGCCCGGCGTATTGCGCAACCCCTCGTCGTGAAAGCGCAGCAGGGTATGCCTGGGCAACCGCCAGGCCAGGAGGGCGTTCCAGGTCCGCCGCGGCAGGGGAGGTTCGGAATAGGCCCCGATGACCCGCAGGTGCCCGTCCTTCTCGCTCTCCATCATCACCAGGCCGAGGTCGAAGGGGACGCGCCCCCGCAGGGAACGCAGGAACTCCGAGGCGATCTCCCGATATTCGCTCTCCTCCTCCGAGCGCGCCGCCTGCCCCGGAGTACCGCTCCGGTGGCCGGCGACATGCCGGATGGTCATCATCTAGGGTCTCCTTCCTTTACGCTCCGTCCCCGCCCGCGGCGGGGATCTCTCGCATGCGCCGCCCCGGCGGGGACGTTGGACGGAGGGCGCGATCTCGCCCGCCTTTCATCCGCGAATCAATTATTGGCGGCGGAGGAAATCCCTTTAACAACCGTTCAGACGAGGGGTGGCGGACATCCTGGGGATATTGCGCGAGGTCTCTGAGCAGGTTTTTCAACGGCGATCGGCCGCGTCCCGGGTAGCCCCCGCCCGGGAGAGGTCCTCCAGGTAGCGTTCCGCGAGGGCGGCGACGCGCATGAGGAGCTCCCTCCTCTCCTCGAGGTAGCCTTCAGGGTACGCGCCCCGGGCGCATAAAGTCGGCTCGGACGAGGGGTGGCGGACATCCTGGGGATATTGCGCGAGGCCTCTGAGCAGGTTTTTCAACGGCGATCGGCCGCGTCCTGGGTAGCCCCCGCCCGGGAGAGGTCCTCCAGGTAGCGTTCCGCGAGGGCGGCGACGCGCATGAGGAGCTCCCTCCTCTCCTCGAGGTAGCCTTCAGGGTACGCGCCCCGGGCGCAGAGCACCCCTTGATGCGTGGATGCCGTCCACGACCCGGGGTACGGGCTGCCGGCGCCGCCGCATGCGGCGGAGTCCCTTTCACCGCGCCATGTAAAAGAGGCCTGCCCCGAGCCCGAACCGGACAGGGGCAGGATGAGGATGTCGCCGGCGCAGGGCGCACCGCGTTCGGACAGGTCGGAAGGATCCGGCAAGACCTGTCTCTTT
Organism: Actinomycetota bacterium; assembly: GCA_014360645.1. Taxonomy (NCBI): domain Bacteria; kingdom Bacillati; phylum Actinomycetota; species Actinomycetota bacterium. Next base: position 299,096 of record JACIXD010000003.1, on the reverse strand, counting down.
CCCGCCCTCACCACCGCGGGAGCGCCGGGTCCCGTGTTCCCCTCCGCCTCGCGCAGCATCTCCCGGGCTCCGTCCTCCTCCGTCCCCCACCACACCAGCTCGGAGTAGGACGGCCGTCCACCCCGGACCCGGGCCAGGCAGAGGGCCTCCGCCCCCAGCAGGAGGGCGGCTCTCTCCAGGAAGTCGGCGCGGTCCAAGTCGCGCGCTCCGGCCATCATCTCCGCCGCCGCCCTCTCCAGCGCCAGCGACCGTCGCCTCCACGCGGCGGACTCCTCCGCGGCCGCACACGCCTCCAGCATGAAGGAGACCTGCAGGGACAGCAGCTCTGCCTGGCGCAGCACGGAGTGCTGGGGGCTGAAGGGTTTATGTCGCTGGGCCACCACGAGGTGGGAAAACCCTCCCCGCGCCCGGAGGGGGATTGCCACCGCATGCGGGCAGACGGTCCCTTCCCCATCGGGGTCCCGGAGGGAATTGCACACCACCAGCCCCTCCCCCTCGCACAGCGCCGCCAGCGAGCGTAGCTCCGAGGCGCTGAGGTCCCCGCAACCGCGCGCCAAGTACGGGCCCTGCTGCCCGCGGCAGGTCACCACCAGCTCCGCCCTTGCCTCCCTGCCGTGTCGCTCCAGGGCATAGATCGATGCGCAGTCCGCTTCCAGGATCTCCCTGAAATAGCCGCATGCCGCCTCGAGCAGGGCCCCCTTCCTCGCGCCCACCTCCAGGAGACCCTGGAAGGCCCTTAGCATCCCCTCCTGCTCGCGGTACTTGCGGGCCAGGGGCTCCGCCACTATCGGGGGGATGACGGTGGTGCCCGCGGCCACGCTCCTCACGGCATCGATCACCGCCTGCATGGGCATGCCCTTGAGGAGATAGCTGTCCGCGCCGCTCTTCACCGCGCCGGTGATATAGCTCTCGTCCTCGTGGGCGCTCAAGACGATGATCTTCGCCCTGCACCTAGCACGGCGCAGCTCCTCGATGACCCCCACGCCGTCCAGCTCCGGCATGCGCACGTCGAGCAGCACCACGTCGGGAGAGAGGGCCAGCGCCAGGCGTACCGCCTCCCGCCCGTCAGCAGCCTCCCCCACCACCTCCATGTCCTCCTGGAGGCCGATCATCCTCACCAGGGCCCTGCGCACGCCATCGTGGTCCTCGGCCACCACCATGCGGATGCGTGCCCTGCCGTGCTCGTTGGTCCCCTCCATAACGGGCCTTTCGGCTTCCCGCCACCAGCTGCCGCTAACCGGCCCTGCCGCCCCTCCTCAGACCTCAGGAGAGGTCTTCCGGCACCTGGACCAGCACCTCCGTGCCCGCGCCCGGCGAGGTGTAGATGTGCATCTCGCCGCCCACGAGCTCCACCCTCTCCATGAGGCTCTTGATCCCGAAGTGCTCCTCGAACCCTCCGCCTTCCAGGTGCCTCTGGAGGTCGAAACCGACACCGTCGTCGCGGATGCGCATCTCGATACGTCCGCGGAGTCTCTTTATCTGCACCGTCACCTCGGAGGCGCAGGCGTGCTTCTTCACGTTTGCCAATATCTCCTGGGCGAAACGGAAGAGGGTGACCTCCACCTGAGGCATGGGGCGTTCCAGCCCCTCTTCCACGTAGAGGATGCCGCGGATGCCCTGTTCGGAACCCATGCGGTCGAGGAGGTTCTCCAGCGCCGGCACCAGACCGGCGTCGTCCAGGATGGATGGCCGGAGGTCGAAGAGGAGGCGCCGCATGCACCCGATGTTCCTCTGCAGCCCGCTCTTGATCTCGCCCATCTCGCGCCGCGCTTCCTCCATGCGCCCCTCGCCGATGAGCATCTCCACCGTCTCCATCTGGTAAAAACTGCTTATCAGGGACTGGATGGTGTCGTCGTGTATCTCGGAGGCGATCCTCTTCCTCTCGTCCTCCTGCGCGCTGATCATCTTGGCCAGCAGCTTGCGGTAGAGTTTCTCCCTCTCCTCCATGCGGTGGTAGAGGAAGGCGTTCTCGATGCCCGCGGTCCCGAAATAGGCCAGGCTCTCCACCACGCGCAGGTCCGTCTCGCACAGCCGCCGTCCCGGGCTGGTCACGCTGAGGTTCAACACCCCGAATACCTCGCCCTTGCTGAACAGCGGCACGGAGATCGCGCTCTTCACCGCGGGATCGATGCCGCGGTAGAACTCGTTCTCCACGTCGTCCTGCAGCAGCAGCGACTTACCGTTTTTTGCCACCCAGGCCGCGATACCCGTGTCCGCGCGCCGCGGCGCCTCGAACTCGATGTGTTCGGGCATGTTGCGCCAAGCGACGTACTTCAGCTCCTCCCGGTCTTCGTCATAGATGAAGATGGAGCCACGGTCCGCGCCCAGCATGGCCAGCGCCGTCCCCAGGAGCAGGTCCATCCTCTTCTTGAAGTCCAGCAGCTCCCCCATCTTCATGGTCACCCTGGAGAGGGCTAGGGAGAGCTTGTTGTAGCGGTCGATGATGAAGTCGCTGTAGAGGCCCTGGGCCACCAGGCTCGACCTCTGCCGCAGAAGCTCCACGCTCAGCAGGTCGCCCGGGGTCACCCTGTCCTTGCAGGCCACGAGCACGAAGGCGAAGGGAAAGAGCGGGCACTGCACGCACACATCGGTGGGGACGGGAGCGCAGACGTCGCGCTTGAAACAGCATTCCCCGGGGTAGAACCCGCTCTCCGGGCAGGTCTTCAGCGCCCCCTCATCCCCGTTCCATGCCCGGAAACGACAGTGAACCCGGCCGCAACCGTCCCCCAGCCGTCCCAATCGCACGGGGACCACCATGGCCTCCCTGCCCCGCAGGGGCTCCGGCACGCCCCGGACATCCCTCAGCAACAGGTGCTCGCGCACCTCTTTCTCCAGCAGGGAAGCCAAGAAGTCCTCCAGCTCGGGAGAAGCCTGGGGCGAAAAAACCGCGCCCTGCGCGGCGTATGCCTCGCGCAGGGCGGCTCCCGCCAGGGCCACCCAGGCCTTCTCGAAGCCGAGGTGCACGGTAAGGGACCTGAGGATATCCTGCAGCGCCTCCAGGGGCGTTTCGCCATCCCTTCCCGAGAGCAGATTGGAGAGGGCGACGCCGGAATCATGGGCTCCATCTCCCACGGGCATCGAGGGCTCCCTCACCGACAGCCCGCCTGGCGATATGCCCTGCGAAACCCGGCGGGCCGTTTCCGTCCCCCCCTCCGCGGCCGCGGCCTGAGTTTCCCTGTCAGACAACGCGTCCCCCGTATGACTTCGGGCGGGGGTGGTCCCAGGGGCCTCGCGGCCTTCTCCGCGGCGCGCGCCTCCCGCCCCCGCCGCAATGTCTCGCGGACAGGCCTCTTCCCGCCATTCTCACCATACCGCACGCCCCTTGCCGTGACTCCGGCCGGCCCTCCGAGGACAAGCACGACACAGACAACAATCTACAATAATCGGACCGCGGCGACAAATCATCCTAACGGTTGATTTTCGGCCGCGCTCTTCGCCCCGCACGACCGGCGCCGGCCCCGGCCTCAGCCGCTGCGCTTCCCGCGTCCATGGAGCCGGCGCGCCAGCTCGGACAGCATGCGCAGCTCCTCCGCCTCCAGGTGCAGAGCTTGCTCGATCAGGTCCCGCAGCAGGCACGATCGCTCGTCCGACGGGCGGCCCGACGCGTCCGCCTCCGTCTCCCGCGGATCTTCCTTTTTCTCGGGACCGGCGTATCCTTCCGCATCCCCGGAGCGGGAGTCCCCTCCTCCATCCCGACCCTGCGCCCCATCATCTCCGTCGCTCACCGCTCCGCCGCCAGGGCACGGCGGCGACGGCCGGGCGTCCCCCTTTCCGCTTGCGCTCTTCCCCGGAGGTGTTTCCCGTCCGCTCCTCCACGCCGGTCTCCCGGTCCTCCCCTCCACGCCCCCCACACCTTCCAGGAAAGCGGCGAGCCTCCGCATGGTCTTGGCCGAGGGAGGGTTGCAGTCCGCGTGCTCCAGCCTGGAGAGATAGGCGGGAGAGATATCCATGCGCTTCGCCGCCGCCCTCTGGCTTAGGCCCAGGGAAGCGCGCGCCTCCTTCAGGGCACTCGCGAGGCGTACCGCCTCCGCGGCACGCCGGAGCTCCTTTATGCTCTTCTCCAACAGCCCCTCTCCTTCCGCATCGCCCCCGCATAATGCCGGCGAGGCAAGGGCCTTCTCCGCCCTCTCGCATTGCGCTAGGCAGCGCTGCAGTGCGCCTTCCCTCCTCTCCCTTTCTCCCCCAAGGTCCTCAGGCCCGGATGCCTCGGCCCCTTCGGCGCCTCTGCTCCCCCTCCCCCTTCCCTTTTCCCTTAATGCGCTCCTCGCCACGGCGCATATCTCCTCCATGAGCCCACTCACCCGCGAGAGCGCTCGCTCGCAGTGCTCCTTTCCCGTATCGGAAGCGGGTACCGCGGCGGCCATCTCCAGGATATCCACCGCCTCCTTCAGCTCCACGGCGAGAGCGTCGAGCTCTCTTCTCCCTCGCGGCTTACCATCCGCCGTCATCAGGCCCTACCTCTCGCCGCATCTCCGACGCCGCCATCTTGCGCGCCGTCCTCTTCCGTCATCAACGCACGCACCTTAACCACCGCCATACCTCAGATGCCCCGCCTCTCTTCCTCGTCCCACTCCTTTTTGAAAGAGTCATCAAAAGCCCGCGTCGTAGCGCTCGCTGCGGCGCTCAATGCGCCACATTTCTTATTAATATTAAACATCATATCATCAACTGATTGTAAAATTAAATATAATGTGATCTGTATACGTATGGAAAATAGTCTATCCCTGTTTTCCATAATGTTTACCTTAACTTTATATGCATGACTCGATTAATCCCTCGCATGTGACATATTTTGCTCAGGACCTGTTTCACTCGACTTTATCTTAATGCCTTTTTTAATGATATATAAACATTAACTAGAGGTTTATTATATTGCGCATCTCTGTCGCCATTTTGAATAAACCCTTCGCCGTTGAACCCGGCTCACCATGCAAGCCGTGGTTCCTTGAATATTAAATGCATACCCATAACAATAATTTAAATTTAAGATGCTTTTTAAAGTAAACAAGTGTCGTCTGGCGTCGGGGGCGTTCCATCCATCCTTTGCCCCATCTAATTATTTGCCTCTTTATTTATCTTTTCGGCCATGCGATCCGGAACACCGACGGGCTGAAGCGCTCTTCATGAGCCTCATATTCCCCTACCCCTTCATCCCAAATCCGTCTTTCATCGCGGGAATCGTGATACCCAGGGCTGATACAGCACGCCGCCAACCATCAGATATATCCAATAATGGATTCCATACATTTTCCGCCCGGCATACACCTTTTGTAGGATTCGCCTCTCACGACCCCCGCATAGATTTACCACCGGATGATAGCGCGAGTCGCCATCCTGAGACGGATAAACCGGGCCGGAAATCAAGGCACGGCGGATCCGAACAGCCTATGAACGGAACGCCGGAAGGGATCGGGGGGTAACTTTTATATGCCTCGAAAAAAAAAGCGCGATACGTTCGCCGATATCCTGAACCGCATCGCCACGGAGGTCGCCGGGCTCGAGGAGGGAGAAGCCGCGCGCCTCGATGAGCTGTATCGGGCGATCACGGAAAGCCTCCTTGAAGCACCCCCGGATGCCGTGGCGGGGTTGACGGATATCGCTCGCTCCCTCCTGGAGCTGCGTCTCGGGGAGAGGCCTTTCAACGATACCTACGAGGAATTGAGCGCACGGGTGGAGAGCGCCCAGCGGGCGGCCGACGGTCCCGCAACGGAAAAAACGGAACCTCTCACGGCCAGCCCCGACGAGCTGGCCATGGACCTGGCGGTCCTGCGCGGGCTGCTTGAGGAGGGGGCCGAGCTCTCCGAGGCCGCCGCCTTCATGGGCCAGATCCTGGCGAGGCTTAACTCCATGGGGCTTCCCGCTCCCCTCGCTTCCGCCCTCCTATACCTCTCCGATCTCGTCCGCGCGGCCGGGCGTAAGGATACATCTGCGGTCATGCCCGGCGAGATCCTTGCCGCCCTCGCGGCGGCGGAAAAGACCCTGGAGCGCCTGCGGGAGACCGCATGTCCCTTCGCCGGGGAGGGTCCCCGCGGTTCGGGTTCCTCCGTCTCCTGCGACCAGGACCGCGTGGAGAGCTTCCTGCACCGCCTGGAAGAGATGGAGGCGGAGTTGCTGGCCCTGGAGAACGGCACTCCAGAGGGGGACGGGGCGGAAGCCCGGGTCGTCTCGCTGGTTCACGATCTGGCTCGCGAACACGACTCCCTCTCCCTGGGAGCCTGCGCCGGTCAACTGCGGGAGCTGGCGACGGCGCTGTCGGAGCATAAGGGCGCGTTGCCCCAGGGCGCCTTCGGCCCCCTCCTTGAGCTGAAGGACCTGCTCGAATCGCATCTCGTATCCATCCTAGAGGAAGAGCGGCAGGGCGACATAGAGGCCGTCGCCCGCAAGAGCCTCGCCCTGGCGGAGGGACTGCGGGGTGAGGCGCGAGGCCCAAAGGGCAGGGGGAGGAGGAAGAAGTCCGCGGCGTCCGGGAAGAAAACGGAAGGCGCAGGGTTCCTGGTGCTGCAGGCCGACGAGGCGGAGGTGAGGGATTTCCTCGCCGAGGCCCCGGAATACGTACAGATGATCGAGGCTTCCCTGTTGGACCTGGAGCGCGACCCCTCCGACTCCGAGCTCCTCAACGAGGCCTTCCGCGGTTTCCATAACCTGAAAGGGAGCGCCGGTTTTCTAAAACTTTCCGAGATCGTCGACGTCTCCCATGCCGCGGAATCCCTGCTCGCCGAGGCTCGGGAGGGCAGGCTCCTTCTGTCGGGTCCTCTCGCCGACCTCGCCTTCGAGGCCCTTGACGCCCTGAAGGCCCTCCTGGAAGGAGTGGAAAGGACGGCATCGGGAGACCGCTGGCCGGTGCCTGATGGGGTGGCGGAGCTGGCCGAACGCCTGCGCCACGCCGCCGCCGGGGATACGCCCGTGACCCGCGCCGGGTCCGGCAGGACAAAGGCCGGGGTCTCTCTGGCGCCCGCCTTGGATGCCGGCGCCGCCGCCGCCGCCGAGAGGACGGAGGAGGGAGGTGCGCCGGGCAAGCCGAACACAACGGAACAACCGCAGGCCCTCCAGGACGCCTCGGGACAGGGACGGAAGGGCGAGAGCCTGGTGCGGGTGAGCACCACCCGCCTCGACGCCCTCATCGACGCCGTGGGCGAGCTGGTGATCGCCCATTCCATGGTCATGCAGGAGGGGGAGATAGCCAACACCAGGAACCCCCGCCTGGCGCGCAACCTCTCTCAGCTCACCAAGATAACCCGCGAGCTGCAGGAGCTGGCCATGGGCATGCGCATGGTGTCGCTCAAAAACACCTTCCAGAAGATGGCAAGACTCGCCAGGGACCTCGCGGTCAAGTCCGGAATCCCCCTCGACTTCACCTTCAGCGGAGAGGACACGGAGATCGACCGCAACCTGGTGGAGGAGATCAACAGCCCCCTGGTGCACATGGTGCGCAACGCCGTGGACCACGGCCTGGAGGGTCCGGAGGAGCGCCTGAGGGCGGGCAAGCCGGAGAGGGGGCGCGTGGAGCTGCGCGGCTGCCACGAGGGCGGGAACGTGGTCATCGAGCTGCGCGACGACGGCCGGGGCTTGGACGCCGCGGCCATCCTGGACAAAGCGCTGCGGTTGGGGGTGGTGAGCGGCGAGGAGGCGTCCCGCATGAGCGAGGACGAGGTCTATCGCCTCATCTTCCACGAGGGCCTCTCCACCGCTCGCCGGGTCACCGACATCTCGGGGCGCGGCGTGGGCATGGACGTGGTGAAGAGGACCATCGAGGGGCTGCGCGGGCGCGTGGACATCGCCTCCCAGCCGGGCAGGGGCACCGTCTTCACCATCCGCCTCCCCCTCACCCTGGCCATCATCGACGGCATGGTGGTCAAGGTGGGCGAGGAGGAATTCGTGGTGCCCTCCATCTCCATACATTCGTCCTTCCGTCCCCAGCGGGAGCAGGTGTTCACCGTGGCCGGCAAGGGAGAGGTCATCTCCCTGCGCGGGGAGGTCATCCCCCTCTACCGCCTGCACAGGCTCTTCGGCCTGCGAGGCGCCCGGCAGGAGCCCTGGGAGGCCCTGGCCCTGATCATGGGCTCCAACGGCGACCGTTGCGCGGTGATGGTGGACGACATCGTGGGCCAGCAGCAGGTGGTCATCAAGTCCCTGGGGGAGATGTTCTCCCGTCTGCCGGGGGTATCGGGGGGAGCCATCATGGGCTCGGGCAAGGTGGCCCTCATCCTCGACCCCCCTGGGTTGGTGAGCCTCGCCCACGGGAAGGAGGTCCGGTGATGAGCGAGGACTTCGCCCGTCCCCTCGCGCCGCAGCTTCCCGTGCCCGAAACCCGCGCGGAAGTCTCCGCGCGGACCCTACATGAGGTCATCCCGTCATCCGGAGGCGGCGTCCGCCGCGGCGCCGCCCCCTTAAGATATGTGTCCGGCACCATGGCGTGCGCCCGCGCGGGCGCCCCGGCAGGCGGCTCTCTCGCGCGCGGCGCCGAGAGCCGCGCGAGCGGAACCGGCCCCCAAGACCTGTACGGAAAGGAGGTAAGCGCATGGCGACCAGCGTAGAAGCAAAAGGCCAGGAGAAAGAGGCAGTGGGCCTGGACAAGTACCTCACCTTCACCCTGGGCGACGAGGAGTACGGCCTGGAGATCCTCAAGGTGCGAGAGATCATCGGGCTCATGGAGATCACCCAGGTGCCGCGCATGCCCGAGTTCGTGCGCGGGGTCATAAACCTGCGGGGCAAGATCATCCCCGTCATCGACCTGCGCTTGAAGTTCGGCATGCCCGCGAGCGACGACACCCGCGAGACCTGCATCATCGTGGTGGACCTCGAGGGCGTGAACATGGGCGTGGTGGTGGACCGGGTCTCCGAGGTCCTGGACCTGGTCTCCGAGGACATCGAGGAGACCCCCGAGTTCGGGGCCGCGGTGGACACCGCCTTCATCATGGGCATGGGCAAGGCGGGGGAGCGCGTGATCATGCTCCTGGACATCGGCAAGGTGCTCACCGGCGAGGAGGCGGCGGCCATCGCCGGGGCGGAACGGGTTTCCCGTCCGCGGGACGGCGGGGACGCGGATGAGGCGCAAGAAAGCGCTTGAGGAAAGGCGCCGTGCTCGTGGGAGCGGGACCCGGCCTGTGGGGCCGGCGGGTAGGGGTCGGCAGTGCGGCCGGCACACGAATGGGGATGCCGAAGGCCGCACGCCGTCGCCGGTCTGCAGGGAACACGGCGGCAGGACGTTTTTAAAAAGGAGGTAGGTGGAGATGCTCAAGAACCTGAGACTGGGGCCTAAGATAATCCTCGCCTTCGGCATCTGCCTGGCCCTGCTGGTGGTGGTGGGCCTGGTGGGGGTGCTGGGGGTGAGCTCCGTAAAGGGGGGCGTGAAGGAAATCGGGGAGGTGAGACTCCCCAGCGTGGAGGCCATCAACGAGATCAATATGGGTATGAACGAGGTGCTGGTGGGAACGCGCGGGCTGGTCAACAGGCGCATGTTCACCGACAGAGCCGTGCGCCAGGCGCAGTTCGACTACATAGCCGGCACCGGCCAGTACGAGGGCTACGGTTTCGCGCGCATCGGCAAAGCCATTTCGGTTTACGAGCCCCTTCCCCAGACCGCGGAGGAGGCCCGGCTCTGGCAGGAGTTCAAGCCCCAGTACGAGGCCTTCAAGGCCGAGACCGAGGCCTTCCTCTCCTCCATCAAGGAAAAGGAGAGGCTGGAGGCGGAGGGCGTGAACGTTGGAAACACGGAAGACCCGCGCGTCAAGGCCTTAGACGACGAGGCCTTCGGGCTGATGATGTCCGCGCGGGATAAGTGGCAGCTTGCCGACCAGACCATAGAAGCCCTGACCGAGGAGAACATGCGCGCCTCCGAGGCCTCGCGCGCTTCCGCCTATTCCGCCGCCACCGCCTCCACCGTGGCGGTGGTGGTGGCCCTGGCGGTGGGCGCGTGCCTGGCGGTGCTCCTGGGGCTCTACTTCGCGCGCAACGTCAAGGGCATCGTGGGAGGCCTCATGGGCGAGACCGAGTCCCTGGTGAGAAAAGCGGTGGGGGGAGAGCTCGACGCCCGCGGCGATCCGCAGAAGATAAACTTCGAGTTCCGCCCCATCATGGAGGGCTTCAACGCCACCCTGGACGCGGTGGTGGGCTACATCGAAAACATGCCCGCGCCGGTGATCGTCATGGACCGCGAGCTCAACCTGAAATACGCCAACCTGGCGGCGGCGGGTGCCATCGGCGCCCCCGCTGAACAGCTCAAGGGGAGCAAATGCTACCAGCACGTGCAGGGCACCGACTGCCAGACCCAGAACTGCGCGGTGATGCGCGCCATGCGCGAGGGCAACACGGTGAGCAGCGAGATGACCGCCCACCCCGGCGGCAGGGGCGAGATGGAGGTCGGATATGTCGGCTTCCCCGTAAAAGACGCCTCCGGGGAGATCGTGGGAGGCGCCGAGCTGGTCAACGACCTCACGGAGATCAAGCGGGCCGCCCGCAGGATGGAGAAGCTGGGGGACTTCCAGGCCCGCGAGACGGAGAAGCTCATCGCGGCCATGGAGAAGCTCGCCGTGGGCGACCTGGATATCTCCCTCTCCGTGGAGGAGGGGGACGAGGACGTGCGGGAGGCGAGGGAGTCCTACCTGGCCATAAAGCGGGGCCTGGACCAGATGGTGGGCTACCTCAAGGAGATGGCGGGGGTGGCGGAGGACATCGCCTCCCGCAGGCTGGACCGGGAGGACAAACCCCTCTCGGAGCGCGACGTCTTCGGCAACGCCTTCCTGGCCATGGTGGAGGGGCTGAACGAGGCCCTCTCCCAGGTGAACGCCACCGCCGAGCAGGTGAGCTCGGCCTCGCGCCAGATCTCCTCCTCCAGCCAGTCCCTGGCCCAGGGGGCCACGGAGCAGGCCAGCTCGCTTGAGGAGGTCACCGCCTCCATCGAGGAGATCACCGCCATGAGCAAGCAGAACGCCGAGGGGGCGGAGTCCGCCCGCCAGCTCTCCCAAGAGGCCCGGGCCTCCTCGGAGAAGGCGGACGAGGCCATGGGCAGGATGGAGGAGTCCATCCAGACCATCAAGGCCTCCTCGGACGAGACCTCCAAGATCATCAAGACCATAGACGAGATCGCCTTCCAGACCAACCTCCTGGCCCTCAACGCCGCGGTGGAGGCGGCGCGGGCCGGGGAGGCGGGAAAGGGCTTCGCGGTGGTGGCCGAGGAGGTGAGAAACCTCGCCATGCGCTCCGCGGAGGCGGCCAAGAACACCGCCGCCCTCATCCAGGAGTCGGTGCAGAACACCGAGACGGGGGTGAAGATCACCGCCGAGGTGGCCTCGGCCCTAAAGGAGATACGCGAGTCCTTCGAGAAGGTCAACAACCTGGTGGCGGAGATCGCCGCCTCCTCCCGGGAGCAGCTGCAGGGCATCGAGCAGGTCAACCAGGCCATGGCGGAGATGGACAAGATCACCCAGCAGAACGCCGCGGGGGCGGAGGAGTCCGCCGCCGCCGCGGAGGAGCTCGCCGCCCAGGGCGCCACCCTGGCGGAGATGATGGCCACCTTCCGCCTGGCGGGAGGCAACGGCTCCGCTCCCTCGGCCAAGGCTCCCGCCGCCGCGCGCCGGAAGGTGGCGGCCCGGGTGGGAGCGGCCGCCTCGCCGCAGGCCGCGGCCGACAACGGGGGCGGTGACGGCGGCCTCAAGGTGAGGCCCGAGGAGGTCATCCCCTTCGACGACGACTTCTCGGAGTTCTAGGAGGAAGCGGGTTCCTGCCCGCGGGAAAGGACGCGCGGGGAGGGCGGGCCGTCCCGCTCTCCCCTCCCCCTGCGGGCAGAGGATGCGACCATCTCTTCTGTTCCCGCGCCCGCAAGGAGTCGCCGGAGGTGAGGCGATAAAGGCATGAGGCTGCGCGAGGAATACGGAGTGATGCATGAATGCTGCAGGAATATGAGCTGGGCTTGCGGGAGTTCCGCAGGATAAGCGCCCTGGTGTATGAGCGCACGCGCATCAACCTCCACGAGGGCAAGCTGCCCCTGGTGCAGAACCGCCTCTCCAAGCGCCTGCGCCGCCTGGGGCTGAAGGATTTCCGTTCCTACCTCGCCTACCTGGACGAGGACGGGGACGAGCTGGAGGCGATGATCAACGCCATCACCACAAATTACACCAGTTTCTTCCGCGAGCCGGAGCATTTCCAGTTCATACGCCGGCGTTTCATCCCCGAGCTGTTGGAGAGGGACCAGCGGAAGGTGAGGTTGTGGAGCGCGGGCTGCGCCACGGGCGAGGAACCCTATTCCCTTGCCATGGAGCTGCTGGAGGGCATTCCCGACATCGACGCGCGCGACGTGCTGGTGCTGGCCACGGACGTTTCCACCCGCGCCCTGGCGGCGGCGGTGGAGGGCCTCTACCCTCCCGAGCCGGTCTTCAAGTGCGAGCCCCGCTACCGCAAGAGGTATTTTATGGAAGAGGAGGACTCCGGGATGTTCTCCGTGGCCCCCCGCGTGAGGCGGCTGGTGCGCCTCCGCCACCTCAACCTCTTCGACCCCTGGCCCATGCGCGGCCCCTTCGACCTCATCCTCTGCCGCAACGTTATGATCTACTTCGAGCGCGAGCCCAAGCGCGAGCTGGTGAGGAGGTTCCACGACATCCTGCGCCCGGGAGGATATCTCCTGGTGGGACATTCCGAGAGCCTCACGGGGGACGAGCACGGCTTCCTCTACGTCCAGCCTGCCACCTATCGAAAACCCGCGCGGGAGGAGGTGTGAGATGTCCCCGCAAACAGGCGAGCCCTTGCCCAGGCGCAGGATCAGGGTCCTGGTGGTGGACGACTCTGCGGTGGTGCGCCAGATACTCACGCGCGAGCTGGAGAGGGACCCGGACATCACGGTGGTGGGGGCCGCCCCGGACCCCTACATCGCGCGGGAAAAGATCGTGCGCCTCAAGCCCGACGTCATCACCCTGGACATCGAGATGCCGCGCATGGACGGCATCACCTTCCTGGAGAAGCTCATGCGCCACCATCCCCTCCCGGTGGTGGTGGTCTCCTCCCTCACCCCCCAGGGGAGCGAGACCGCCATGCGCGCCCTGGAGCTGGGGGCGGTGGAGGTGATGACCAAGCCGGGGGGCTCCTATTCCGTGGAGGACATCACCCTGCAGCTCATCGACCGCATCAAGGCCGCCGCCCAGGCGGACCTCAAGGCGCTCAGGGCCCATGCCGTCGAGGAGGCCCCGCGCACGCCTCCCGCGCGACGCCTCTCCATGCTCAGGACCACGGAGAGGATCGTGGCCATCGGCGCCTCCACGGGGGGTACGGAGGCCATCCGGGAGGTGATCACCCTCTTCCCTCCCGGGGGGCCGGGGACGCTGATCGTGCAGCATATGCCGGAGGGGTTCACCCGCTCCTTCGCCCAGCGCATGAACGAGCTCTGCGCCATGGAGGTGAAGGAGGCCGCGGACGGGGACGCGGTGCGCACCGGGGTCATCCTCATCGCCCCCGGCAACCACCACATGGTGCTGCGGCGCAGCGGGGCCCGCTATTACGTAAAGATAAAGGGCGGGCCCATGGTGCACCACCAGCGCCCCAGCGTGGACGTGCTCTTCCGCTCCGTGGCTGAGTACGCGGGGGTCAACGCCGTGGGGGTGCTCATGACCGGCATGGGCTCCGACGGCGCCGAGGGGCTGCTGGCCATGCGCAAGGCGGGGGCGCGCACCATCGCCCAGGACGAGAAAAGCTGCGTGGTCTTCGGCATGCCCAAGGCGGCCATCGAACGGAGCGCCGCCGAGGAGGTGGTCCCCCTGCGGGAGATAGCCGCCCGGGTCATCTCCCTGGTGCAGGGCTGAGGGGCGAGACCACGCCCCCGGTCGTCTCCCGGACGCCCCACATCCCTTACCGGGGGTGAAAATCCACCTAAAGAGTGTGCTATAGCGGCCCACATTGAGGATGCTTCTGCCCCGCCCCGCACGTATTCTCAAGGCCGTCGGCGGGGCGGAAAGACGATGTCTCGACCCCCGGCTTTCGCGCTGGGCCTTCTCGGCATGCGTTCGGCGAGAATCCCGCGTCGCGCAGGTATTCGTCTCGGCGCCCGCGGCTAGGGTCGGCTCGACGCCGTCAGGTGCCGGCGCTGCCGGATCGGGCATCTTCGAGCAGTCCGGCCCGCATATGGATCCAAAGCCCCCTCCGCGCCGGCGCGAACGCGGCGCACGAGGGGACTGGTTGGTAATGACCGTTCTGTTGGGAGGTGAAGGATGAGCGGTTATACAAAAAAGCTCGCTCAAACCGCGCGGACCATCCGGGGAAAGGTGTTGCTGGCGGGGCTGGCGGTGCTGGTCCTCTTCGTCCTGCTGACCTTCGTCTGGCTCATCCCCCAGATGCGCCGCAACATCCTGGACTCCAGAAAACAGGCCACCAGGGGCGAGACCCAGACCGCGTGGTCGGTCCTGGAGCATTACCACCGCCTCGAGAAAGCAGGTGAGCTCTCCCGCGAGGAGGCTCAGCTCGCGGCCAAAGAAGCGGTGCGCGGCCTGCGTTACGGCCCCGAGTCGGCGGACTACTTCTGGATCAACGACTTCGGGCCGGTGATGATCATGCACCCCTTCAAGCCGGAGCTGGAGGGCAAGGACCTCTCGGAGAACAAGGACCCGCGCGGGAAGAGGCTGTTCGTCGATTTCGTGGAGGTCTGCCGCGCGCAGGGCGAGGGTTTCTCCGATTACATGTGGCAGTACAAGGACGATGCCACCCGCATCGTGCCCAAGGTATCCTACGTGAAGGCCTTCGAGCCCTGGGGATGGATCATCGGCACGGGCGTCTATATCGAGGACGTCAACGCGGCGGTAGCGGGTTTCCGCAACGCCATGCTCGCCATCATGGGCGGCTTCCTGGTGATCATGGCGGCCCTCTTTTTCTCCATGGGGCGATCGATCTCCGGCGAGGTGAAGAAGATAAATCTCGCGGCTCAAAGGGTATATAAAGAGGTGATCGCGGGCGATCTCGCCTACCGCGCCGATCCCGCCCTGGTGGGCATGGAGTTCCGCCCCATCATGGAGGGCTTCAACGCCACCCTGGACGCGGTGGTGGGCTACATCGAAAACATGCCCGCGCCGGTGATCGTCATGGACCGCGAGCTCAACCTGAAATACGCCAACCTGGCGGCGGCGGGTGCCATCGGCGCCCCCGCTGAACAGCTCAAGGGGAGCAAATGCTACCAGCACGTGCAGGGCACCGACTGCCAGACCCAGAACTGCGCGGTGATGCGCGCCATGCGCGAGGGCAACACGGTGAGCAGCGAGATGACCGCCCACCCCGGCGGCAGGGGCGAGATGGAGGTCGGATATGTCGGCTTTCCCGTAAAAGACGCCTCCGGGGAGATCGTGGGAGGCGCCGAGCTGGTCAACGACCTCACGGAAATCAAGCGGGCCGCCCGCAGGATGGAGAAGCTGGGGGACTTCCAGGCCCGCGAGACGGAGAAGATCATCGCGGCCATGGAGAAGCTCGCCGTGGGCGACCTGGATATCTCCCTCTCCGTGGAGGAGGGGGACGAGGACGTGCGGGAGGCGAGGGAGTCCTACCTGGCCATAAAGCGGGGCCTGGACCAGATGGTGGGCTACCTCAAGGAGATGGCGGGGGTGGCGGAGGACATCGCCTCCCGCAGGCTGGACCGGGAGGTCAAACCCCTCTCGGAGCGCGACGTCTTCGGCAACGCCTTCCTGGCCATGGTGGAGGGGCTGAACGAGGCCCTCTCCCAGGTGAACGCCACCGCCGAGCAGGTGAGCTCGGCCTCGCGCCAGATCTCCTCCTCCAGCCAGTCCCTGGCCCAGGGGGCCACGGAGCAGGCCAGCTCGCTTGAGGAGGTCACCGCCTCCATCGAGGAGATCACCGCCATGAGCAAGCAGAACGCCGAGGGGGCGGAGTCCGCCCGCCAGCTCTCCCAAGAGGCCCGGGCCTCCTCGGAGAAGGCGGACGAGGCCATGGGCAGGATGGAGGAGTCCATCCAGACCATCAAGGCCTCCTCGGACGAGACCTCCAAGATCATCAAGACCATAGACGAGATCGCCTTCCAGACCAACCTCCTGGCCCTCAACGCCGCGGTGGAGGCGGCGCGGGCCGGGGAGGCGGGAAAGGGCTTCGCGGTGGTGGCCGAGGAGGTGAGAAACCTCGCCATGCGCTCCGCGGAGGCGGCCAAGAACACCGCCGCCCTCATCCAGGAGTCGGTGCAGAACACCGAGACGGGGGTGAAGATCACCGCCGAGGTGGCCTCGGCCCTAAAGGAGATACGCGAGTCCTTCGAGAAGGTCAACAACCTGGTGGCGGAGATCGCCGCCTCCTCCCGGGAGCAGCTGCAGGGCATCGAGCAGGTCAACCAGGCCATGGCGGAGATGGACAAGATCACCCAGCAGAACGCCGCGGGGGCGGAGGAGTCCGCCGCCGCCGCGGAGGAGCTCGCCGCCCAGGGCGCCACCCTGGCGGAGATGATGGCCACCTTCCGCCTGGCGGGAGGCAACGGCTCCGCTCCCTCGGCCAAGGCTCCCGCCGCCGCGCGCCGGAAGGTGGCGGCCCGGGTGGGAGCGGCCGCCTCGCCGCAGGCCGCGGCCGACAACGGGGGCGGTGACGGCGGCCTCAAGGTGAGGCCCGAGGAGGTCATCCCCTTCGACGACGACTTCTCGGAGTTCTAGGAGGAAGCGGGTTCCTGCCCGCGGGAAAGGACGCGCGGGGAGGGCGGGCCGTCCCGCTCTCCCTTCCCTTCTCTTTTTACCGTAAACTGTGCTTCCCCGAGGGCAGGAGTCCGGCCACCCCTTCCGCGACAGGCGGGGCGAGGGTTCACGAGGCCTCCCGGCGGGCACTCCTCTCTTCTGCTTCCCTGGGGAAGTGGTCACTCCGCGGAAAAAGATGGAGAAGAAGACTCTCGCGATGAATTTCCCTCCACCCCGGCGCATCTTATATAGAAGGCTCCCGTGGCCCGCCGGCAATATAGGGGAGGGTGCGCATTAACGTCAGCGAAAGACTGCGCCAGCGGCTCGAACCGTTTATCTAGCGACCTGGCGGTGAGCAAAAACGTTCAGCGCTCATGGTTCCCGGCTCACGCCCATCAAGCCCGGAACTCGCCCATCATCATAATGGACCGCTTATCGCGAGCCCGACCCCCATGCGGGGGTCCACGTCCCGCGTCGGCAACGCGATCATATAAGAGGACGGCGGGATACCGCCCGGCGGTATCGGGCGAGAGGAGAGAAGGTCGGAAAGATGACGGAAAAACCTTCGCTCATGGAGAACATATGTGTGCGGGGATGCGGCGCCTGCCCCATGATATCCTGCTGTTTCCATCCCGCCTTCGCTTTTCTGCCCAAGCTAACCGCTACCCGCGGCCGCGGGAAGCTGCCCGGGAAGGTCCGTTCCGCCGTTACAGCATCCATCGCGGCGGCAAGCGCGGCACACCCGCGATGACGGTGACTAGGCGGGAAGGTGTCAAACGCCGCCGGCCGGCGGCCACTACTCCACCAGTCCCTTGCGCAGGGCGATGGCCACCGCCTCGGTGCGGTCCGCGGCTCCCAGTTTCTGGAATATGTGGATGACATGGCTCTTCACCGTCTGCTCGCTTATGAACATCTTCTCCGCGATCTTCTTGTTGGTATAGCCGTAGGCGAGGAGCTGCAGGACCTCCAGCTCGCGGGCGGTGAGGCTGAACTTCGCGGCCTCGTCGTCGATGAGCTTGCGGAACTGGCGGATGAGCTTCAGCGCCGCCTCGGGGTGCAGCATGGACTTCCCGTTCTTGGCCAGCTTCACCGCCTTCACCAGCTCCGCCACCGGCATGCTCTTGAGCACGTAACCGCTGGCCCCCGCCGAGACCGCCTCGATCACGCTCGCCTCGTCGTCCATCACCGTGAGGATGACCACGTTGACCTCCGGCAGCGCGCTCTTGATGAGGCGGCAGGCCTTGATGCCGTCCATCTTCGGCATCTTGATGTCCATGAGGATGACCTCGGGGTGCAGCGATTTCGCCTTCTCCAGCGCTTCCCGGCCCGAGCCCGCCGTCCCCACCACCTCTATGTCCGGCGAGGTGGAGAGCGCGGTGGCCAGGCTCTCCCTGACCATGGTATGATCGTCGACCACCATCACCCTTATGCTCTCCATACGCGATCAGCTCCTCTC
Source organism: Actinomycetota bacterium (assembly GCA_014360645.1). NCBI lineage: Bacteria > Bacillati > Actinomycetota > Actinomycetota bacterium. The sequence continues at coordinate 281,006 of JACIXD010000003.1, read as the reverse complement.
CCCGCTAAACCGTAGCGCGCCCTTCCGCATGCCGTTCACACCATCATTCCGTACAGGGATATTTTAACCCCCCACCCGGAGTTTGGCATCCCGCCTCCGTTCTCCGCCGCCGGGGCTGACGCTCAGACCACGATATCGTGCGGCCCCTCCTCGGCCAGGGGATGTATCCTGCCGTGGCCGTTGTACAGCTCCGCGTGCCCCTCCCGGTCACGCGCCTCTCCGCCCGGCTCCTCCTCGCGATGGAAGCCGTCCTCACGCCGTCCGCTCCCCTTTTTCCCCCGCCCTTCCTCCTCCTTTTTCCGCGCCACCGCCCGCGAGGCCTCACCCCTCGCGACCTCGTGCACCGTTTTGGGGTCCTCGTGTTCCCGGCGCTTCATGTCCACCTCGAAATCGTGCGCCTGCTGCTGAGACCGGACCTCGTGCGCGCGCTGCACCCTCTCCGTCTCCTTCACGCCCGAGAGGATGGACTGCAGGTCTATGGGTCGCATGGACATCGCGATCACCGCACCTCGATCCCGTTCATCCTACCTCACCCCGCGCCCTCGTTCTCTCCGGGAGGCAGCCATTCCGCCTCCACCTCCTCCGCCGCGGCCTCTCCCGCCCCTTTTCCGCCTCCCCGGCGGGCGGAGCCGCCCAGGAGCGTGGCCAGCACCCAGAGCGCCTTCGCCGCCATCCCCAGCGCCAGCGCTCCCAGCATGCACCAGAGGGCGCGGACGATGCAGGCCTCCAGATCGCCGCCGGAGAACACCCCGTACCACAGGGAGACGAAACCCGCCGCCAGAGCCAGATACACGCTCACCAGCTCGATGAGCTCCCTCATCCTCCATATCCTCCTAAGGGCGGAAGCGTTCCCTCATGCTGTGGTCTCTTCCCCACGCCGGGGCGGCCGCCGTCCGACCACGTCCCGTGCCACAAATCTCTCCATGGGCACGACCACCGAGGGGTCGCCTGCGAGGTAGACCTCCGCGGCGCCCGATGCCCCCGCCATCCTCTCCGCCCTCGCGGCGTCGAAGAGCTCGTCCACCTTGGAGATCACCAGCAGGTAGGGCCGCAGGGGCTCCAAGGCGTTCAGCCAAGCCGCGTATTCGCCTTCCTCCATGCGCGCCTCCAGCACCACCACCGCGGTGAAACCGGCCAGCCCTCCCTCCAGCATTTTCCGCCACCGACCCACGTCCCGCGCCGCCAGGGGCGGGGTGTCTATGAGCACCGCGCCCGTCGACCTTCGCGCCTCGCTCAAAAGCTCCTCGGCATCCAGACAGGGACGGTACTCGCTTCCCATGTTCTTCCACAGCTCCTCCCAGCGCCTGGCGCCGCTCAGGCGCCCCTCCTCCTCCAGGCTCAGCACTGTGACCTCGCGGCCGCGCACCGTCAGCGACCAGGCCGTGCGTCCCAGGCAGGTTGTCTTTCCCGCCCCCGAGGGCCCCAGGAAGAGCGCTCTTTCCGGCAGCCCCCGGTATCCTTCGCCGCCCGTCCCCGCCGCGAAGCGCAGGGGCACGAAGAGGTGACCGGTTTCCTCACGAGGATGCTCGGCGTCTCCGCGCTCCTCTTCCTCCCGCCCCGCGCCGTTCCTCTCCCCGCCGCAGCGCCGCTCGGCGTTCTTCCCGCTACTGGGACGCACGCCGGAAATACCGCCGCGTCGCGCACATGAGGGGTCGGGGGGCTCCCCGCCGCCGCCTCGGCCGACGGGCCTTTCCGTGGGGTCCGTCCTAACGGGACTTCTTCCGCGCGGCGCCCTGCTCCCGTCATGCTCCCCATCCTCACCCGCCGGCACGTCCCGCTTGTATCCGCGACCTCCGACCGTCGACGACGCCTCGCCCCCCGGCGCGCTCTCGCCGCGCTCCCTCCGTGCCGCCACCGGCGGGCCGGGAATACGCCTCCCGGCGCTCACCGCTGGAGCCTCGCCCGGGACGGCTATGTCCACGCGTCCCCCGCCGCACGCCTCTCTTCCCTCGCCCTCGGGCAGCACGACCACCATCTCCACCATGGAGCGCCCAAAAAAGCCCAGCATCCCGCCCTCGATCACCGGGCGCGTGGCCACGATGACCGCGTCCTCGCCCAGCTCCCTGCGGACGCGCGCCATGAGCTCTCCCGCGTCGCGTCCGCGGTACTTCTTCAACCTCATGGAACGCACCTCCGGACGATCTCCAAGGCCTCCGCCTCCCGCTCAGGCATCCGCCGCCGCCTCCCCCGTACCGGGTTCTCCCGCTCCACCTCCGGAAGCCGCCCTCCCCCCTCGCCTCCCGCCATATCCGGCGCGCTCGCCGCCGTCTCAGGCATCCACCGTCACCTCCACCATACCCAGGTTCTCCAGCTCCACCTCCAGCGGCAGCTCGTCGTAGGAGAGCACGGGCATGCGCGCAAGTATCCTGGCCGTGAGGCGCCTCACGAAACGCCGCACCGACGAGGAGCACAGCAAAACGGGCTGGAAACCCCGGTTGGCCGCCTCCTCCGCCCGTGCGGCCAGGCTGGCGATCAAGGCCTCCGCGAGCCCGGGCTCCAGCCCCGTCACCAGCTCCCCGTTCACCTGATGCAGCGACTCGATGATGGCCCTCTCCACCCCCGGATCCAGGGTGAGGACATGCAGCTTGCCGTCCTCCGCCAGGTACTGACCCGCTATGGTGCGGGCGAGCCCCTGACGGACGTATTCCACCAGCATACCGGTGTCCTTGGTCACCTTCGCGCGGTCCCCGAGGATCTCCAGGATGGTCACCATGTCCCTGGTGGGCACGCCCTCCGCCAGCAGTCCCTGCAGCACGCGCTGCAGCTCGCCCACGGTGAGCAGGTTGGGAACCGCCTCCTCCACCGCCACCGGGTTGGTCTCCCTCACCATGTCCACCAGCGCCTGGGTGTCTTGACGGCTCAGGATGTCCGCGGCGTGGCGCCTGATGGTCTCCGTGAGGTGGGTCAGGAGCACGGACCCGGGATCCACCACCGTGTAGCCCGCCGCCTTGGCGCTCTCCACCGCCTCCTCCTCTATCCACAGGGCGGGAAGCCCGAAGGCCGGCTCGGTGGTGGGAGTGCCCGGTACCATGTCCTCGCTCAGTCCCGACTCCAGGGCTAGGTAGGCGTGGACGCGGAGCTCCCCGCCCGCCACCTCCACGCCGCGTATGAGGATGCGGTAGCGCTCCGGGGGCAGGGTGATGTTGTCGCGCAGGCGGATGGGAGGGACGATTATCCCCAGCTCCGTGGCGATATGCTTGCGCACCAGCACCACCCTCTCCATGAAATCGCTGCCCGCGCCGGGGTCCACCAGGGGCACGAGGTCGTATCCCAGCTCCAGGGCCATGGGGTCCACGCGGATCAGCCCCGCAAGCTCCTCCTCCGGGGCGGGAGCGGGCGGCCCGGGCGGCTCCTCCACCGCCTCTCCTTTCTCGAGCTCCCTCTTCATGGCCACGGAAACGGCGTAGAGGGACCCCGCGAAGACCAAAAGGGGTATCTTGGGCAGCCCCGGGAGCGCCGCCAGCGCCCCCGTGATCAGCGCTCCCAGCTGCAGGGCACGGGGTTGACGCAAAAGCTGCATGGAGAGGTCAGATCCCAGGTTGGCGTCGGATGCGGCGCGGGTGACGATGACCCCCGTGGCCGTGGAGACCAGCAGGGCGGGGATCTGGATGACCAGCCCCGCGCCGATGGTCAGCAGCGAATAGGTCTGCACCGCCGTGCCGAGGCCCATGCCCATCTGGAAGGCCCCCACCGCCAGTCCTCCCAGCAGGTTTATGAACACCACCACGATGGCCGCTATGGCGTCGCCCTTTACGAACTTGCTGGCCCCGTCCATGGCGCCGTAGAAATCCGCCTCCTTGCCCACCTCCTGCCTGCGCCTCCTCGCCTCCTCCTCGCTGATGAGGCCGGCGTTGAGGTCGGCGTCGATGCTCATCTGCTTCCCGGGCATGGCGTCGAGGGTGAAGCGCGCCGCCACCTCCGCCACGCGGTTGGCGCCGCTGGTGATCACCACGAACTGCACCACCACGATGATGAAGAACACCACCAGCCCCACCACGATGTTCCCCCCGATCACGAAATGCCCGAAGGAGTTGACCATGGCCCCCGCGAACCCCCTCACCAGGATGAGGCGGGTGAGGGCGATGTTGATGGCCAGGCGGAAAAGGGTGGCGATGAGCAGCAGGGTGGGGAAGACGGAGAAGTGCAGCGGCTCCTGGGTGTACATGGTCACCAGCATCACCACCATGGAGAGGCAGAAGTTGAAGACCACCAGGAGGTCCAGGATGAAGGGGGAGAGGGGCACGATGATCATGACGATGATCATGACCACGATCCCCGCCATGAGGAAGTCGCTGTAGCGTCCCAGCTTCTCCTTCAACTCCCCTTCCCTTCCCTTATGCCTGCCTCAGGCTATGCGCTCCGCGACCCTGCGATCCACGCTCATCACGTAGGCCAGCACCTCCGCCACCGCGCGGTATAACTGGGGGGGTATCTCGTCCTCCAGGTCCACCAGCCGGTAGAGGCTGCGCGCCAGCTCCGGCTCCTCCACCACGGGGATGTCCAGCCTGCGCGCCTCCTCGCGTATGCGCCGGGCCATGAAATCCACGCCCTTGGCGATGACCCTGGGGGCCCGCATGCCGCGCTTGTAGAGGAGGGCCACCGCGTAGTGGGTGGGGTTGGTGACCACCATGGTGGCCTGCGGCAGCCTCTGCATCATGCGCTGTCGGGCGAGCTGCCGCATGCGCTGGCGGATAGCCGCGCGCAGGTGAGGGTCCCCCTCCGTCTGCTTGAACTCCTCCTTGACCTCCTGCTTGGTCATGCGGATGTTCTTCTCGAACTCCCAGCGCTGGTAGCCGTAGTCCATCCCTCCCAGAAAGATCATCACCAGGGCGACCTTGAGGCATGCCGAGAACACCAGGCCCATGAACGCGGCCAGCAGCTCTCCCGCTCCCGCCCCGGTCATGGCGTGCAGGCGCACGTAGCCTTCCCTCACCGCGGTATAGGCCACCACCGCCACCAGAACCACCTTGAGCAGGTTCTTCGCCAACTCCACCAGGGAGCGCGGCGAGAGCAGCCGCTTCATGCCCTGCAAAGGGTTGATGCGCTCGCCCTTGAAGGCCAGGGCCTTGGGGACGAAATAGAGCTTGACCTGCAGCGCGTTCACCAGCAGGGCGAAGGCGAAGAGGGCCAGCACCAGGGGAGCGAGCTGGAGCATCACGTCCACGATGCCCGTCTTCAGGGCGACCCCCGTCTCCTCCTTGCCCGCCGCCCACGCCGCCGAGGTCATGCCCCGCTCCATGACCGCCGCGAAGTGCCGGAAGAGGGCCGGCCCCCAAAAACGCAGGATGAGCACGGAGCAGAGGAGCATGAGCGCCGAGGTGAGGTCTGCGCTGCGCGCCACCATCCCCTCTTTCTTGCGCACGTCCTCCCTTTTCTTGGGAGTCGCCTTCTCCGTCCTCTCCTCCTTGGGCACAGCTCACCCCCTTAAAATGCCCTGGCCAACAGGTTCTCCAGTCCCGCCACCAGGTCCCTCATGAAGGCCACGGTGAAGGGAAGGGTAACGGCCACCGCCAGCAGCCCCAGAAGGATCTTGAGCGGGAAGCCGATCACGAACACGTTCATCTGAGGCACGGCGCGCGCCACGATGCCGAAGACCACGTCGGCCACGAAAAGGGCGCCGATCACCGGCGCTCCCACCTTGAGGGCGAGCAGGAAGACGTCCGAGAGCGCGCGCAACGCCGGCGGGGATACCAGGGAGGGAAAGGTCAGGGAGCCCGCGGGGAAGACGCGGTAGCTCCCGGCCAGCGCCAGCACGATGAGGTGGTGGCCCCTGCAGGTGAGGAAGACCACCATGGCCAGCAGGTAATAGAAACGCGAGAGGACGGTGGAGTTGTTGCCGAAGGAGGGGTCGAAGACCTGCGCCAGACCGAAGCCGAGCTCGAAGTCTATGAACTGCCCCGCCATGGTCACGGCCATAAAAACCGCCAGGAAGAGGTATCCGAGGAACAGCCCCACCAGAACCTCGAAGGCCACCCTCAGGGCGAAGGCGAGGTCCAGGACGCGCGCTTCCGCGGGCACCGCCACCAGGGGGGTGAGAGCCAGCGCCAGCACCATCACCACCGCCGCCCTCACCATCACAGGTATGCTGCGATGTCCCATGAAGGGCACCACCAGGGCCAGCCCTGCCAGGCGCGCCAGCACCAGGATGAAGGCGGTCAGCGACGCCTCGTCCGCCGGGAACATCTCCACGCTCCTCGCGTCCGTTGTCTCTCCGTCCTCTCCACCTTTTCTTACGCGTCCTTTTCCTCGCGTCCGTCCTCATTTCCGCGCCCTCCGCGGCACGACCCTCCTCAAGGGAGAAGGCCCGGTATGGAGGCCATGACTTCCTTGGTAAAAGTTACCAGAGTACGCATGATCCAGGGCCCGGCTATGAGGATCATCAACAGGGTCACGAACAGCTTGGGGATGAAGGTCAGGGTCATCTCCTGGATCTGGGTGGCGGCCTGCAGGATGCTGATGAGCACGCTCACCACCATGGTCACCCCCAGGATGGGCAGCAGCACCATCATGGCGGTGACAAAGGCCTTGCCCACTATCTGAAGCATTCAGTACCTCACCTGAAACTGCTCACCAACGACTTGACCACCAGATGCCATCCGTCCACCATCACGAAGAGCAGCAGCTTGAAGGGCAGGGAGATAATCATGGGCGGGAGCATGAGCATGCCCATGGACATCAGGGTTCCCGCCACGATGACGTCGATGACCATGAAGGGGATATAGATGAGGAAGGCGATGATGAACGCCTTCTTGAGCTCGCTGATGATGAAGGCGGGCACCAGCACCAGGGTGGACACGTCCTCCGGCGCGGCGGGCTTCTCCTGGGAGGACAGAGAGATGAAGAGGGAGAGGTCCGAGGCGTCCGTCTGTCTGAACATGAACTCCCGGATGGGCTGCAGGCCTTGCTGGAAGGCCTGGTCGCGGTCCATCTCCTCCCGCATGTAGGGCTGGATGGCCTCGGAGTTCACCCTGGCCACCACCGGCGACATCACGAAGAGGCTGAGGAAGAGGGCCGTCCCGATGAGCACCTGGTTGGGCGGCATCTGCGGGGTCCCGATGGCGTTGCGCAAAAAGGACAGGATGACGATGATGCGCGTGAAGGAAGTGACGCAGATGAGGATGGCCGGCGCGAGGGCCAGTACCGTCACCAGCAGCAGGATCTGCACCAGGGTGCTGTCTCTGGTAGCCTTTTCCACCGCATCGCCCAGCCGTCCGTCCTGGTCCGGCTGGCAGCGTGCGGCGGGAGCGTTGAGGAAGACGAAGAGGAGCAGCGTCGCAAAAAAGACGACGGCGAACGCCGCGGTCATCCACGCCGCGCGCCTCCCGCGCGGCACGGTCCCCTTCCCGCGAACGCGGTCCGGGGAGCCCTGCTCGTCCGCCCGGCGGCAATCCCCTACCTCCCCGCTATCTCGCCGTCTTCCAGCGCAGCGCATTCAGCCAACCCCTCGGCAACGTCCCACGCCATTCCCCGCTCCCCGCTGCGAGGTCCTCCTCCAGCTCGCGTCCGAAGGCCCCTCCGTCGCCCTCCTCCCTCACGAGGCGGGAGAGCTCCAGCTCGCAGAGGTCGAAGTCTCCCAGCAGCCGCAGCTCCTTTTCGCCCTCGCCTATGAACCACACCCGATCCCCCACCCTCACCTCGTGCACGCCGGTGCCGTTTCCCAGCCTGGTGTAGCCGATGACCTTTAGGTGGGTGTCGCCTCCGCTGCCCGCGCGCGCCCTGCTCCTCTTGAGGAAAGCGCGCGTCGCCAGCACCAGGAGCACCACCACCCCCATGCTCAAGACCACCTTGATGAGGGAGCCCCCCAGGTCCGGAACGCTCTCGCTCCCGCCCTCCAGGTAGAGGTTCCCGGCGCCGGCTCCCGCCTCCTCTTCTCCCGCGCCCGCTGCAGGAGTGAGCTCCGCGCCCGCGCCGTCACCTGTTCCGGGGTCTTCGGCCCCTTCGGCACCCGCCGTGGCTCCTCCCGCCCCGGGCGTCGACGTCGCGACGCGGCGCTCGCCGCTCATCGCGCCGTTCGCGCTTCTCTCCGCGTCGACCGGGCTGCGCGGACTCTCCATACCCTTCGCCCCGTTCAGGGCATCCGGCCCGCCGTCGCCGCCCGTTCCCGATCCGGACGCCTCCGGGAGCCCCGACGCCGAGCCCATCCCGCTCCCGCCCTCCGTTGCCTCTCCCGCGGTCGCCCCGCCGACCGATACCGCCGCCGCGGTGCCCTCCGCCGACGCGGCGCCCGCCATGTCCTCTCCGGGGACGGACGTACCGTCTCCCGATCCATCCCCGCGGACCGCCTCCTCCGCCCCCGCCGCCAGCCTGTCCTCCGCCGAGGGGGCAGATCGCAGCCGTCCCGAGAGCATGGACATGGCGAGGAGAAGGGCCGCCAGTCCCACGAGGCCCCAGGCGGCGCGGGAAAGGCCCGACCTCGCTCCTCCCGCACCGCCGGACGAGCGTGCAGGGGCAGGGGGTCTTCTCGGCTTTCTCTTCACGGACATGGTTCTCCCCGCGACCCGCGCCCGGGCCCTCAGTTCAAGGTGCCCTGCATGGCGCGGTTCTTCACGATCTCGGTGATGCGCACGCCGAAGTCCTCCTCGATGACCACCACCTCGCCGCGCGCGATCAGTTTGTCGTTGGCATATATCTCCATGGGCTCTCCTACCAGCTTGTCCAGCTCTATCACCGAGCCTTCTCCCAGGGCGAGCACGTCCTTGATCTTCATCTGGGTGCGCCCGAGCTCCACCGTGACCTCCACCTCGATGTCCATGATGATCTCGAGGTTCTCGTCCTCGTCGCTCCGTCCCCCGTTCCCCCCCGTTACGGGCCGGAACTCCGCCTTCTTCACCTGCACCGGGGGCTCCGCATCCTCGTCGGCGGGGGATTCCACCGCGGAAGGGGCTTCCCGGGCCTCTTGGGCTGGACGCTCGGCGGCTTCCGCCGCCGCCTCCTCTTCTTCCTCCTCCATCACCTCGTCGGCGAGGCGCCGCGCGAAATCCAGGCTCATGACCTGCAGCATCTCGCTGTGTACCAGCTCCTCCACCTCGAAGCGGAAGGCGATCTGCACCAGCGGGTCCTCGGAAAAGGGGCTCTCGAGGGCGGAGGCGTCCTCCCTTAGATCGAGGAGATAAAGGGTGGGGGGGGAGATGGCCACCTCCCTGCCGAGCATTTCCGCGATGGACACCACCGCGCCCCCGATCATCTGGTTCATGGCCTCGCCCACCACCCCCTGGCGGTATTCGTCGAGGGGCGCGTCGAGCTCCCCCTGTTCCTCCTCGTCCATGATGTTGGCGATGATGTTGGCGTCCTTCTGGGTCACCACCAGCACGTTGGTCCCCTCCAAGCCCTGCGTGTATTCGATCATCACCAGCAGGCAGGGGACGGGGTGCTTGCCCCGCACGCCCTCCCAGGTCTCCACGCTCACCGTGGGGGTGGTGATGTCCACCGCCCTGCCGAGGAGGGAGGAGAGCACGGTGGCCGCCTTGCCCATGGCGATGTTGTAGAACTCCCCCAGCACGTCCATCTGGTCCTCGCTGAGCACCTCGGATACATGCGGAAGGAGGGTATCGGACCGGGCGCCCTCTTCTCCAACCCCACCTTCCGGCGTCCCGGGGGGCTCCTCGCCGCCGCTCGGTCCGCCGCCCTGCGCTTCCCGCAACAGCCGGTCTATCTCCTCCTGGGAGAGGCTCTCGTCCGCCATTTCCCTTCCTCCTCACCTGTCCTACGTCGGAAAAGGAATGAGCCCGTACATCGTCTATCGCCCTCCGTGGATCCGTATCCAGCAGTTGAGAAGAACGATAAGGATATCGGGCTCACTGCCTCGGCGGTTATTCCTTAACCGCCCGGGAGAGAACCGCGCCGGCTGCCCCCGCAGCTCCGCCCCGCAGGCGCCGCCCCTGGTGGCGACCCTCGGCTTTCTTTACGGCGTCCGTTCTCCCCTGAACATGTTGCGCTTTCAAGGTGCTCGCCGGCCGCTGCCTGCCCGTCCCTCAGGCCGAGGCCGACTCCCCGTCCCTCGACTTCAGGGCGTTCTTGATGGTCACCAGCACCCTCTCCGGTTCGAAGGGCTTGACGATGAAGTCCTTCGCCCCCGCCTTGATGGCCTTGATGACCATGGACTGCTGTCCCATGGCCGTGACCATGACCACCAGGGCCGAGGGGTCGATGCTGCGGATCTCCTGCAGCGCGGCGATGCCGTCCATCTCCGGCATGGTGATGTCCATGGTGACCAGCTCCGGCCGGTGTTCCTGGTAGTTCTCCACCGCCTCGCGGCCGTTGGCGCTCTCCGCCACCACCTCGTATCCCTCTTTGACCAGGATGTTGCGGATGCGCTTACGCATGAAGGCCGCGTCGTCCACGATCATTATCCTCGCTGACACCTTGACCTCCGTATCGCCGGATCATCTCTTTCATCCAGTCTATGCTCCCCGCCCGGGACACCATCAACCTTTCGGTTAAGGCCTCCACCCTATAAGGTTGATTCTTAAGAACGGTCTCGTCCCCGTTCCCCGCTTTTCGAGGAAAAACGCGCCGCTGCCGTTCACCGGCGTTGCTCCCTTGATCTCATGGAGCACTTCCCCCGGCTGCGGTGGAAAAACCCTGTTCCTGCGCCCATCGACACGGCCATGGATTTGACCCCTTCCCGGCTCAGATGATCTCCTCGTTCCCGTCCGCGTCCCTTACCTTCATACGGCCCGTGGCCACGTCCACGCTCACGTTCCTGCCCTTGCAGCCGCCCGTCCTTTCCGCCACCACGGGGATGCCCAGTTTCCCCAGCGCGTAGCGCACTTTCTCCAGGTTGCGCTCCCCGATGTTCTGCAGGTTGTTGTCGCTGAACATCCTCGCCCCTCCGCTGATCTTGGCGGCCAGGGAGGAGGGCCGCGACCCCATGTCCAGCATCTCCCGGTAAAGCGCCTTCACCGCGGGCACGGCGTACTTCCCCCTCTTTTCCAGGCTCGCCTGGGGGTCGATGCGTTCCGGCAGCATGACGTGCGCCATGCCCGCCCTTCCGGCTCCGGCGTCGAAGATCAATACCCCTACGCAAGATCCCAGGATGGCGGTGAGGATGTCTCCGGCGCGGTCGCTCACCTCCAGCTCCCCCATTTTGACGACGATCCTTGTCATCTTCCGTCCTCATCCCTGATATCCGGCCGACCGTCTCCGGCGCCGCTCTCTGCTTCCCGCCCTATTCCTCCTCCAGGATGTCCACCATGCGGGCGAGATTTTCGAAGTCGGTGACGAAGAGGACGTTGCCCGTGGAGGCGAAGTCCTCCTCCTCGAACTCCGTCTTCAGGTAGAGGGCGAGGTCGCCCGCGTCGCTCACCTCGAGGAGGATGGTGTTGACGATGGCCGCCAGCATGTCCGCCGTGCAGGTGGGGGGCGCAGGTACGAGCTCTAGACCGCAGAGCTCCGATACCGCCCCCAGATAGGCGTTGAAGAGAATGTTCCCCGTCTCCGCGATGGCCGAGAGGTTGTTGGGAGAGAATCCCTGTCCGCGGTCCTCGGGATCCAGGATGATGTCCAGCAGCTCGCGCGCGTCCTCCAGGGAGATGAGATAGAGGATGTGCCCCTCCATGTCGCCGCCGACGCGCGAATAGACCCCCATCACCGTCTCCAGGGGGTCTCCTATGGTCTCCGCCACGTCCTCGATGGGCACCATGGCGGCAACGGGCACTTTTAGGGCCATGTCCTTGCCCAGCCATCTCTCCATGGAGGCGGCCGCGTGTCCCGAGCCGATGTTGGCCACCTCGCGGAGGATGTCGAGCTCGCTCTCCAGCACCTGTCCTTCCTCGAGCACCCTTCCTCCCGTACCGCATCCGCCTGTGCCCGGACCTTGCTTCTCGAAATTACGGCAGCCACACGTGTCCAAGACCCTCCAAACGGTGGTCCTCCGTGTCCATAACGGTTGATTTCCCCCTAGAGGCCCTTCCAGAAGGTGAAACGCTCCGCAAGGACGGGCGCCGTAGCGGGGCGGTCCCCGGAGAGCGTGGCGGGGGAGCCATCCCTCGTCACGGTGTCGATCACATGGTTGAAAAGGCGAAGGCAAAGGATTGAGATTCGGGCGGTGGGAAAGCGCTCGGATTTGTATGCTTCTCTGAAATGCCCGCCATATCTTATTTTTAAGCCCGATTGCTTTTTCGCGCCGCCTCGGGAGCGGATTTCGCGCCCCGGCTCCGGCTGCAATATAATAGCGGCGAGCGGCGCGCGATCCGCAAGCCGGGTCCAGCGGTCGCCCGGGCGCACGGCGGGCTCGGGCTCCGTCCCCGGCGCAGGGGCGGGATGTCGATCGGCGACGAAAAGGCGGAAGGCATGGAGGCGAGCGAGGGTTTTTACCACGCCCTCATCGAGGGACTTTACGAATCCATCGCGGTGCTGGGCGAGGATGCCACCATACTCTACGCCAGCCCCTCCTTCCAGCGCATGACCGGTTTCGCGCCGGAAGAGCTGGTGGGGAAGAGCGCCCTGGAATTCGTGCATCCCCTGGACCTGCAGGCGCTGGCGGAGAGGTTCTCCTCCCTTGTCCGCTCGTATGGCGAGACCTATGGCCATTCCTTCCGCTTCCGCCACAAGGACGGCGGGTACCGGCATGCGGAGGGCACGGGGAGGAACCTCCTCCACCATCCCGAGGTGCGCGGCATCGTGGTCAACCTCCGCGACGTCACCGAGCGGACCCACTCCGAGGAGGCGCTGCGCGACAGCGAGGAGCTCTTCCGTGCCCTCGGCGAACAGTCGGTGATGGGCCTTTTCATCATCAAGGATGACCGGGTGATATACGCCAACCGGGCACTGGCGGAGATGACCGGCTACTCCGTGGAGGAGATCCTCTCCGCGCCGCCCGGCGGCTACGCGCCTGTCATCCACGTCGAAGACCGCTCCTTCGTGCTGGAACAGGCGAGGCTCAAGCAGTCGGGACTGCAACCCCAGGCGCCGCGCTACACTACGCGCCTGTGGCACAAGGACGGCGAGCTCAAGTACATGGAGCTCTTCTCCAAGACCATCTACCTCAGGGGTGAGCCGGCGGTGGCGGTGGTGATGACCGACGTCACGGAAAGGGAGCGCACGCGCCACATGCTGGAGAAACTGCTGCGGCTCTTCCTCGCCCTGGGCGCGGACGGCGAGGAGAACATCTCCCTCATCCTGCGCACGGGAAGGGAGATCCTAGACATGCCCTTCGCCCTGTACCTGCGCATGGACGGACGCGACGTGAGCTACCGCGCCGACCCCGAGGCCGTGCTGTGGTCGCTCCTTGACCCTCCACGCAGCGAGCCGTTGCTCCGCGTCATGGCCAGGGATCCCGAGGAGCCCCTCCTTGTCCAGGACCTCTCCGAGCGCGCTCCCCCCGGCGGCGGGGAGCGTCTGGTGGAGCTGGGCATCATGTCCATGCTGGGGCGCTCGGTCTGGGTGCGGGACGAGGCGGTGGCCGCCCTCTGCTTCCTCTCCCCTGCTCCCCGTGCATTCTCGAGGCGCGAGGTGGAGGTCTCGGGGATGCTCGCCCGCGCCCTGGCCGTGGAGGAGGAGCGCTTCTCCCACCAGCGCAACCTCAAGGATTTCGTGGACATCGTCTCCCATGAGATAAGGCATCCCATGACCATCTTGCGCGGCTATTCGCAGCTGCTGCGCACCTACCGCGAGCGTATGGACCCGGAGCTGGAGTCCGAGATCCTCGAAAACATCCCCCGCGCCGTGGACCGCATGGAGAGCCTGGTGGCGGAGCTGGTGGACGTAGCCAGCATCGACCGTGCCCGCCTCTCCATCGTGAAGAGGGACCTCGATCCCCTGCCCCTGCTGGAGCGCGCCGTGGAGGAGATGCGTATGCGCTTCCCGGATAACGAGTTCCTCCTCTCTCACCACCTCGAGGGAACGGTGCATGCTGACGGCGAGAGGCTCCTGGAGGTGCTGCTCATACTTCTGGAGAACGCGGCAAAGTATTCTCCCGCCGCCTCCGCAGTGGAGGTCGAGGCGTCGGTTGCCGGCGACGAGTTCCTGGTCACCGTCCTCGACCGCGGACCGGGCGTGCCGGTGGAGGAGAGGACGCGCATCTTCGAGCGCTTCTACCAGGTCGAGGACGTGAACCACCATTCCCTTCCGGGCATCGGGCTCGGCCTCTTCATCGCGCGGGAGATCGTGGAGGGACACGGCGGGAGGATCTGGTGCGCGGAGCGCGAGGGCGGCGGCTCCGCCTTCCGCTTCGCCATTCCCCTCTGAGGAGCCCTCTACCCCCGCCGCGGCGACCTGGTTTAAGTTTCATCTGAAGGAAAAGCGGCTCCCTGGCGGCACGACCTGTGCCTATGAATGAGGGGTGAGAGGGATGCACCGCCCCTTCATCGGCGTGCGCCTGGTCCCCCTACCTCGTGCCCTTGACCAAGGCGATGACCCCATACCGCTGCTGGACCTCTTCGACCGCGTCATGGGCATAGCCACCTCGTCCGAGAGCACGGTAGTCCGGGGAGACCCAGGGGCGTCCTCGCCTATCGCCCCAGCGCGCCGGAGAGTCCCTCACAGCAGGGACCGCAGCAGTGCTGCGAAGCCGGGGAAGGAGATGTCCACGCACTCCCACCCGGAGATAGTCGTCTCTCCCTCGGCGCAGAGGGCGGCCACCGCCAGGGCCATGGCGATGCGGTGGTCTCCGTGTGAATCGACGCGCGCGCCCTGGAGCCGGGTGGGGCCGTGGACCACGAAGCCGTCCTCGAGTTCCTCCACCCTGCCCCCCATCCTGGTCAGCTCGGAGCACATGGCGGCGATACGGTCGCTCTCCTTCACCCGCAGCTCACCCGCCCCCCTCACCACCGTCTCCCCGCGCGCCCGGCATCCCAGCACCGCCAGCAGGGGCACCTCGTCGATGAGGGCGGGGACGCGCCACCCCTCCACCTCCACCCCGGTGAGGCCCGCGCTCCCCACCTCCAGGTCGCCCCGGGGCTCGTTGTCCCTCTCGCGATAGGAGGACTCCATGACCAGGGCCCCCATGGAGTTGAGCACGGAGAGGAACCCGGCGCGGGTGGGGTTCAGCCCCACCTCTCGCAGAAGCAGGCGCGATCCCGGCAGCAGAGCCGCTGCCGCCAGCAGGAAGGAGGCGCTGGAGATGTCCCCGGGTATCTCCAGGTCGCCGCCCGTGAGGAGGGAACGCCTGATCCCCACCGCCTCCTCCTCGAAGAAGATGTCCGCCCCCATGAGGGAGAGCATCCTCTCGGTATGGTCTCGCGAGGCCCTGCCCCCCCGCACCCGCGTCTCCCCCTCCGCCTGTAGGCCGGCGAGGAGCAGTGCCGACTTCAGCTGTGCGCTGTCCACGGGCAGGGCGTGATCGATGCCCCTGAGCCCTCCCCCGCGGATGACCAAGGGAGGACGGCCTCCCTCCCCCACGGTCTCCACCTCCGCCCCCATGGCCCGCAGGGGTTCCGCCACCCGGGCCATGGGACGGCGCGACAGCGAGGCATCGCCGCGGATCTCGCATCGAAAGGGCATCCCCGCCAGCGCCCCGGCGAGCAGGCGCATGGTGGTGGCGGAGTTGCCGGCGTCCAGGGGCTCGGCGGGCTCGCGCCAGCCCTCCGGGCCCCTGCCCTCCACGCGCAGGGTCTCGCCCTCCAGGCGCAGGTCCACTCCCAGAGCCCGCAGGCAGGCCATGGTGGACAGACAGTCCCCGGAGCGCAGGAAGGGACGCGCGGTGGTGGCCCCCACCGCCAACGCCCCCAGGATGGCGGCGCGATGGGAGATGGACTTGTCGGGCGGTACACGGACCTCTCCCCGTATCCCGCGCGATACGCCGTTGAAGACCATGTCCATCTCCGCGACCTCCTGGCATAACCTTCTAGTTACCAGCAGATTGTCGTAACGCCGCGATCTCCTCGCGGCGCCTCTCTGTCCGGATCACCTCGTCCGCACGCGCCGTGCCCCCTCGCCTCCCGTCCCCTGACCGTGCCATCCCCATCCGGGTCCCGTTCTCGCGGACCCTCGGAGATCATTTCTCCTGCCTCCCGCTACCGCTCTCCATGCCCGCGGATCCACGGACGCCGCCATCGGCTGAAGGACGGAGGGGTATTATGCCTCGCCCAGGGCTTTGCTCACGCTGACCCGGTAACCCCTCTCCCGCAGCGCCCGCGCCGCGCGCGCCGCCGCCTCGCCGCCCCTCACCGACAGCCTCAGGAGCCCCCGGCCGCTCTCCAGGGGATGGACGAGCTCGATGTCGTCGATGTTTATCCCCTCCCCGCCCACCGCCAGGGTCACCTCGCTGATCACGCCGGGGCGGTCCACTACCGGCATCACCAAGCTGTACAGCTCCTGCAGTGATTCCCGCAGGGCGGGCGCCAGCTTCTGCCTGCCGCCGCGGGCGCGCTCCAGCCAGGCCGAGAGCTCGCCCTCTTCCCCGCTCAGGAGCATGCCCTCCACTCTCTCCAGCGCCGTCATGCACTCGCGCAGCGTCTCCCTCACCGCCTCGCGGTTCTCCACGAGGATGTCCAGCCACAGGCCCGCGTGGGAGGCGGCGATGCGGGTCATGTCCCGGAAACCCCCCGCGGCCAGGCGCAGCAGCGGGTACTCGTCGGCGCGGTCGAGGGCGAGGTTCATGAGGGCGGCGGCCAGGACATGCGGGAGGTGGCTGATCACCGACACCGCCCGGTCGTGCAGCTCGGGATCCATGGCGATGACCCTGGCCCCCATGGAGCCGAGCAGGGCGTGCAGTCCGGCATAGGCATCCGCGTCGCAGTCCCTCCCCGGGGTGAGGACGTAATAGGCGTCCCGGAAGAGGTCGGGGTCCGCGAACTCCACCCCCCTCTGCTCCGAGCCGGCCAGGGGGTGGCCGCCGATGAAACGGCACCCGCCTCCGAGGACCTCGCGTGCCGCCCTCACCACCGGGCCCTTCACCGACCCCACGTCGCTCACCACCGTGCCGCTCCCCAGGTGAGTCGCCAGCTCCCGCATGGCGCCGGGTATGGAGCGCACCGGCACGGCGATGAAGACGAGGTCGCAGGAGCGGGCCAGCTCCCGAGGCCCGGACGCGGCGGCGTCCACCGCGCCGCAGCCGCATGCCCTCTCCAGCATGGAGGCGTCGCGGTCATAGCCCAGGACCTCCTCCACCAGCCCGCGCTTTTTCAGCGCCAGCCCCAGGGAACCTCCGATGAGGCCCGTCCCCAGGATCCCCGCGCGGCGGAACGCGCTCTCTCCTGCCAAGCGAACCCCTTTCCGCCTTCCTAACTCCTTCCCAGGAACCCCGCCAGGGCCCTCAGCTCATCCATCATCGCCCTGAAACCCTCCACGGTCAAGGACTGGGAGCCGTCGCACAGCGCCTCCTTGGGGCGCGGGTGCACCTCCACCATCACCCCGTCGGCCCCGGCGGCCAGGGCCGCCATACACAGCGGCGGCACCAGCTCGCGCACCCCCGTGGCGTGGCTGGGATCGACGATCACCGGGAGGTGGGAGGCGCCCTTCACCGCCGGTACGGCGGCGATGTCCAGGGTGTTGCGGGTGGCGGTCTCGAAGGTGCGGATGCCGCGTTCGCAGAGGATCACCCTCCGGTTGCCCTCCTTGAGTATGTATTCCGCCGCCATCAGCCATTCCTCCACCGTGGAGCTCATGCCGCGTTTCAAAAGGACGGGTTTCTCCTGCCTTCCCAGCTCCTTGAGCATGAGGAAGTTCTGCATGTTGCGTGCGCCCACCTGGAGGACGTCCGCGTACCTCGACACCAGCTCGATGTCCCTCACGTCCAGCACCTCGGTGACCACGGGAAGGCCGGTCTCCTCGCGCGCCCTGGCGAGGATGGAAAGCCCTTCCTCTCCCAGTCCCTGGAAACTGTAGGGAGAGGTGCGGGGCTTGAAGGCCCCGCCACGGAACAGCGACGCCCCCGCCTCCCGGGCTGCCCTCGCCGCCTCCACCACCTGCGCCTCGCTCTCCACCGAGCACGGCCCCGCTATGACCGTGAAGGACCCGCCTCCTATGCGGGCCTTCCCCACCTTGATGACCGTGGGCTCGGGCTGGAACTCGCGGCTCACCAGTTTGTAGGGCTTCATGATGGGGACCACCCGCTCCACCGCCCCGTAGGCCTCGAAGGGCATCTGCATGACCTTCTCGCGGTCCCCGATCACCCCGATGACGGTGCGGAACTCCCCCCGCGAGACGTGGGCCTCCGCCCCCACCTTGTGGAGGAGGTCCACGATCTCCTTTATCTCCTCCTCGCTCGCGCCCTCCCGCATGACGATTACCATCACCACCACCTCCCTGGGGTCAGATCTTCGATCTTCGATCGCAGTCCTTCGGTTGTTTTCCTTCTCCGATCTTCTCTTCTGAGGCTTATCATCCCACCACGTCTCCGTTTTTCTGTTGCCGTTCTTCCGGGGTCGTATGCTCGATCTTCGCTTACCTCAATCGCCCCGGCACAAACGTATCCGTTCATCGGGATCGAAGATCTGACCCCAACAAACCCCTTGCCGTTCTTCCGGGGTCGTATGCTCGATCTTCGCTTACCTCAATCGCCCCGGCACAAACGTATCCGTTCATCGGGATCGAAGATCTGACCCCAACAAACCCGGACCCCAACAAACAAAAAAGCCCGAGCCCCGGCTCGAACTCCCCTTTCGCTTCCGGTAACCAGAGACCGTCTTCCGACTTCCCACCGTCCTTTATGCGGTTGTGAGGCGCTGCCAGCTCATTCGGGGAGGTCCGTCCTCAACTGGCGCGCCCCCTCGAGATAGGGGTGGCGCAACTCGTGCGGATGTTTTCGGGTGTAGAAGTGCATGAGCACCCTGATGCACCTCTGGGGCGAGTCCTCGATGGAGAGCTCGCGCGCGCAGAGCAGCGGCACGTGGGTGAGGCCGATGTGGCGCGCCGCGGCGGCCGGGAACTCCGCCGTGAGGTCCTCGGTGGCGGTGAAGATGACGTCCACGATGTCCTCGGGACGGATGTCGTTGCGCTTGATCATCTCCCGCAGGAGCTCCGCCGTCTTCTCGGTGATCTCCTCCTTGGTGTTGTCCCGGCAGAGGATCGCTCCGCGCAAAGCCCTCAACTGCATGACCCAGCCTCCTTGTCAGGACAAAAGTTTACCATATAAGCCGGGTTAGGCAACGCTGTTTTTACCTTCGCATCCTCCACCAGACGTAGTACGACGGTTACCAGATCGAATATTTGGGAGATCATCCTTTTCCTCTTGTCGAATTTGCTTGGTTTGTCAGGATGATAGGGTGGTCTCTCAAACTTTTTCAACCCAAAGCGCCTACCGAAACGTTACAGCATCTTTACCTTTCCTTATGCGTCTCTCTTGCCTTATGCGTCTCTCTTCCCTTCGCGGGAGAGCGGGCCGCGACCGGCGGCGGTGGGGACCTGTTCACGACGACCACGCGCACGACCGGCGGCGGTAAACCTCCTCCGACGAGGAGGTGCTAGTCGTCGGCCAGGAAGGGCTCCACCTCCCGGCGCGAAAGGACCCGGTAGCTGCCCTCCTCCACGCCCCGCATGTCCAGGTGCCCGAGGCGGATGCGCACCAGGTCTGTGACCTTGAGGCCCACCGCGGCGCACATCCTGCGCACCTGGCGCTTGCGGCCCTCGTGGATGGTCATCTCCAACACGCAGCGCCCCCCCTCGTTCTCCAACACCCGCACCCTGGCGGGCGCGGTGACCCCCTCCTCGAGCTCAACCCCCTCGCGCAGCCGCGCCAGTCCCCGTCGGCCCAGCCGTCCCTCGGCGGTCACCAGGTAGGTCTTCTCGACGCCGAAAGAGGGATGCATGACTCGGTACGCCAGATAGCCATCGTTGGTGAGGAGGAGAAGCCCCCGGGTGTCCATGTCCAGTCGCCCTACCGGAAAGACCCTGCCCTCCCCCTTGACCAGGTCCATCACCGTGGGCCTGCCCCGGGTATCCCTTGCGGTGGTCACGTAGCCCGCCGGCTTGTTGAGGAGCAAGTACTTCTTCTCCACTCCGGGATCGACGGGCACGCCGTCCACGCTTATCTCGTCGCGTTCCGGGTCCGCGCGGTCCCCGAGCGAGGCCGTCCGGCCGTTCACCCTAACCCGGCCCGCGGCGATCATCTCCTCGCAGCGGCGGCGCGACCCCAGCCCCGCCGCAGCCAGCAATTTCTGGAGCCTCTCCTCGGGAGCCATGCCGGTGTCGACGCCTCCTCAGGCCCCGTCCTCCGCCTCTTCCGCCTCCACGACGTCACCCTCGCCGCACGCCCCCGGCCCCTCTTCCGCGCCTCTATCCGCCTGTCCGGATAGGGAGCGCGCGATGCGCTCCACCGTCTCGGCATCGGGCTGAAAATCCTCCAGCGGCGGCAGGTCCTCCAGGCTGTTGAGGCCGAAGCGCTCCAGGAACTTCTCGGTGGTGACGTAGAGGGCGGGGCCTCCCGGCGCCCTCTCCTTGCCCGCCTCCGCAACCAGCCCCATCTCCTCCAGGGCCTTTACCATGTTCTCCGACTGCACCCCGCGCAGGTTGGCCACCTGGGTGCGGGTGATGGGCTGCATGTAGGCGATGATGGCCAGGGTCTCCACCGCGGCGCGGGTCAACCGCGTGCGGCGCGAGGAGAGGAGCAGCCTCTCTATCTGCGAGGCGTAGGCGGGATGGGTATGCATGCGCCACCCTCCCCCCACCTCCCGCAACTGCATGCCGCGGTTGTAGCGCAGGTATTCTTCCCGCAGCTCCTGCAGGGCGGAGAGGACCTTGCCCTCGTCGCACTCCAGCGCCTCCGCCAGCCGGCGCGGGGCGAGGGGCTCGTCGGCCACGAAGAGCAGGGCCTCCAGGGCTCCCTTCACCTCCTCCATCTCCCGGATGTCCTCCTGGCCCGCGCCGGTCCGCCATATGGCGCCCCCGATAGGTTTAATCTCCATCCCCGCCCTCCCCCATCGCGCATATCTCGATATCGCCGAAGCGCGTGGCCTGCCGCAAGTCGATCTCCTCTCGTTTGAAGAGCTCCAGCAGCGCCACGAAGAAGGCGATCACCTCTATGCGCAGCGCGCAGTCTTGGGTCAGCTCGCGGAAGGTGGTGCGTCCCCCGCGTTCCAGCGCCCTGCGAACCCGCTGCATGAAGTCCTCCACATTCACCCGTATGGGCGCGATATAGCCCACGTCCACCTCGTCCTCGCCCTGCGCGAACTCCCGCGCCGCCGCCGCCAGCATCTCCAGGGTCAGACCCCGTAGTACATCCGGGACCAGGTCTCGGAAGGGCTCCTCGAGGTCCACCTGTCGGTAGTAATATCTCTCCTCGCGCTCCAGCCGACCCGCCAGTTCCTCCGCGGCGTTGCGGAACTTCTGGTACTCCACCAGCCTCCAGAGCAGCTCCTCGCGCAGCTCCTGGGGGGCGAGCTCCTCCACCTCCTTCTCCGGCGCCGGCAGGAGGGAGTCCGACTTCAGCTTGAGCAGGGTGGCCGCGATGAGGAGGAACTCCGTGGCCACCTCCAGGTCCAGCTCGCGCATGCTCTCGATGTAGGCGAGGTATTCATCGGTGATCTCGGCGAGGGAGATCTCGTAGATGTCGATCTCCTTACGCCCGATGAGGTGCAGCAGGAGGTCGAAGGGCCCCTCGAAGACGCGCAGCTTTACCTGGTAAGGCAACCTTCCCCCTTCTCAGTCCGCATCCATCCCCCGGCCTCTCTCAGTCCATGCCCATGCGCTCCCTCACCTCGCGCAGCACCTCGCGCGCGATGGGCCTCACCTTCTCCAGGCCCGCGCCCATTACCTCCCAGGCGTAGCCGGGCCTGCTCTCCATCTCCCTCCGTCGCTCCTGGAAGGGAAGCAGGGACTCCACCACCCTCTCCGCCAACATGCTCTTGCATTCCACGCAACCCCTGGCGGCGGTACGGCATTTCTCCGCTATGTCGTCTAGGATATCGGCGCTGTAGGGCTTGTGGAGCTGGAAGGCGCTGCACTTCTCGGGGTCCCCGGGATCCCTGCGGGTACGCCGCGCGGGGTCGGTGATCATGGAGAGCACCTTCTTCCTCACCTCGTCCGGGGGGTCGGTTAGGGAGATGTAGTTGCCGTAGCTCTTGCTCATCTTGCGGCCGTCGGTGCCCGGGATGCGGGGGCTGGGCGAGAGCAGAGACTGCGGCTCCCCGAAGGTCTCGCCGTAGAGGTGGTTGAAGCGCCTCGCTATCTCGCGCGTCAACTCCAGGTGGGGGAGCTGGTCCTCGCCCACCGGCACCCCGTCGGCGCGCACGATGAGGATGTCCGCCGCCTGCAGCACGGGATATCCCAGGAAGCCGTGGGTGGAGATGTCCCTGCCCCGCAACTGCTCCTGCTGCTCCTTGAAGGAGGGGACCCTCTCCAACCATCCCAGGGGGGTGATGAGGGAGAGGTAGAGGTGGAACTCCGCCACCTCCGGCAGGTCCGACTGACGGTAGACGGCCGCCTTCCGAGGGTCGATGCCCGCCGCCAGCCAGTCCAGCACCATGTCCTCGGTGTAGGAGCGCAGGCGTGAGGGGTCCTGGTAATCGGTGGTAAGGGCATGCCAGTCGGCGATGAAGAAGAAGCACTCCGCCTCCTCCTGCAGCTCGATCATGCGCTTGAGGTTGCCGTGCAGGTTCCCGAGGTGGAGTTTTCCCGTCGGCCGGTATCCGGTGAGTATCCTCTGTGTCAACCTTTCTCCTCTCTTTTCGTTTCCCGCGCGGAGAAAAGGCTCCGCTCCGGTCTCGTCCGTCACATTATTCTACAATTCCGCAACCTCGGCCTGCATGGCGCGGCGCGTGGCGCCGCCAACGCCTGCGGCGACCTCCGCCGTCTCGTGGGGAACGCGCCTGCGCCGGACCGCACTGGAAGGCATTGGGTGGGGAACGGGCCCGCCCTTCACGAGGCGTCGTCGGCCTCGCGCAGCCTGGCGGCCTTGGCGTCAGCGGGCTCCTCCTGGTGGGCCGCCACCAGGCGCACCAGCTCCTCCTCGCTCCCCCGCTCCCGCAGCAGCTCCCCGGCGATCTCGCCGTGGTGGTCCTGCACGTAGAGCCCCCTCCACATGCCGCGCGGCAAGCTGCGGGCACGCTCCAGGGCCCCCGCGCCCCTCGCCCTTTCCTCCGCCCTCCTGCACAGCCCGCGCAGCAGGCGAGGCGCGGTGAGCTCGGCGGCGGTGTAGAGCCAGCGCGCCGGCAGCCCCAGCTCGGAGGGGAGCTTGCCGGCGTCGTGAAGCAGCGCGGCGCGTCGGAGCAGGGGGTCGTCGCGCAGTCGCCGGGCCACGGCCAGGGAATGGGCGATATCGTAACGTTTCAGGGAGAGGAAGAGCTCACGCTCTCCCGGCGCCAGGGCCTCCGCCGCCCTCGCCGCCCTGGCCCGCAGGCGGGGATCCAGCGCGGCCAGTGCCACCAGCGCCTTGCCGGGCAGGTCGCGCCAGGTGTTCACGCCTCAGGACACCCCGCTCAGAAGATGCTCCCCAAGCCGAAGAGCCGCGTGATGAGATTGGCCACCCCGCCCACGACCCGCGAGAGCAGGAACCCGAAGGTCATCACCAGCAATAGCACGATGAAGAACCCGTAGGGCTCCAGGGACTGGTAGAAGCGCCGCGCCTCGCCGCGCAGGAAGTATCCCACCACCCGCGAGCCGTCCAGGGGCGGGATGGGGATGAGGTTGAAGACGAAGAGGAGGATGTTGATGTAGGCGATGAAAAGGCAGGTGTAGACCATCTTGTCCAGGATGGCGCCGCCGTCGAACATGAGCAGCAGGCGTATGATGCCGATGAAGACCACCCCCAGACCCAGGTTGGAGAGGGGGCCCGCCAGGGACACCCAGACGATCCCCCTGGGCTTGCGGAAGAGGAAGGGGTTGATGGGCACCGGCTTGGCGTAGCCGATGATGAAGGTGCCGTAGCCCATGATGCTCAGGAGCAGGAGCATGCCCGGGAGGATGAGGGTCCCGAAGGGATCGATGTGCGCCAGGGGGTCCAGGGTCAGTCGACCCGCGCGCTTGGCGGTGGTGTCACCCATGCGGTAGGCCACGTAGCCGTGCATGTACTCGTGGATGATGACCCCCACTATCAGGCCCACCAGCATATAGACGGCGCGTTCGAGGTTGCTCATGGTCACCGGCTTCCGTCACCGAGCCGCCCCGGGCGCGGCTCACCACCAGGACTTCTCTTATCGTCCTCGCCCCGGGGACCCGCCGCCACGCCGCCTCCCCGCTCTTCCTCCCCCTCGTCGAGGGCGAGGCGCCTGGCCAGCGCCAGCTCCTCCTCGCGTCCCCTCACCCGGCCGTCGATCTTCTCCGACCGTACCCGCTCCAGGATCTCCGCGTAGCGCCGCGACGGCTTCAATCCCAATGCCGCGAGGTCGTGGCCGCTTATCTCTAATGGAATATCCTTCCATTTCCTGACGTAGTCCGCCACGTACCTCCGCGTGCCCGGGCCCCCGAGCACATAGAGATATGCTAAGGCCTCCCCGCTCAGAGGGTCAAGGAAACGCGTCACCTCGCTGGGCCGAAGGTCCACCGCGTGCAGGGCCCCGATGACCTCCGGCACCGTCACCAGGCACTGCATGAGCGCCCGGGTGTCCTCGCTCCGGAAGCGCATCTGGTGGCACCATTTCTTCGCCTCGCGCGCCGGGAGTTCCTCCAGCATGGCCGCCAGGGAGGGGATCCATGCCCTGGCCCTCTCCCCCGCCAGCTCCAGCGCCGCCGCGGCGTGCCTCTCGAGGAGGCGGTAACGTTCCCGCATCCCCTTGCTCACCTCCAGGTCGGGATGCAGCGTGCGCAGCGCCCCGAGGTCCTGCAGGCGCTCGATGGCCCGCAGGGGGAGGGGGAAGGGCTCGGAGAAGATGTCTATGAGCTCGTCCCGCACCCTGGCGTTGGTGAGCTTGCCCACGATCTCCATCTCCACCGCGCGGCGCGCCAGCATCTCCGTCTGCCGCTCCAGCCGGAAGCCGTAGCGCTGCTCGAAACGCACGGCGCGGAAGATGCGCGTTGGGTCCTCCACGAAACTGAGGTTGTGGAGGATGCGCACCTGCCGCCGCTCCAGATCCCGCAGTCCCCCGAAGTAGTCGAGGAGCTCGCCGAAGCGGTCGCCGCTCAGAGCCACCGCCATGGTGTTGATGGTGAAGTCGCGGCGGTAGAGGTCCTGGCGGATGGAGGACATCTCCACCGTGGGCAGGGCCGCGGGACGTTCGTAGAACTCCGTGCGCGCCGTGGCCACGTCTATCCTGCGCCCCGTGGGCAGGATGACCACGGCGGTGCCGAACTTGCGGTGACTCCTGACCCTGGCCTTCAGCGCCCTTGCCAGGAGGCGCGCGAAGTCGATGCCGTCACCCTCCACCACCACGTCCAGGTCCAGGTTGGGATAGCCCAGCAGGAGGTCCCGCACCACGCCCCCCACCAGGTAGGCCTCGAACCCCTCGTCCTCCGCCACCCGGGACAGCGTGTGCAGCAGTCCCTGCACGTCCCCCGGGAGACTTCGCCTCATGAGGTCGATGATCTCCGAGCGGCTGTATCCCGCGGCGCGCCCCGGGACGGTGAAGCCCCGTAGGTAATCCTTTCCATGCAGGGCCCTGAGCACGTCCTTGCGCGTCACGATGCCCACCACCCTGCGTCCCCTCACCACCGGCACCCTGCCGATGGCGTTGGCGGTCATGAGGTCCTGGATCTCCAACAGTGAGGCGTCCTCGTCCACGCTCACCAGCTCGCGGGTCATGAAACCCTTGACGGGGGCGTGCCCCAGCCCGTGGTGCCCCGCCTTGTCGAGGTCCTTGCGGGAGATGATCCCCACCAGCTCACCTCCCGCGTCCACCACCGGAAAAGCGGTATGCCCGGTGCGCTGCATGCGCCGCGACGCCTCGGCGATGGGGGTGTCCTCCTCGATGGTCCTCACAGGTCCGCTCATGATCTCCCCCGCGGTGACCAGCGGCCGCACCTTCTCCTCCAGGACGGCCAGGAGCTTCTTCTCCGCCTGCCTCAAGGTAACGCCCTTGAGCACCGCGGAGCCGGCCTTGGAGTGGCCTCCGCCCCCGAGGCCAGAGAGCACCTCGTGCACGTCCACCTGGCTCAACCTGGAAAGACCCACCACCACCACCCGCCCCGCCATCTCGCTGAGGGTGAAGACCACGTCCAGGTTCTCCAGCTCCGCGAGCTTGCCGGCGACCACGGAAGCGCCCTCCACGTACTCCCCCATCCTCGCCCTCGCCAACGCCACCAGGATGCCCCGCACGCGGAGGGTCTCCAGGCCCTCCAGCAGCCTTTTCATGAGCTCGTGCTGGGCGGGGGTGAGGGCGGGGCCCAGGAAGTGGGTGATGACGTTGAGGTTGGCTCCCTCACGCATGAGGTAGGCCAGGGCCTCGGCATCGTCGTAGGTGGTCCCCGCGAAGGTGAGGGAACCGGTGTCCTCGTGGATGCCCAGGGCGAACAGGGTGGCCTCGAAGGGGGTCACGGATATCCCCTTGCGCCTGATGATCTTGAGCAGCACGGTGGTGGTGGCGCCCACCTCCTCGCTGTAGTCCTTCACCCCCCGCATGTCCTGCGGCGAGGGAGGGTGGTGGTCGTAGACGAAGACCTCGACCCCGGGGCGCCCCGGGAGGTCCCGAAACTCCCCCAGCCGCTCGGCGATGCGGTTGTCCACCACGATGAGGCGCTCGATGGCCTCGGCGTCCAGGGCCCGGGGGTCCATGAACTCCAGCACGTCGCCATGCAGGGAGATGAACTCGCGCACGTTGCGGTTCACCGACCCCGCGAAGACCATCACCGCCTCGGGATAGAGCTTCTTCGCCGCCACCATGGAGGCCAAGGCGTCGAAGTCCACGTTGACGTGTCCGAGGATTACCTCCAAGCCTCCCTCCCCGTACCTTCCGGACTCTTGCGTGCTGCGGTCGAGAGGCGGGCAAGCGGAGGGGCAGGGGTCCTTACGCAAGCTCCAGGCCCATGTCCGCCAGCGCCCCGCGGATGGCCTCTATACAGGCACGCCCCTCCTCCGCGCCCATGCTTCCCTCTCCGTCGCGCGAGATGGCGGTCAGGCGGTCGACGGCCCTGCGCAATCCCTCCACCTCGCTGAAAAAGCCGTAGAGCAGGTCAACTTTCTCCAGGGTATCGCCGCCGCCCATGCCCGCCAGCTCGAAGGCCTCCTCAAGCACCTGCAACGCCTCCAGGGACGCGGACTCCATGTCTCCGTCCTCCGCGAGCTGGAGGACGTTGTTCCAGAGGATCTCGAAACGGCGGCGCACCTCGGGATGGGCGGTGTTCGACACGTGCAACTCCATGAGATCACGGGCGAAACGCGTGGCCGTGGAGGCGAAACGGTCGGCGAACTCCATCTCCCTTTCGAGGTCCTCCCCGAACTCGTCCTCTCCCGGGAGCTCGGCCTGCATGCGGCGCAGGTCCTCCACGTCTTTCTCCAGGCGGGGTATGAGCCTGCGGGGTTTTTTCCCGCCCACCCCCGCCCCCCAGCTGACCAGGAGGCGTCGCGCGCCGTTTATGAGCACCAGGGCGCGCAGCGCGTCCAGCTCGTCGCCCGAGCGCGCCAGCTCTCGCACGTCCTCCGGGGCATAAAGCACCTTCCTCACCTCGCCGCCCCCGATGAGGAAGGGGCTGAGGGGCCTCTCGAGCACGGCGGCTTCCTGGCCCAGGAGAGCCCGCAGTTCCCCGGCCGTCCTGGACACCGTCTCCAGGGCCAGCCCCAGGGCCTCCGCTAACCGGCCCTTTTTGAGCATGCGGTCGATGGACTTCCACTCCGCCTCGACGGCGCCCCTCTCCCCCTCCGCGAGGGAGGCGAGGGCGTTTCTCACCCTCTCCCGGATCGCGCCGGAGACTCCCGCCGCGCCCAGTATCTCGCCCAGCCAGCCCTCGCCGAAGACCGTGAACTCCATCTCGCCCCCCGGGAACACGCCGCCTCACGGACATTCTATCATTCGCTTCTCCTGCCCCGTTGGCCTTCCGGGACGCTTTTCGCGGAAGGCCTCGCCTGCGCCGGGAGGCTTCGGAGCCCTTCGTCGCGCTTTCGGGGCCTCCCCGGTACGGCGTTCACCTGAGTGCCGGTTTGACCGGGTTAGGGCCTGAGGGGGTTTGACCGCCATTAAGGACTATGTTACCTTATGGTTTATAAATTTATCCTTGTTCCATTCGTTCAAGGCGACAGATCCGGGCTCAGGGGTCGCAGAGGGGCTGCAGACTCTGCCTGTCCAGGGCTGCATGGCATGAGGGGGTGTGTATGATGAGACCAGGGAAAAAAGCCTGCCGGACGGCCTGCGTTGTTCTGCTCCTGCTGCTGGGCGCGTCCTCGCCGGCCGTCTTCCGGACGCCGGAAAGCGCGCAGGGCGGCGTCGATGGCGGCTGGTCGGTTCAATTCCAGGACGACGCGGCGAGCATCTTCGGCGTCTCCGCGGTTGACGGGAACACCTGCTGGGCGGTGGGACGGACGACGGGGGAGACACCGCGGGCTCTCGCCCTCAGGACCACCGACGGCGGCGACTCCTGGACGCCCTCCTATCCGGGATTTCCCACCATCCTCACCTGCGCTTCCGCGGTCAGCGAAGAGGTATGCTGGGCCGGCGGATACGGATGCATCGTCAAGACGGCGGACGGAGGCTCGAGCTGGGAGGTGTCGATCGCCGCGGACGGGTACTGCGTCACGGACATCTCCGCCGTGGACGGGAGCACCTGCTGGGCGGTGGGCTATTCCACCTCCTCCGGTACCGCCTTCAACGGCTTCATCATCAAGACGGACGACGGTGGCGGGACCTGGGAGGTGCAGGCCGCAGGCATCCCCTGTACCATGACCGGCGTCTCCGCCGTTGACGGGCAGACCTGCTGGGCTTCGGGAGGTTTCTTCTCTCCCGGGATGACCTGGCCGCCGGTGCCTCCCACGGTGGCGGGACGCCTGATGAAGACCTCGGACGGCGGGTCGCACTGGCAGGACCACACGGTGGAAGGATACGCATATTTCAAGGTGTCCGCTCCCCACGCCCTCGACGTATGGGTAGCCGCGCTGCACGCCGACCTCTCCGCGCCCTCGAACTCCCGCACCGAGATCCTGCGCTCCGCCGACGGAGGAGTGAGCTGGGATATCCATCCAACGCCCGTCGGCTACTGGAGCTACGGCAACGGAGGGTTCTGCGCCGTGGACGGCTGCACGGCGTTCCTCGCCGTATGCGCCCAGGGATGGGGCAACCATATCGCCAGGAGCGACGACGGCGGTGCCTCCTGGAACATCCAGGCGGACGGTCTTTATGTCCTCAGCGACATCTCCACCCCTGACGGGACGGCGGCATGGGCCTGCGGGTGCGACCCCACCAACCTCGGGCAGTACGGCCACGGGTACATCATGCACACCTCCAGCGGGGGCTGGGAACCTTCCCTGCGCATCGACGGCATATCCCCCTCTTCGGGGTACAACCGCTGCATCTTGGAGGCCGATCTCCACTGCACGGGATTTGACGAGGGCTTTTCGGTGCGTATGGAAAAAGATGGTTCATCCATCGAAGTCGCCGCCTGGCCGGATGCCGACGACCGCGTGCACTGCGTCCTCGACCTCATACAAGCCGAACCCGGCGTCTACGACGTGGTCCTCGCAAATCCCGACGGCGGCGAGGCCAGGCTGCCCGCGGGATTCACGGTGCTCCAGAACCCCGTATGCGTGGATACGGCGGACCCCGCCAGCGGGATGCAGGGCACCGCGGTCTCGGTGAGGGTGACGGGAAGCGGGTTCAGTACGGACATGAAGGTCTCGCTGATGGAGGTCTCCGGCGGCTACGGCCTCGCGGCCTCGTCCACCGCCGTCGTCTCCCCCAGCCTCATTGTCTGCACCTTCGAGCTCTACGATGTCCGGGAGGGCGAATACCATCTGGCGGTCTCCGACGCCTCGGGCAACCTCTCGCTGCTTCCGGGCGGATTCTCGGTATTGCCCAACCCTGACCCCGTGCACCTCAACGGGATCGCTCCTGACAGGGTCACGCAGTTCGCGGGTTTCGTATCCCTTGAGCTCAAGGGCAGCGGGTTCAAGCCCGGCGCCACGGTCAGGCTGAGAAAGGGCGGCGCGCTCCTGGAGGCCGCCGGCGTGAGCGTTTCCTCCCCCCAGAGAATCACCTGCTCCCTGCTCGTCTTCGGGGCCGAGCCGGGCGCCTACGACGTGGTGGTGGTGAACCCCGACGGCACGGGGGCGCGCATGCGCGAGGGCTTCCGGGTGGAGGCGGCCTGCGGCCAGGGATCGGGCAGCGCGGCATTGCTCTTCGGCGCGTTCATGGGGTTGCTGTCGGCGGCGGCATCGGCCAGATCCCGCCGGAAAAGAAGCCGGAGACCTTGAGGGGATCGCCGACACCCGGGGTGGAGAAGAGCGTAAGGAGCGCCGCGGTCCTTACGCCATGAGCGCGCGGGAAGATTCGGCGTCCGGAGCACGGGAACAACCTTTCGCTCTACGGCCTTGAGCCGGTGAGGCGCGGTCTCGTTTTTCCCTGCATGTCCGGAGGAGGAAAACGCCCTGCCGCGGGAGGCATGACGCCTTTTGTCTCCCTCCCGACACCGCCCTCCCGAAGGCCCGGAAGAAGGGCGGATGACAGGCGGAGAGCCGCGGACGCCTTCTCATCTCCTCGCCGACACCGCCCGCAAAGGGACCGGAGACGGCGACTACGCCTCTGCGGCGCGGACCCTCTCGGACCGGGGGGTGGATGCCGCCCGCTCTTCGCTTTAGGGAGAGATCAACGCCTCTCCATGGATCGAAGATGGAGGCTGCGGTCCCGGGTCATGTTCGGTAGGAAAGCGCGGGGCCGTATGAAACCAGGACGGAAGCCGACCCCTTCTCCGTGTAAGGGATGAACGCGCCCTTCTCCGCGGATCGAAGATCGAAGCTCTGACCCCGTGAAGAATATTCCTGGTAACAAACCTGGCACATCCCGAATTCCACGCATCCGGCGCTTCCGCAGCGGTGGCAGTCGGCGGGCAACATCCCCTCACCCCCTTGGCGCTTGAGACGGACGGCAGCTCGTTAGGAAGAGCGTTGCAAGCATGGACATCGTGACCTTCCCGACCTCTCGCGGGCATCAACCATCCGGTGGAGGGCCGCCCGACGATGGTTGGATTGTCGCGTATCCCTGCGCCTTCACGGGATCTGCCCCACGAGGTCACGCGGCTCGCGGGGTCCGTGTCCCCCGGCGCCGCTAGGGAAAGGGCTCGAGCCCGGCTCCATGGTCGGGGCGAGAACGGACGGCCGCAATTGAAGTGATGACCTTAACCCTCATCTTCGGCTCGAGCCCGGCTCCGCGGTCGGGGCGAGAAAGGACGGGGCGCTCCCGGGGACGCGGTTGCAGGCTTCCCCCTGCCCGGAGAATACTCTGCTCCTTGCCGGTCTTCGGGGCCGGGCTCTTGGGGCGCGGCGCATGATGGATCGAAGACCTGACCCCAAAAAGAAGGCCGCCCGCAGGCGACCTCCTTTTCATGTCTCTGCTTCCTCTTCACGCGGTATGGAGGCGCCTCACCTCCACCGCCGTCTCCTGGTAGCGCTCCTCCCAGATGGGGTCAGCGAGGCGCCCGTACTCCTCCCCATAGCGGTCGAGGTCGGGTGCGAGATCGGTGATGATGCCCTCCGCCTCGGGATGGGTGGGACGGGCTCCGCACCTCTCCACGCATTCCCTGAGCACGTAGGGATGGTCTATGACCATACAGGGGCGCAGGAGGTTGGGATGGTAGGGAGCGCGCTCGCGGATGGAGCGGAAGAAATCCGACTCCAACACCTCGGAGAGGGATTTCTCCTTGATGTTGTCCACCGCGAAATGCACGAAGACGCAGGGCTCCACGTCCCCGTTCTGGTTGATATGCAGGTACTGGCGACCCGCCGCCAGGCACCCCCCCACGAGAGGCCCGTCGCACCAGAAATCGGAGATGAGCGCCCGCTTCTCCTTGCGCATGCGCGTGACGCGCTCCAGGCGCTGGATGCGCTGCTCCGGGGTGGTCATGAGCTCCAGGGAGGGGCGGGTGCCGATGGGCATGTACTGGAAGTACCAACCGATGAAGCAGCCCTTCTCCTCCATGTAGTAGTCCACGAAGTCCTCGCTGGTGAGCAGGTCGGAATTGAAGCGTGTGACGGTGGCCGAGAAGCCGTAAAGGGCCCTCGCCTCCTTCAGGTTATCCATGGCCTGCAGCACCTTGTCGTATACTCCCTTGCCCCTCCTGGCGTCCGTCTCCTCCCCATAGCCCTCCACGGATATGCAGGGGATGACGTTGCCCAGGTCGGCGATCTTTCCCGCCAGCTCGCGGTCTATGAGGGTGCCGTTGGTGTAGACCTGGAAAGTGACATCGCGGTGCTTCTCGAACATGCTCATCAGTGGCTTATAGGAGAAGGGCTCGCCTCCCGAGATGACGATGAAGTATATACCCATCTCCTTGGCCTCGGTGAGCACGCGATCGAGTACCTGCACCGGCAGGTCGTCCTTTTTGGAGTACATGCCCGCGTAGCAGCCCACGCACTTGAGGTTGCAGCGCATGGTGGGGCTGATGACCAGCAAAAGGGGCGGGCTGTATCCATGCTCCTTCTCGTATGCCTCCCTCACCCTCGCCTTATAGAAAAGGGCGTCGGTGAGGAAGTTGATGGCCCCCCGGCGCACGTTCCGGTGCAGCTCCGGCAGGCGGTTCTTCACCTGCAGGATGAGCGAGCGCAGGAACTCCTGTCCGTCGGGCCATTTTACCGTCCCCAGGAATTTCTCCGCGAAGGAGAGCAGTTTGTCGTCGGGGATGTTGGGAAGAACGAAGATTAAGCCGTTGATGGTCTTCTTGATCGCGTAATCCCTGATCACGGACACGTCCGGCATCGCTTTCACCTCCTTTCCTTTTGGTTTCGCAACTTCTTTTTTTCTCGCATCACCTCCCCGATCATCAAAACCCGTCTCTCTTTTCCGGTCATATCATACCGCGGGGCCGTTTTCGGCGCCGCCGTCAAAGGAGCCTCCTCCCGTAGCCGCTACCCGGTGTCTCCTTCCCTTTCCGCCTCACGCTCGTCGCTGATAAGGCCGCATGCCCTCACGGCCTCGGAACTGACGGTATCCTTCTATAGCTTACTCGCAATATTCCCATAATCCTTCGTGCCCTAACCTCGGATCCCCTCGCCGGCTTCGGGCTCGCCGGCCGCCTCGCTCTCCTTGCGCACGCATATATTCATAACATATGGAGCGCCAAAATGCCGAACACGTGCCTCCGGGATGATCGCCGCGGGCGCCGCGGAACGGAATCCCGACGACCATCGATGCCCGAAACGCGGGACGCGGTACGGCGGCGGCTCAGGCGCGGGGGTGTGACCTCAGATAGACCTCCCGCAGCCTGGCCCTGCTGACATGGGTATACACCTGGGTGGTACTCACGCTGGCGTGTCCCAGGAGCTCCTGGATATGCCTTAGGTCGGCCCCGCTCTCCAGCAGGTGGGTGGCGTAGCTGTGGCGCAGGGTATGCGGGGTCATGCGCTCCGCCAGGCCCACCCGGGCGGCGTATTTCCTCACCACCCCCCAGGCGCCCTGCCGCGTCAGCCTTCCCCCCCTTGCGTTCAGGAACAACGCCCGCTGTCCGGGGCGGCGCGAAAGCCTGGGGCGCCCGTGCGCGAGGTAATCCCGGATGGCGGCGGCGGCGGACTCCCCCACCGGCACCACCCGCTCCCGCGCCCCCTTGCCCAGGACGCGCATCTCCCTCTCCCCCAGGTCTAGGTCCTCAAGATCCAGGCCGGTGAGCTCGGATACGCGGATGCCGGTGCCGTAGAGGGTCTCCAGGATGGCCCTGTCGCGCAAGCCCGCGGGGTCGCGGGGGATGGGCTGTTCAAGGAGCCTGGCGGCCTCCTCGCGCGTCAGCACCCGGGGCAGGGGGCGGACATGCCTGGGCGCCTCGAGATCCGCGGCCGCGGGATATCCCGGTGCCTCCCCTTCCTCGAGCAGAAAGCGCTGGAAGCCCCGCAGGCTCGCCACCGCCCTCGCCACCGACCGCGCAGAGAGCCCTCGCGCGTGCAGGGTCTCCAGGAAGGCGGTGATGTCCTCCCTCTCCACCTCCCCCGGCGAGCCCCTGCCCCTGGCGGACGCGAAGGCGATCCACCTCTCCAGGTCCCTGCGGTATGCCTCCACGGTGCGAGGCGACAGGCCGCGCTCCACCCCGATGAAGACCAGGTATTCCGAGAGCAGCGATTCCCAGGAGCCTCCGTGCGCGGCTCCGCCTTCCCCCTCCCGCGGATGCCGGTCGTCCATGGCCCTCACACGCCGAAGAAGCGTTCCCCCGGCAGCCCGATGGGCAGGACGTGCTCCAGCCTCTCGTATTCCATCCCGTGGGCTTCCGCCACCGGCCTCGATGTCACCCTCCCCTCGATGACGTTGATGCCCGCGGCCAGGCTGGGATCCCGCCTCGCCGCCTCCGTGAGCCCCAGGCCCGCGATCTCCTGCACGTAGGGTAAGGTGACGTTGGTGAGGGCGAAGGTGGAGGTGCGGGGAACGATGCCCGGGATGTTCCCCACGCAGTAGTGCAGCACCCCGTATTCCTCGTATACCGGGCTGGAATGGGTGGTGGGTCGCGCGGTGGTGATGCACCCTCCCTGGTCGATGTCGATGTCCACCACCACCGACCCCGGGCGCATGTCCTTCACCGTCTCCTCGTCCACCAGCACCGGTACGCGGGCGCCGGGGATGAGCACCGCCCCGATGACCAGGTCGGCGTCGCGGACCATCTCCCTCACGTTCATCTTGTTGGAGACCATGGTGGTTATGCGGCCGTGCAGGATATGCTCCAGGTACCTCAGGCGGTCGAGGGCCTTGTCCATGACGATGACGTGGGCGTCCATGCCCGTGGCCAGGATGGCGGAATGCGAGCCCACGATGCCCGCCCCCAGGATGACCACGTTCGCCGGGGGGACCCCCGTGGCCCCTCCCAGCAGCAGGCCCCGGCCTCCGTTCATCTTCTCCAAGTAATGCGCCCCCACCTGGGGCGCCATGCGTCCCGCCACCTCGCTCATGGGGGCCAGCAGCGGCAGGCTGCCGTCAGGGCGTTGCACCGTCTCGTAGGCCACGGCGGCCACCCTCCGGCGCATGAGTTCCTCGGTGAGCTCGCGGTGGGCCGCCAGGTGGAGGAAGGTGAAGATGATGAGCCCCTCCTTCAAGAGGGGATATTCGTGCGGCTGGGGTTCCTTGACCTTGAGGATGAGCTCGCTCTCCCCGTAGACGTCCTCCGCTCCCGGCACCAGCACCGCTCCCGCCCGCCGGTAATCCTGGTCGGAGATGCTCGAGCCCTCCCCGGCCCCCTCCTCCACCAGTACCCGGTGACCCTCGGCACAGAGCTCGTGTGCTCCCTGGGGGGTGAGGGCCACGCGATATTCCTGGTCCAGGATCTCCCGTGGCACCCCGACGATCACGCTCCCTCACCTCCTTCGTCCCCCTCGCCGCCCGGAGGATATGAACCGGCCAGATACAGGGAGGCCAGCGCGATTCCCGCGACCGTCTTGGAGTCCCTTATCTCTCCCCTCGCCACCATGGCCAGGGCGTCCTCCAGGGGGACGCGCATGACCTCCAGAAACTCGTCCTCGTCCGGCGCCGCCTCCCCGCGGGTCAGCCCGCGCGCCAGGTAGAGATGCAGCACCTCGTCGCTGAATCCCGGCGAGGTGTAAAAGGACGCCAGCAGATGCCAGCTCTCCGCCGCGCACCCCACTTCCTCCTGCAGCTCCCGCCGTGCGCATTCCAGGGGATCCTCCCCCGCGTCGAGCTTGCCGGCGGGTATCTCCACCAGGTGCTCCCCGGGAGCGTGCCGGTACTGCCTCACCAGGAACACGTGACCCTCGCCGTCCAGCGCCACCATGCCCACCGCCCCGCGGTGCAGCACCACCTCCCGCTCCGCCTCTCTGCCGTCCGGCAGCAGCACGCGGTCCAGGTACAACCTGACCACCTTCCCCTCGAAGACGGTCCTTCTCTCCAGGGTCTCCTCGCGCGCCTCTTTCATCCCCGCCCATCCCTCTTCATGCCGTCCTCAACCTGCCGGCCGCGGCCGCTATCTCCGAGCACAGCCTCACCAGCCTGGAGAGGTCGCGCGTCTCCAGGTATTCATGGGTGGTATGCGGCTCCCTCGCGCCCATGCCCAGTACCAGCGCCCTGATACCCGCGGCATTGAGGAAGTTGGCGTCGCTGCCGCCGCCGGAGGGCCTGAGCTCCATCCTCATCCCCATGGCTTTTCCCGCCTCTTTGGCCAGCAGCACCAGGGGGTCGTCTGCGTCGATGCGGTAGCCGTCGTAGGCGCGCTCCACCTTGACCTCCACGCCGACGCCCACCGCTCCCTCCGCCTCCAGCGCCGCCCGCACCATGGACTTCCTCTGCTCGTCCAGCTTCCCCAGGTCGTGGGAGCGCACCTCTCCCTCCGCCACCACTCGGTCGGGGACGATGTTCACCGCCCGTCCGCCCCGGATGATGCCGATGTTGGCGGTGGTCTCGCTGTCTAAGCGCCCCAGGCGCATGAGGCTTATGGCCCACGCCGCCCCGAAGATGGCGTTCTTCCCCTTCTCCGGCTCCACTCCCGCGTGCGCCGCCCTGCCGTGGAAGACGAACTCCAGGTTGTCCTGGGTGGGAGAGGCGTTGATGATGCTACCCACGCCCCCCTCGCCGTCGAGCACGAAGGCGTGGCGCGACTTCAGCCGCTCCCATTCCAGGTGCCGCACCCCCTGCAGCTGCTTCTCCTCCGCCACCGTGAGCACCAGTTCCAGAGGTCCATGCCGCAGCCTGCCCTCCGCCGACAGGAGCATGAGCTCCAGGATG
The DNA here is from genome assembly GCA_014360645.1 of Actinomycetota bacterium. Taxonomy (NCBI): domain Bacteria; kingdom Bacillati; phylum Actinomycetota; species Actinomycetota bacterium. Next base: position 244,413 of record JACIXD010000003.1, on the reverse strand, counting down.
GCGGCCACCCCCGCCTTGCAGTCCGCCCCCAGGATGGTGTTACCGCCGGAGATGACCCTTTCCTCTTTGAGCACCGGCCGCACTCCCTTCCCCGGCGACACGGTATCCATGTGGGCGCAGAAGATGACCGGCGGCGCCTCCACGCCTCGCGACGGCAGGTTTATATAGAGATTGCCCGCCTCGCCCCCCACCGCCTTGCCCGCGTTGTCCATATAGGGCTCGAAGCCGGCCTCGCGCGCCGTGCGCATCACGTACGCCGCCAGTTCCCCCTCGTGGTAGGTCTCGCTGTCGATGGCCGCCAACTCCAGGAAGGTCTTCAGCGCCCTTTCCATGTCCCCTGCCTCCCTTTGTCCCCTGCGATCTCACCTGGTCTTTGTGCCAGGAAAAAAGGTGTCCATACCCGGATATCCCCATCGGTCCGGGGTGAACGGTCCTCACGGCCGCCTTTGGCCGGTATCAACCTCCCCAAGCCAGCCTTCCCCGTGAAAACCCGGTCTCTTTCCCCTCCGACGCTGCCTGTCTCCCGCCCGGCGCGGATCATCCCACCACCTTAAGGTTGGGGGTCTCCTCCGCCGCTGACCTTCGCCCCAGGGCAGCCCCCACGAAGTCCCTGAAAAGGGGGTGAGGCCGGTTGGGGCGGGACTTGAACTCGGGGTGGAACTGCCCGGCCAGGAACCAGGGGTGATCCCGGCGCTCGATGATCTCCACCAGCCTGCCGTCTGGAGAGAGGCCGGAGAAGACGACCCCTGCCTCCTGGAGCTGGCTGCGGTAATGGTTGTTGACCTCGTAGCGGTGGCGGTGACGCTCGTAGATGACCTCCTCGCCGTAGCAGGAGTGCGCCAGGGTGCCCTCCTCCAGCTTGCAGGGATAGAGTCCCAGGCGCATGGTCCCCCCCATCTCGTCCACGTCGCGCTGGCTGGGGAGGAGGTCGATGACCGGGTGGGGGGTGGCGGGGTCGAACTCCGAGCTGTTGGCCTTCTCCAGGCCGCACAGGTTCCTTGCCGCCTCGATGACCGCGCACTGCAGCCCCAGGCAGATGCCCAGGAAGGGCACCTTGTTCTCCCGCGCGTAACGTATGGCCTCCACCTTGCCGTCCACGCCGCGCACCCCGAAGCCCCCGGGGATGAGGATGCCGTCAAGGTCCGCCAGCAGCCCGTCAACGTTCTCGCGCGAGATGTCGTCGGAGGCGATCCAGGCGATGTCCACCCTGGCGCCGTGGGCGTAGCCGCCGTGCTGCAAGCTCTCGATGATGGAGAGGTAGGCGTCGGAGAGGTCCACGTATTTCCCCACCACCCCGATCCTCACCCTCTCGGTGGCGGACTTTATCCGGCGCACCATCTCCTGCCACTCCGTGAGGTCCTCCTCGTGCCCCTCCAGGCCCAGGTGCCTGGCCACGTAATCCCCCAGTCCCTCCGCCTGCAGCAGGAGCGGCACCTCGTAGATGCAGTCGGCGGTGGGCGCGGAGATCACGCCCTCGATGTCGATGTCGCAGAGGAGGGATATCTTGTCCTTGAGGTCCATGCCGATGGGCTCCTTGGAGCGGCACACGATGGCGTCGGGCTGGATGCCCATGGAGCGGAGCTCCTTCACGCTGTGCTGGGTGGGCTTGGTCTTCATCTCCCTGGTGGTCTCCAGGTACGGGACCAGGCTGACGTGGATGTACATGACGTTCTCCGGACCCACGTCCTTCTTGAACTGGCGGATGGCCTCCAGGTAGGGCAGGCTCTCGATGTCCCCTACCGTGCCCCCGATCTCGGTGATCACCACGTCAACCTCGCTGGAGCGCGTGAGGCGTAGGATGCGTTCCTTTATCTCGTTGGTCACGTGCGGGATGACCTGCACCGTGCCCCCCAGGAACTCTCCCTTGCGCTCGCGGGAGATTATGGACCAGTACACGCTGCCGGTGGTGACGTTGTTCTCCCTTCCCAGGTGCTCGTCCACGAAACGCTCGTAATGGCCCAGGTCGAGGTCGGTCTCGGTGCCGTCGTCGGTCACGAAGACCTCACCGTGCTGGAAGGGGTTCATGGTGCCCGGGTCCACGTTGATGTAGGGGTCCATCTTCTGCATGGTCACCTTCAGGCCGCGCGCCTTGAGGAGCCTACCGATGGATGCCGCGGTGATCCCCTTGCCCAGCGAGGACGACACGCCCCCGGTCACGAAGATGTATTTTACCGGCATCTCTGCATACCTCCCCTTTCCATGCTCACCTTGTTTTCTGGGCTCCCTCAGGGCCGCCTTCCCTATTACCGACCTCCCGCCGCCGGCGCGCCCGCCCGCCACGGCGCTTCCCGTTGGTCGCGAGCTCCCGAGGCGCCCGGACCCTCGCCGACGGCGTGCCTCGCTTAACCTGTATTCTCTAAAAAGAGACGGAATCCCTACCGGTCAGGGATTCCGTGTGCTTTTTCCCGGGATTCATCCGGCCCGTCTATAGCCGGTCACCTCCCGCCATCATCTTTACCGTCGTCGGCCTACGGAACCAGTATAGTGCAGGTCGCGCCGCGGTATCAACAAGGGCGGGCAACCTTTCGCCACGGAGACCGGCCATGGCGCCGCGATCCCCGCTTCGAACATCGGGGAGTTCGCCCCCCCCGCGAACCTGCCCGGTACGCCGGAACGCCGGAGTGGTCTCTCGAAGTCCCTGAGCTATAAGGCGGCTGATGAGACAATACGCAGGCGCGGTTCCCCTGTCCCCCGGCCGGCGGCGTATCCCGTGGCGGAGCGGACCCGGCGTCAGGCGCGTGCCCCGATCCCGCGCTCAAGCCTTCCCGGCTCCGCCCCGCAGGCGCCGCAGATAGGAACGCCGGGGGGAGAGGAGCATGCACAACAGGAAGGCGGCGAAGAGGGTGAGGACGATGGCGGCGCCGGAGGCGACGTCCAGCCAGAAGGAGAGGTAAAGTCCCGCCACCACGCACCCCGTTCCCACCGTGAGCGATACCGCCAGAACGCCGCGGTAGTTGCGGGCCAGCTGCATCCCCGCCGCCCCCGGTATCACCAGCAGCGCGGAGACGAGCACGATGCCCACCAGCTTTATGGAGACCACGATGGTGACGGCCATGGCCAACAGCAGCCCGTAATACACGGACCTCACCGGCAGGCCGCTGGCCGTGGCCGTCTCCTCGTCGAAGGACACGAAGATCAGCTCCTTGAAGAAGAGCAGGACGAAGGCGGAGACCAGCACGGCGACCGCCGCTATGGTCGCCACGTCCCCCCAGCCCAGGGCGAGAATGCTACCGAAGAGATAGCTCATGAGGTCCAGGTTGTAGGCCTTCGCCATACGCACCAGCAGGACCCCGAGGGCCATGGCGGCCGCGAAGAGGATGCCGATGGCGGTGTCCTCGTGCACGCGTCCCCTGCGGCTGAACCAGCCGATGCCCAGGGATAGGGCGGCGCAGAAGAACCCCGCGGTGAGCACGGGGTCGATTCCCGCCGCCAGCCCCAGACCCACCCCGCCGAAGGCGGCGTGGGATATGCCCATGCCCACGAAGGCCAGCCTCCTAACCACCACGAAGAAAGAGAGGAGGGAGCACACCACGGCGATGAGCACCCCGCCCGCCAGCGCGCGCTGCGCGAAGCCGTAGGTTAGCATCCTCTGTCCCCCTTCCGGCTCATCTCGCCGGGCAGACGGTCACCTGCCGGCCTCACCCGGCAGGCGGCACGCGAGCTCCGGGGAGCCGCGCGCCTTTCACGCCCCCACGCGGAGAGGACGCGGGCGGCCCGGGCCACGCCGCGCGTCACCCGGGATGACGCCGCGGAAGGCGGGTGCGTCAGCCCTCGCCTCCCTCCCCCGCGGCCAGGAAATCGAACTCGCACCGGTACGCCTCCTTGAGCCTCTCGCTTCCCAGCACCTCCGATGGCCTGCCGTGCATGTGCATGGTGCGGTTGATGCACACGATCTCGTCGGCGAAACGCGCCAGCACGCTCACGTCGTGGGATACGAACATCACCGACAGCCCCCGCTCCTCCCGGAGCCGCGCCAGGAGGTCCATGAAGCTCTCCTGGGCCTCGAAGTCCAGGCCGGAAGTGGGCTCGTCGAGGAAGAGGATGCGCGTCTCCAGGCACAGCGCCCTGGCCAGGAAGGCCTTCTTCTGCTGCCCTCCCGAGAGCTCTCCGATGGGTCTTTTTTCCAGCCCCTCCAGGCCCACCGCCGAGATGCTCTCCATCACCGCCTCCCTGTCCTTCCGCCGCGGGAAGCGCAGGGTCCCTATGCAGCAGGTGCGCCCCATCATCACCACGTCGTATACGGACACCGGGAAGTAGGGATCGAAGAGCACCTGCTGGGGCAGGTAGCCGATATGGTGCAGCTCGTGCCGGAGCTCGCGCGGGTCCATGCCCATCACCTTAACCCTGCCCCGGGAGGGCCTCACCAGGCCCAGCATGACTCTTATAAGGGTGGTCTTCCCGGCGCCGTTGGGGCCGATGAGGCCTAGGAAGGTGCCTGCGGGGAGGGAGAAACTGATGTCCTCCAGCACCGTGCGACCGTCCAGTTCGGCCCACACCCCGGCGAGCTCGATAACCGGCTCGCCGGCACGCCGCGCGGAGAAGAATTCCGCCACCCGGCAACCCTTCATCCCGCACTCCCTCCTCCCATGCCGCCTATCTTGCCCGAAAGGCCGGTCGAAAAGAGACGTGATCCGAAAAGCGCCCCTCCGTCTCCCGCGCCGATGCCGCCGAGTCCGTTCCCTGCCGCCGCCGACCCGCCTAGCCCCGGCCGGCCGGTCGTAAGGGCCGCCCTTCCGGGACCCTCGCCGTCAGGTATTCCCCGGCGCCGGCGCGACATCTCCCGCCGCCTCGCGGCGTACGCGGGCACGGTCACCTCAATGCCTCCGCCACCTCTCCCGCCAGCTCACGCAGCATCCCCTCATAGCTGCCCCCCTCGGGATCACCGGGATCCGCCAAGGGGTCGATGGTCGCCACCACCACCCCCCCACCCGCGGACTCGGCTATGGCCTGCGCAGCGCGGGGGCTGAACTGGCGCTCGGCGAAGACGGCCTTCACCCCCAGCTCCCTCACCAGGTCCACCAGCTCCGCTACCTCGCCCGCCGAGGGCTCCTTCCCCGGGAGCTCCTCGATCACCCCCACCTGCTCCAGCCCATAGCGGCGCGCGAAATAGGTGAGGGAGGAATGAAAGGAGAGAAAGCGGCGCGAGGCCACCCCCGCGAGGATCTCCTCCACCTCGGCGTCGAGGATACGCAGCTTTTCCACGCTCTCCTCCGCCCTCTCCCGGTAATAGGAGGCGTGATCGGGATCCGCGCGCGAGAGGGCCTCCGCCAGCTCCAAAACCACGCCCTCGCAGAGGAGTGGGTCCAACCATACGTGGGGATCGTAGAGGCCGTGGGCGTGTTCATGGTCATGGGGATACTCTTCCCCGGGTCCGGCCTTCTCGCCATCGCTCTCGCGGTCTTCATCCCCCTCCCCTTGTCCGTGATCGTCCGCGGCCGCCTCGGGACCTTGCTCCCCGCCCTCCCCGTGCGCATGATCGCCATCCTCGAGGGCTATCGCCTCGGAGGCCGGTATCAGCTCGCCCACGGGCAGGAGATCCCCCACCGTCAGCTTCTCCATACGGGGGTTATCAACCCGCCCGAAAACCTCCTCCGCCCAGGGAGTGAGCCCGAGGCCCACGGTGACCAGCAGGTCGGCATCGGATAGGAACTTCATCTGCCCCCCCGTGAGCTCGAAGGTATGGGGGCTCGATCCCGGGGGCACAAGCACCTCGACCTCAACCATATCCCCGCCCACCTCCCTGCAGAGATAGGCGAGGGGCATGATGTCCGCCGCCACCTTCACCTTTCCCGTCCCGTTCTCTCCGCCTCCGCATCCCGTCACGCAGGTCGCGGACGAAAGCGCCGCCGCCGCCAATGCGGCGGCACATATGCAGGCGGTCACTGCCGCTACCGATCCGCTACGTACCGTGATCATCGCCACCTCCCACGCGTGTCCTTCTTTTCCCTCTCTCCCCCGTTTTCCTCTCCCTCCGCCGTTCTCACCGCAGGGAGCGATCAACCTTCCGGCTGCCGAGCCGCACCCGCCTTCAACAGCGCTCGGGCGTGGCGCCGCGCGGTGGACTCCTCCCCTCCCAGCATGCGCACCAGCTCCTCCAGGCGCTCCTCCGCCCCCAGCCTCCTCACCTCGGTGATGATGCCCTTACCGGTCTGCCGCTTGCTCACCGCGAGGTGCGTATGGGAGCGGGCGGCGATCTGCGGCAGGTGGGTTATGGAGAACACCTGGTGGTAGGCGGAGATGCGGGCGAGCTTCTCCGCCAGGACGTCCGCGGTCGTCCCCCCGATCCCCGCGTCCACCTCGTCGAAGACCAGGGTGGGGACGGAATCGGCGCGCGCCAGCGCCAGCTTCAGGGCCAGGGTGATGCGCGAGAGCTCTCCTCCCGAGGCGATGCGGGAGAGGGAGCGGTAGGGAAGCCCTTTTCCCGGAGTGACCTGGAACTCCACACGGTCCCAGCCCGTGGGTCCCAGCTCCGTCTCCCGCTCCCAGTGCACCCGGAAGCGCATGCCCGCCATGTTCAGCTCCTCCATCTCGCGGCCGGTCTCCTGCGTCAGCCTGCGCGCCAGCTCCTGCCGCGACGAGCTGAGCCTTTCCGCCGCCTCCCGCGCCGCCGCCCTGGCGGCGCCGGCCTCCCGCCACAGATCCTCCCTCCGCTCGTCCAGGTTCTCCAGCTCCTCCAGCCTCCTGCGCGAGCGCTCCAGGTGCTCCAGTATCGCCGCCGTGTCTCCCCCGTATTTGCGCGCTAGGTCGGTCAGGGCGTGCAGGCGGGCCTCCACCTCCTCGAGGCGCCCCGGCTCGAACTCCAGGCCCTCGGCGAAGTCGTGCATGGCACGGGCCAGCTCAGCCAGCGTCTCCTGCGCCTCCCTCAGGCGTCCGCACCATGATGCCGCCTCCTCGTCCAGGGAGGAGGCCTTGAGCAGAGCGGCCTCCGCCTCCCCCAGGCGGTCGATGGCACCCTCTCCCCCGTCGCCCGCCAGCAGGTCGTGAGCTAGGCATGCGGCCGAGAAGAGCTCCTCGCGGTTCTGCATGCGCTTTCTTTCCCGCAGCAGCTCCTCCATCTCCCCCTCGGCGGGACGCACCGCCTCTATCTCCCTGACCTGGAAACGCAGGAGATCCATCTCCCGCAGCCTCTCCGCCTCGTCCATGTCCGCCTCCTCCCGGGCCCGCTCCGCCTCCCGCCAGGCAAGATAGAGGCGGCGGTAGGAGCGCAGGAGCTCCAGGTGCTGGGGGCCGCCGTACTCGTCCAGGTACTCGAGGTGGCTCGCCGGACGCAGCAGCCGCTGGTGCTCGTGCTGGCCGTGGATGTCCACCAGTTGATCGCCGAGGCGCGAGAGGGTGCCCACGGTGCTCAGCCTCCCGTTGACGTAGCACCTGCTCTTCCCGTCCGCGCCGATGACGCGGCGCAGGATCAATTCCTCGCCTTCATCGGCCGCCAGGTCCTCGGCCTCCAAGAGCTCGCGTAGGCGCCGGTGGCCGCTCACATCGAAGGCGGCCTCCAGCTCCAACCTCTCCGCGCCATCCCTGACCATGCCGCTGTCTCCCCGCCCCCCCAGGAGCAGGGACAGCGCCTCCACGAGCACCGTCTTGCCCGCGCCCGTCTCCCCCGTGAGCACGTTCAAGCCGGGGCCGAACTCCAGGCTCGCCTCCTCCAAAAGTGCGAGGTTCCGCACGCGCAGTTCCCTTATCATCGCCTGCCTTCCGAATCGTTCAATACGACCGTGATTCTCCGGGCGGGAAATCGAACTTCTCCCGCAGGAGGGCGTAGAAAGAGTAGCCCCTCTGCTTGATCATCTTCAGGCGCCGCTGCGCCCGCCTTACCACCATCTTTCCTCCTCCGGGCAGACTTACCTCCTCCCTGCCGTCCAGGGACACGGAGGGCATGACCCTTCCCGCCTCCACCCGCACCTCTATCTCGCTCCGCGGGGAAACGACCACGGAGCGGTCCACCAGGGAGTGGCTGCATATGGGGGTGAGGACGATGCAGTCCAGCAGGGGATCCACGATGGGGCCGCCGGAGGAGAGGGAGTAGGCGGTGGAACCCGTGGGGGTGGAGAAGATGATGCCGTCCCCGGAATAGTAATGGTAATAGCAGCCATCGATGTCCACCTCCAGGCGGATCATCCTCTGCAGCTCCCTCTTGCCCACCACCACCTCGTTGAGGGCGAAATGGCGCGCGTCGTCTCCGGGCAGGGAGCACTCCAGCATCATGCGTTCCTGGAGCAGGTAGCGCCCGGCGAGGATGTCCTCCATCCCCTCGAACATCTCCCCCGCGTCCACGGCGGTGAGGAAACCTTTCTTGCCCAGGTTCACCCCCACCACCGGGACGTCGGCCGCATAGGCCACCGCCGCGGCGCGCAGCATGGAGCCGTCCCCTCCCAGGGAGACCACCAGGTCCAGTCCACGCACCAGCTCCTCTAGGTCCATGCCCGCGAGCCCCATGCCCGCGCATACGGCGTCCTCGCTGAGCATGCGCACCGACCTGCCCGCGTCCTCGAGCCAGCGCGCCAGCTCCCGTGCTGCCCGCACCGCCTCCTCCTTTTGCACGTGGGGAAGCAGAGCTATGTTCCGGAAGATCTTTCCCATGCCTCTCGCACCGCCTTCTCCACCGCCCCCGGCGAGGCGGGCGGCGCTTCTTCGTTCCTCCGCCACCATCCAAAATATTCTATGTTACCCTCCGCTCCCCGCAGCGGCGAGGGCACCAGGTCGAGGAGCTCGAACCCGCAACCGGCCGCCGCCGCCGCCACCGCCTCCAGCACCTCCCGGTGGACGTCGGGGTCCCTGACCACCCCTTTCTTGCCCACCTTGCCCCTGCCCGCCTCGAACTGGGGCTTGATGAGGGCGATCAGCTCGCCGCCGCCGACCATAAGCCTCCCCAGCACCGGGAACACCAGGCGCAGGGAGATGAAGGAGAGGTCCGCCACAACCAGCTCGGGCTCGAAGGGAAGGTCCTCGGGGCGCACGTGGCGTACGTTGGTCCTCTCCATCACCGTCACCCCGGGGTGGTTGCGCAGCTCCCAGTGCAGCTGACCCCTCCCGACGTCTAGGCAGATCACCCTCGCCGCCCCTCTCTCCAAGAGGCAGTGGGTGAACCCGCCCGTGGACGCGCCCACATCCAGCGCCAGGCGGCCCGCCACCTCTATCCCCCAGCGCTCCAACACTCCCTCGAGTTTATCACCGCCCCGTGACACGAAGCGTGGCCTTGGGGAGACGGTCACGCGGTCGCCCGGTCTCACCCTCGTCCCGGCCTTGAGATCATTCCCCCTCCCCTCCACGCTCACCTCGCCCGCCATGATGGCGAGCCTGGCTCGCTCGCGGGACGGGAAATGACCTTCGTCCACCAGCCACTGGTCGAGTCGTTTCATATTTAACACCCGCGGAGGATTTTACATGGCAAAATACGCTTACAGCGCGGGCTGGGCGCCGCGGTCACGGCGGGCCCGGGATCAGCCCCCGCTCCCCTCGAGCATCTCCGCGATCCTCCCCGCCACCGAGGAGGCGTCCATGTCGTGGCGGCGGAAGAGCTCCTCTACCTTGCCGTGGCCCACGTAGGCATCGGGGAGCCCGATGCTCATCACCCGGCAGGGGAGAGCGAGCCTCTGCGCCAGGGAGGCCACGCCCTCTCCGAAGCCTCCCGCCAGCACGTTCTCCTCCAGGGTGACCAGCAGGGGACAGCGACACCCCCACTCCTGCACCGCCTCCTCGTCCAGGGGCTTCACGCTGCGGGCGTTGATCACCGCGGCCTCCACGCCCATGGCCGCCAGCATCTCCGCCGCCTCCAGGGCCACGTCCACCATCCTGCCCACCGCCAGCAGGCACGCGTCATCCCCCTCGCGCAACATCGCCGCTCTTCCCGGCTCCAGGTCACGGGGCTCGATGTCCACCGTCCGGGACGGCCCCGCTCCCCTCGGATACCGTATGGCCACCGGACCCTTGAGAGCCAGGGAGGCCCACAGCATATCCCGCAGCTCCTCCTGGTCGGCGGGGGCCATGACGGTCATGTTGGGGAGCATGCGCAGGTAAGTGAGGTCGAAGGCTCCGTGGTGGGTGGGGCCGTCCTCCCCCACCAGCCCGGCGCGGTCGAGGGTGAAGATGACCGGGAGGTTCTGGAGGCAGATCTCCTGGGAGAGCTGGTCGATCGCCCTCTGGAGGAAGGTGGAATAGATGGAGACCACCGGACGGAAGCCTCCCAGCGCCAGTCCCGCCGCCAGGGTAACGGCGTGCTGCTCCGCTATGCCCACGTCGTAAAAACGCCGGGGAAAGAGGCGGGCGAAATCGTCCAGGCCCGTCCCCAGCCGCATGGCCGCGGTGATGGCCACCAGGCGGGGCTCCGCGCGCGCCATCTCGCACATCACCCTCCCGAAGGTGTCGGTATAGGACGGCCTGCCGCCGCCGTGCACCCTTCCTGTCTCGGGGTCGAAGGGCCCCACGCCGTGGTAAAGATCGGGGTCCCTCTCGGCGGGCGGATAACCCTTGCCCTTGGTGGTGAGCACGTGGATGAGCACGGGCTCCTCCGCCGCCTTCGCCAGCGCGAGGTCGCGCTCCATGGCCGCGATGTCGTGCCCGTCCACCGGCCCCACGTACTGGATGCCGAGCTCCTCGAAGATGAACTCCGGGATGAGGAAGTTCTTGAGTCGCTCCTTGAAGGAGCGGATAAGGCGGTCGGTGGGGGCACCCAGCACCGGCACGCTCTCGATGATCTCCTTCACCTCGTCCTTTACCTTCGTATACCTGGGGTTGAGCCTTAGCTGGGTGAGGTAAGTGGAGAGGGCGCCCACGTTGCGCGATATGGACATGCCGTTGTCGTTGAGCACGATGATGAGCCTCTTTTTCAGGTGCCCCGCCTGGTTCAGGGCCTCGAAGGCCAGGCCTCCGGTGAGCGCCCCGTCTCCCACCACGGCGACCACGTGGTGGTCCTCCCTGCGCAGGTCGCGGGCGATGGCCAGCCCCAGGGCGTAGCTTATGGAGGTGCTGGAGTGCCCGGCGTTGTTGACGTCATGGGGGCTCTCCTCGCGACGGGGAAAGCCGCTGCACCCGTCGGAGCAGCGCAGGCGCCTGAACTCCTCCCTCCTCCCGGTGAGCAGTTTGTGGGCGTATGCCTGGTGGCCTACGTCCCAGACGATGCGGTCCCGGGGGCTGTCGAAGACGCGGTGCAGGGCGATGGTCAGCTCCACCACCCCCAGGCTGGGGGAGAGATGCCCCCCGCAGCGGGCGGTGGTCTCCACGATCACCCGGCGCAGCTCCTCCGCGAGGCGGGCGAGGTCTCCGTGGTCCAAGGCGCGGAGGTCCGCGGGGCCGGCGAGGGAATCCAGCAGCGGAGTACCGCTCAACGCTCCTCCTCCAGCCTTCCCCCGGCCTCCTCCAGCCTCCTCACCGCCTCCTCCAGGAGGTCAAGGGCCGCCTCTCCGTCTGGGTCCGCGCGCAGCTCCTCCAGCACCAACTCCGCCGCCGCAAGATCCTCTTCGCCTCCGCCCCGTCCCGGCGCTCCCCCGTTCTTCATGCTCACCCTCCGTGACTGGAAGCCTTAAAAAACAAACAAGGGTGGCGGGGCCTCCGCCTTCGCCATTGCGGCCCGTTCTTCCACCATAAGGCGATTCTATCCGACCCCTTCCTCCGCCCACAAGGGCGCTCGTACCCCGGTCGCCCGGGGGCAGGTAAATGACCTGCGGGCGTTGAAAGTATTATATGATGTTCTCGGCCTGCGACGGTGACGCCCGGACGGGCGGTACGCTGCGGGTCTTTCCGGCACCAGCAGGTCCCCGGCGGCACGAAGACGGAGATGATTTGGACGGAAAAGAGCCCGTACTCTTCCACACCATAAGCGCGAGCAGGGACACCGACGCGAAGACCGCCAGGGGCGGCCTCTCCCGGATGGTGAGGCACCTGGCAAAGGACATCGGACCCCGCGCTCCCGGCAGCAAGGGGGAGCGCGCCGCCGCCCGTTTCGTGCAGAGGGAGATCGAGGCCGCGGGGCTCTCCGTGCAGAGCATGGATTTCCGGACGCCGGAGACCTGCGCATGGAGCAAGATGGTCCCCCACCTCATGACCGCGGCGGGCGTCGCGCTCTTCCCGGCCTCAGGCCACCTTTCCTACCTTCTGGTGGTGACGGGGTTCCTCCTCTACCTCTGCGAGGAGTTCGGACGTAGCCCCCTGGCCCTGCTGCTGCCGCGCCGACCGTCTATGAACCTCACCGCCCGCGTCGAACCCCTGCGAGAACCGCGTCACAAGGTGGTGATCTTGGCCCACCTCGACTCCCCTCGCTCCACCTTCTATTACCGCCCCTCCCTCATGGGCTTATACCGCGCCGCCCTGATGGTCGTCTTCCTCTGCCATGCCGCCATCTTCATGCTCTTCACCGTGGCCTACGGGGGTCACCTGCTGCGCATGGACCGCGACCTACTCGCCCTTTTCTGGCACCTGGGGCTGGCCCTCGCCGTGCTTCCATTCCTGGCCGGCCTATCGCTCTTCACCAAGGCGATGGCGGGCCGGCCCACCCCTGGCGGCAACGACAACGCCTCCGGCCTAGCCGTGCTCGTGGAGGCCTCCCGCATCTACTCCCGCCGCAAGCCGCACCACGTGGAGCTGTGGTTGGCGGCCACCGGCGCCTCGGATGCCGGCGGGCTGGGAGCGCGCCGCCTGGTGCAGAAGCACCGTCGCGAGCTACGGGGAGCATACTTCATCGTGGTGGAGGGCGTGGGAAGGGGTTTTCCCGTCTGTTTCAAACGCGAGGGCAGGCTCTTGAGATTCCGCGCCAACCGCCGCCTCACCGCGGTGATAAAACGGGTCTGCGAGACCCACGTGCATCACGGCTCCGGGCTCATGAACAACAGGCTCTACCTTGGCGAGGGGTTCCAGCTCCTCTCCCGCGGGCACCGTGCCGTGACCGTGCGCTGCTGGGAGGATGCGCGCGTCCCGCGTTACTGGAGGTGGGGCAAGGATGACCTTGACAACGTCGATCCCCGCTCCATGAGAACGGCCATGGATTTCGTCATCGCGGTAATAGACGCCATCGACCGCGGCGGGCTGGACTGAACCCCCACCCTTACTGGGCGCTCCCTGCCGAGCGTGGAGACGTCCATATGCGAGGAGTGCCCGGGCCATTGATGTTGCGCCCCTGCTCCCGCCCGCCCAGCGGGCCTCCGCGCAACGCTGTGGTCACGCCACGGTTCCGCCTCCCCGGAATGACGGCCGACCCGTGATGACGGCAGGGGATCCGTCGTACCGCCGGAGGCCATGCCACAGGTCCGCCGCGCGTCAGTTCCCCTCCCGTCCCGCGATCTTATTCCTCCGTTGGGACACCATGCCCCGTGCCGAGGCCCCCTTGCTCCCGGCCACTCCGGCTCCCAGAAAAGCTCCCGCCAGCAGAAGGGCGGAGCCCGCAGCCGCCCATGCCTCGCCTCCCGCCACCAGCGCGCCCAGGATCCTCCACCCGTCATTGGCGAAGGCCACGCACAGCCATCCCACCGAAACCGCCACCACCGCGTACACCGACAGGCATTCCAGGCCGCCCCATACGGGATGATGGGGATCTCGCCTTCCCAGCAGGAAAGGAGGCAGGCATAGCGCAGCCAGGTAGGCGACCAGCGCCGAAGCCGTGCCCAGGGTGCGGGAAAGGCCCATCAGCTGGCGGCGCAGGAAATCGTCTACGTAGGAGTGAAGAAGAAAGCGATAGAGGAGCACCGCGCAGACGTAGTAGGGGATGGTCCATGCCCAGAAATATGACCGTGACCGGAACCGCCTGACCTCGCCCGCGGCGCGAAGCCTTCTCGCCCCTCTTCTCCGCTCCGCTTCTCTGACTATCTCTACCTCTCCCCCCTCAGTCTCCCATCACCTGCACGATCAGTACCCTGCGCCGGGAGCGGTTGTCGAAATCCACGAAGGCTATCTGCTGCCAGGTGCCCAGCGCCAGCCGTCCCTCGCGCAGGGGGACGGAGAGGGAGGGGCCCACGAGGGAAGCGCGGACGTGGGAGTGCCCGTTGCCGTCGCGCCAAGCGCGGTCGTGCCGGTAAGGCAGGTCGCGGGGCACCAGGCGCTCGAAGGCGTCCTTGAGATCGCGCACCAGTCCCGGCTCGTATTCCAGGGTGATCACCCCTCCGGTGGAGCCGGGGACGAACACCGTCACCAGGCCGTTGGTGAGCGGCGTGCGGGAGACCTCCTCCTGAACGCGCGCGGTGATATCGACTATCTCGCTGTCTCCCTGCGTGGAGAGCTCCAGGGTGGTGGTGTAGACGGGCAATCTCCTCCCCCTTTCGCGGTCTCAGATGCGGTACACGTCCTCCTCGCGCATCACTTTGTAGCCGCCGCCCTGCAGCGCCCTGATGGCGGCGTCGAGCTGCTCCACGCGAAAGACCACGATGGCGCTGCTGCCGCTCTTCTCCACGAAGCAGTAGATATACTCGATGTTCACGTTGGCGTCGTAGAGAGGCGCCAGCACGCCGGCCAGCCCGCCCGGCTCGTCCGGCACCTCCACGGCGATGACCTCCGTCTCGCTGACCGTGAACCCGCTCTCGCTCACCGCCCGCATGGCGGCGTCGGGATCGTTGACGATGAGGCGCAGCACGCCGTAATCGGCGGTCTCCGCCACGGAGAGGGCCCTGATGTTCACCCCCGCGTCCGCCAGGCATTTGCACACCTCGTAGAGGCGCCCCGATTTGTTCTCCAGGAATATGGAGACCTGCCTTACCTTCAACTCCCCTACCTCCTAGATCTTCCGCCTGTCGATGACCCTCACCGCCTTGCCCTCGCTGCGCTGGATGGAACGCGGCTCCATGAGCCGCACCTTCACCCCCACCCCTAGGTAACTCTGCACCTCGTCGCGTATCCTCCTCTCCAGCTCTTCCAGCCTCTTGATCTCGTCGGAGAACACCTGCGGGGACACCTCCACCTGCACCTCCAGCACGTCGAGGTTGTCCACCCGGTCCACCACCAGCTGGTAATGGGGGCTGAGCCCGGGGATCTGCATGAGCACCATCTCCACCTGTGAGGGGAAGACGTTAACGCCGCGGATGATGAGCATGTCGTCGGTGCGGCCCGTGATGCGCTCCATGCGCACGTGGGTGCGCCCGCATGGGCACTCCTCCACCAGGAGGCGGGAGATGTCGCGGGTGCGGTAGCGCAGCAGCGCCAGCCCTTCCTTGTTGATGTTGGTGAAGACCAACTCCCCTTTCTCTCCCGGCGGCAGCACCCTGCCGGTGGCGGGATCGATGATCTCCGGTATGAAGCAGTCCTCGAAGACGTGCAGGCCTTTCTTCTCGCCGCATTCGATGGACACCCCCGGGCCCACCACCTCGGAGAGCCCGTAGATGTCGTGGGCGGAGAGGGAGAGTTCCTGCTCTATCTGGCGCCGCATCTCGTCAGACCAGGGCTCGGCCCCCAGGATGGCCGACTTCAGCTTCACCTGCTCCCGGGAGATGCCCATCTCGCGCATCACCTCGGCTATGTTGAGGGCGTAGGACGGCGTGCAGCACAGGATGGTGCTGCCAAAATCTACCATGAGCCTTACTTGCCGCTTGGTGTTGCCTCCGGACATGGGCAGGGCGGTGGCGCCGAGCATCTCCGCCCCGTAGTGCAGCCCCAGCCCCCCGGTGAAGAGGCCGTAGCCGTAGGCCACGTGCACGATGTCGTCGGGCGTGCCGCCCGCGGCGACGATGGTGCGCGCCACCAGATCCGCCCATGTCCGGATATCGGAGGCGGTGTATCCCACCACCGTGGGCTTCCCGGTGGTCCCGCTGGAGGCGTGGATCCTCACGATGTCGCGCATGGGCACCGCGAAGAGCCCGAAGGGATAGTTGTCGCGCAAGTCGTCCTTGGTGGTGAAGGGAAGTCTTTCCAGGTCCTCGAGGGTGCGCAGGTCCCCCGGCTCGAAGCCGGCCTCCTCCAGCCTGCGCCGGTAGAAGGGCACCTGGCGATACAGCCGTTCCACCGTCTCCCGCAGCCTGCGCAGTTTCAGTTCCTCGAGCTCGCCCCGTTCCAGTATCTCCACCGGGTTGAAATAATCCATGGCTCTCCCCTCTTTCCGCCGCCTGAACTCAGGGTAATTTTAACATATGGAGGTGTCGCCGCCGCCCGGCGCCACCGGCCGTGCCGCCCTCATCCGCCGTCCCGCCGCCGCGCCAGGAGCGATCCCGCCGCCAGCAGTACCGCGCCGAAGGCCAAAAGGATGCCCAGCCGCCCCGCCACCTCCGCCGCGCCCTCCCCTCTGAGCATGACCCCGGAGAGGGCGTCGATGGCATAGGTGAGGGGCACGGCGTGCGCTGCCCACTGCATGAAGGAGGGCATCTGCGACAGGGGGTAGACCGCCCCGGTCATGAAGATGAGGGGGAAACTCACCAGCACGCTCATGATCACCGCCCCCGCCACCTGGCGGGCGAAGGCGGCGATGACCAGCCCGATACCGATACAGGAAAAAGAGGCCGCCGCGATCACCAGCAGGGCCAGGAGGGCGTTGGAGGCGAATACGCCGAAGACGGTGACCGCGATGGCCAACATCACCGCCGACTGCGCGAAGACCACGGCGGTGGCCAGCAGCAGTTTGGAGCCCACCAGCGCCAGGGGGCCGGTCTCGGTGAGGGCTATCCTCGCCCGCATGCCCTCCTCGTCCTCGAGGACCATGAGGATGGCGCCGCAGAGTACCCCCGTCCAGAGGATGGAGAGGGCGATGAGGGCGGGCACCGCGGCGTCCCGCGCCGAGAGCGGTCTGCCCGCCGTGGAGGAGATGTCCAGCTCTATGGGGAGCGCGGTGCCCTTGAGGTAGTCCGCCGCTTCCTCGATGTCCTCCACCACCGTGGTCGCGAGGTCGATGCCCCCCTCCACCAGCCCCGCCAGTTCGGGACGGTCGGCGAGGGCCTCCTTGATGGTTTCCAGGTTCTCCCTGATCTGGGCCAGGCCCACCACCTCGGTGCCGAAAAAATCTCCCCCGCTCACCAGCACGTAGAGGCCGGCCACCACCGCCCGCATCTTCTCCTCCGCCACCCCGTCCTTGACGTGCGAGAGGAAGCCCCGGATGCTCGTCTCCGCGAACTCCGCCTTCACCAGGTTGGACTGGTCGATGACCACCGGCACCCGCGCCGTCTCGTTGAGCGTCTTCAGGCGGTAGACGAAGGCGCGGGGAAGCACGATGGCCGCGTCGACGCCGCCCCGTGCCAGAGCCTCGCGGGCCTCTTCCTCGCTGCCGTACTCCGTCACCTCGGCAACCCCGGAGGAAAAACGGCTTATCAAGGCCGCGGCATCGTAGCTCTCGCGGTCGAGCCAGATGCTCTCCCCGAGGTGCGGAAAGTCCTCCTCGCGCAGGGCCAGCAGGAGGTCGTTGCCCTCGCCCCCGCGCGGCCTCAGGGCCTCCTCGCAGGTGGCGTAGTCTCGCGTCGAGGCGGTGCTCTCCGCGTCCTCCAGGGTCAACTCCACGCCTTCAGCGGTGAGGTCGGCGCCCAGCCAGGATGACGGCTCTCCTTCCTGAAGGGAGACGAAGAGCATGCTTACCCGACCGGAGAGCAGGGCTTCCTCGGCTTCCTCCCGACCCTGGAACTGCGTCACCCGCACCGCCCTGCGCCGGAAACGCCTCTCCAGGGAGGCCGCGGCATCCGTCGCCACTCCCACCCATGCGATCTCCCCCGCGTCCGCGCGGTCCAGGTTGACCAGGCCTAGGGGAACGGGGCGCCCCGCGTCGTAGAAGGCCGCCCCCATGATCCCCATGATGAGGAAGGGGTAGACCACCAGCACCACCAGCAGCAGCCGGTTGCGCAGGATGAGCTTCCCGTCCTTGATGAGGAGGTACCGCCACCCTCTCATTCCTCCACCTCCCGCATGAAGCGGAGAAAGGCGTCCTCCAGCGTCACCTCGCGGTAGCGGAGGTCGCGCAGCCATCCGGAGAGCCCCGAGACGATCTCGGGCAGCTTGCCGGGGATGTCCTCGCCGGTGATCACGAACAGCTCGCCCTCCCTCTTCCAGACGAGGCCCAGACGCCCGCAGACCTGGGAGAGCGGGCCTTCGCCTCCCTCTTGCAGCCGCAGCTCCAGCCTGTCCGCTCCCAGCAGGCCCTTTATCTCGCGCGGAGTCCCCACCTCCCTGACGCGGCCCTTCACCAGGATGGCGATGCGCGAGCAGACGTGGTCCGCCTCCTCCATGTTGTGGGTGGTGACCAGGACCGTCCTGCCCTCCGCGGAGAGGCGGGAGATGAGCTCCAACAGGGCGCTGCGCGCCTCCGGATCCAGCCCCGAGGTGGGCTCGTCCATAAACACCATCTCCGGGGAGTGCACCAACCCCATGGCCAGGCTGAGGCGCTGCAGCATGCCGCGGGAGAACAGGCGCGCCTGCCGGTCGGCATGCTCCTCCAGGCCCGACCAGGCCAGCAGCTCCCCGACCCTGGAGGCGGTCTCGCTCTTTCCCAGCCCGTACAGCCTCCCCACCAGGGCGAGGTTCTCCCGCGCCGTCAGGCGCCCGTAGAAGGCGGGTTCCTGGGGCACGAGGCCGATGCGGGAACGGTAATCCCGCTCCCGGGCATCCACCCTGCGACCCTGAAAGCGTATCTCGCCGCGCGTGGGAGCCGTCTGCCCGGAGAGGATGCGGATGAGGGTGGTCTTGCCCGCCCCGTTGGGCCCGATGAGCCCGAAGGTCTCCCCGGCCGGAATGGATATGCTCACCCCCGCCAGGGCCATCATCCCGTCGTATTCCTTCTCCACCTCCAGCAGTGACAGCACGGCCAGTCTCCCTCGACCTTCATCCCGCCGCTCCGGGCCCCAGCTCCTCCCGACTCCTACCGATGTCGAGGAAGGAGGATCCGCGCCCGCGCCCGCCGCCGGCGCGGCGGTCAGGCAACGGCCCCCCGCCGTCGCCGGGCCACGCCCTCGATTGTAGCAGACGCCCGGAGGCTCGACTCGTATCCGTAATTTACTTTACATGACATCAATAACAACAGCATGATCTAATAACAATGGTTATATCAAACCACGGAGTTGCCGATAACCCACATGGGGGAGGGCCTCCGCAGCCCGGGTAAAGAAGGACCCCGGCCGGCATCGACCACGGACGCGCGAGGCCCGGAGGTGAGCGGCCTCGCGACCCCGGGACAAGCGCACGGCGTGCCGGCGACCGCGATGCGGTCAAGGGACACCGACGTATGCTATATTGTCCCTGTAGGAAAGCGGGGGATGACGGTCCCCACGAAAGGCATATATAAAGGGAGGCGTCTTGACCGCGGCCAGGTCTGTGCGCTCGGGGGTGCTGGCGCTGGCGTGCCTGTTGATGATGTGCGTGATCCCCCTCCACGCCGGCGCCGCGACCCTGGAGGAGAAGCAGGCGGAGGCGGAGCGCGTGCGCCGCCAGATCGAGAGCATGAAGGCGGAGTCCCAGAGGCTCGCCCAGGAATACACCCTCGCGGTCAACGAGTACGAACTCATCCGCTCCCAGGTTGAGGAGAACCGGCTGGCGCTGGAGAAGGCCCAGGCGGACTACAAACGAGCGCGCACCATCCTCAACGAGCGCCTGCGCTCCATCTACAAGTCGGGAGAGGTGACCTCCCTGGAGGTGCTCATCGAGGCCACCAGTCTCGAGGACCTCTTCTCCCGCTACGACTTCTTCTCCTATATCGGGAACCGGGACGCGGAGATCTTCCGGGAGATGAAGCGCCTGCGCGAGGAGATCGGGCAGCGGCAGAGGTCCCTGGAGGAGCAGGAGGCCCGGCAGATGCAGTTGGTGGGATCGGTGAACGCCAAGCGCCAGGCCATGGAGGCTTCCCTGCAGGAGCAGCAGAAATACCTCGAGGCGGTGAACAAGGAGATCCTCGAGCTCCTCGCCCAGCGGGGCGGGGGCGGAACCCCGAGGATGACCCCCATAGGCAATTTCATCTTCCCCGTGAACGGCCCCCATTCCTTCACCAACGACTGGCACGCCCCCCGGCGAGGCCACCTCCACCAGGGATGCGACGTCTTCGCGGCCATGGGCACTCCCTGCGTGGCCTGCGTCTCGGGCACCGTCAACCAGGGGGAGGGCAAGAACGCGGGTCTCTACGTACGCCTGGCGGGGGATGACGGCAACGTCTACTACTACATGCACCTGCAGCGCTTCGGAGCCACGGGGCACGTGGCCGCGGGCACGGTGATCGGTTACGTGGGGGATACCGGGAATGCGGTGGGCGGCCCTCCGCACCTGCACTTCGAGATCCATCCCGGAGGGGGCGCGGCCATCAACCCCTATCCCATCCTCCTGGCCGCCGACAAGTAACGCCTTCCGCATGCCGCTCCTCCATGCGGACCACCGCTTGACTTCAGGGCGCAGATGCCTTCGGGCGCGGCCGCGGTCAGAAGGGCCCCGTGTCCGTCCCGCCGCCCGTTCCTCCCCGCTGCCACCAGTGCGCCTCCGGCATCAGGGCGAGCTCGTCCCGCCTCCGTCGCAGCACGGGGTAGAACGCCGCGGTTACCGTGAGTCCCATGGCCACCCCCCCGAGATGTGCGAACCAGGCGGTGCCCCCCGCGCTCATCCCCACCGAGGTCAGGCCTTGAACGACCTGCAAAGCGATCCATATCCCGATGACCACGAAGGCGGGCACGGGAAGGATGAAGAAGGCCACCCAGGTGAAGATCCAGGCCCGCGGGTAGAGGATCAGGTATGCCCCCATGACCCCGGAGATGGCCCCGCTCGCCCCCAGGAGGAGGCTGAAGCTCTGGGGATAGACGGCCACGTGGGCCAGGGTTCCGAAGAGCCCGCACAGGAGATAGAAGGCCGCGAAGCCGAGGTGGCCCATGACGTCCTCTACGTTGTTGCCGAATATCCAGAGGAAGAGCATGTTCCCCAGGATATGCAGCCATCCCTCGTGCAGGAAGAGCGAGGTGAGCAGGGTGAGGTAGACGATCTTCCCGGAGACCTCGGGCACGGGTCCCGAGAAGAGCTGCTGCAGCGCGGGATAGGGCAGGGGCGCGGCGTGCACGATCTCCCAAGGCACCACGGAATAGCGATAGAGGAAGGCGTCGTAGCGGGAGGGCGAGAGGGTGAGAGCGAACAGGAAGACGGCGAAGTTGGCGAGGATGAGGGCCAGGGTGACCCCCGGCACCCTGCGGGTGGGATTGCGGTCAAAGAGGGGGAGCATCACCTATCGCCCCCCCTCACCGCCGGCCTCCCATGGCCACCATGAAACCTCCCGCCCCCTCCAGGCCGAGCAGCGCGACGGCCTTCTCGTAGGCCACCGCCATCGCCCCCAGGGGACGGTTCACCGCGCTCACCAGGTAATCCGGATAGGTGCGCAGGTGCTGCACCTCGTACCCCGCACCCTCCATGGCCGCGCGCAGGGCTCCGGGCGTGTTGCAGCGGTAGCGTACCGGGAATATCTCCCCGGGCCGCCTCCCGCTCACGCGCCCCACCAGGCGCATGCGCGCCTCCTGGGACAGCAGCCTGGAGAGGACGAAGTTCGCGGCGTAGGGATAATAGAGGACGTTGGCGGTGAGGACGAGTAACCTCCCCCCGGGGACCAGCGCCTCGCGCACGGCGCGCATGAACCGCACGGGGTCCTCCAGGTGCTCGAGGAGGAACTTGCAGGCCGCCAGGTCCACGCTTCCCGGCTCCAGGGGCAGCTCGCCCTCCAGGTCCGCCTGGAGATAGCGCCCGTAACGGCCTGCCACCGGCCTCGCATCCACACCCACGAGCTCGCCCGCCACCTCCTCCAGCTCCGCCAGATAGTCCTCCTCCCCACATCCCAGGTCCACCACCCGTCCCCCGAGGGGACAGTGCACGCGGGCCAGATGCAGGTAGGTGGTATGGGCATCGGGGCCCGGCGGCAGCCACCGGCGGTAGAGCCCCCGCGTCCACTCCCGCGCCCCCTCGCGTCTCACAACAGCTCCCGCAGGCTCTCCACCACCATGTCCGGCCGGGGGGTGAAGCCCTCCAGGTCCTCTCTCCTGGACACCCCCGTGAGCACCAGGCAGGTGTCGAGGCCCGCCCTCCACCCGCCCAGCACGTCCGTCTCCAGGCGGTCCCCGATGATGAGGGTCTCGTCCGCGCGGCTCCCCGCCCGTCCCAGGGCCATCTCCATCATAAAGGGGTTGGGCTTGCCCACCACCAAGGCCTCTCTTCCCGCCGCCCTCTCCAGCGCCGCCAGGATGGAGCCCGCGCCGGGCCAGAGACCGTCCGGGGCGGGATAGGTGGCATCTGCGTTGGTGCCCACGAAGACGGCTCCGGCGTGCAGCGCTAGGCAGGCGATGCGCAGCTTGTCATAGGTGAGCTCCGTGTCCCATCCCACCACCACGAAGTCGGCGTGCCTGCCCTCCTCCCCCGTCGGCAGGGCGAGCCCGGTCCGGCCTAGCTCCTCCTGCAGCCCCGGACCACCTAGGAAATATGCGCTCTTTCCCTCCATGCGGTAGTTCTCGGCGAGAAAATCCGCCGTGGCGGTGGCGGAGGTGAGGATCTCATCCTCCTCTGCCGCTATACCCATCCCGGCCAGCTTGTCGCGGTACTGGCGGCGGGAGAGGCGGGAGTTGTTGGTTAGGAAGAGCAGGCGCTTTCCCGCGGCACGCGCCGCGGCTATGAACTCCACGGCGTCGGGGATGGGCTCGCGGTCTAGGTACACCACGCCGTCCATGTCCATGAATATGGCCCGGTAAGGTTCTATGGCCGCCACCCCGTCCCCCGCTCCTCTTCCCGGCCACGGGCCTGACGTCCCAGCTCCCGCTGGTAGCGGGCGAGGGCGCTGCCGTACAGCTCCACCTCCGGGGCCATGGCCATGGCCAGCTTAACCTGGCCGATGGCATGCTGCAGCCGGCCCGCGCTGCTCAGGCAGCGGCTCAGCCCGTAGCGTGCGAAATGGTTGGTGGGATCGATCTCCAGGGCCTCCTCGAACTCCCGCATGGCCAGCTCGTGGCGCCCGCTGTTGTAGTAGGCGATTCCCAGCGCCTCCACGATGGACCCCCTGCCGGGCTCCAGTGCTTTCGCCCTCTCCAGCAGGGGGGCGGCGTCCAGGTGTCTGTGCTCATCCAGCATGGCCCTCGCCTCGGAGAGCAGGCGATACGCCTCTTCCATCAAGACCCCCCTTCGCCTCCGGCGGCCCCTCTGTCCGCCGCTTTCGGTCCGCGCTCCGAGAGCCGGACCAGGCCCGCGAAGGACACGGCGAGGCCGCCCAAGACCATGAGATAGGAAGGCCAGACGGCGTGCCTCTCGTACCCGGCCGCCTCCGCGGGTATTGCCAGGTTTTTCCTCCACGCCGCCTTCATGGCAGCGTTGTATACGCCGCTGTTTCCGGACAGGGCCACGAACACCAGGGGGATGATCACCAGGCCCGCCAGCAGCAGCACCACCCCGAAATCCACCTTAAGCCTCTCTCCTCCCAGGATGAGGGCGGCGGCCATAAAGCACCACGCCAGGACCGCCAGCGCCATCGCCGCATACACCGGCCCTCCCAGGTCCACGCCCCTCACCCCCACCTCCTGAAGGGCGCCTCCCCCCTGGGAGACCCATCTCACCCTTACCCAAGCCAGGAAGGAAAAGACCGCCACCGCAGCCGCCCCGCAGGTGGCAGTGGCCACGGCGAAGCGGTCTCCCCAGTCCCAGGGACGCGCGCGGTGGAGGAGCATGCCCGCCGGGCCTTTTCGCCCCCCGCCGCCCGGCACGCCCGTGCCGTCCACCGCCCGCAGCGCCGGCCTTCCGTAGGGGCCCCTCTTTCCCCGTTTTCTTCCCTCCCGGGGCATGGGCGTCACCGCCGTCCCCGAGGGCTTCTCCTTCCCTTTTTTTCTGCCCTCCCCCTTCAGCCTGCGCTTCATGCGCGAGATGCGCTCGTAGGTCTTTTCGCTGAAGGTGATGGTGATGGTGAACTTCTTCGCGGCTCTACCCTTCTCCCCGGCTCCCTTTTCCGCCAGCGGTCGCATGGATACCACCTTTTTCTGCGCGGGTGGGGTGAGAACGGCCCTCGCCCCCGCCGACCCGGACGCTCTGCCTTCCCCCAGCACGGAGATGTTATCCGGCGCCGCCTCTCCCCCCGGCGCGGATGCGGAGGAACGGTAGTGGGGGCTCGCCGCGGCCCCCGCCTCGGGCGGGACCTCGCCTTTCCTGCGCGGACCCATCCTTCCCTTCATGCGGGCGTAACACTGGTCGCAGAACAGCCTGCCCTGGGGGATCTCCCTTCCGCAGCTAACGCATTCCGCCATCCCTCGCCCCCCCGCTCCCATCGGAGCCTCTCCGCCGCCCTTCAGCGGCCTGCGGCGCCTCTTTCCTCGCGCGTCCCGCCAACGCCGGCCGGGCCTCCGTCATCCTCACCTCACTCCCCGCACGTGGTCCCTTATCCAGAGGAAGAGGTCCGGGAAGCGCCGGCGCAGGAACTCCTTTGCGCCCTCCCGCGCCCTCTCGCTCGCCCTCGCCGCCCTCACCAGGGTCCGGTGGGGGAGGCGGGGGCTCACGAACAGCGCGTCCACCGCCTTCTCCAACCTCCGCCCCAGGAAGGCGGGCAGCCGCTCCAGCCCGCGGTAGATTCTCACGAAGGGGCGGAAGTAGTAGCGAGCGAAGTAGAGCTGTTCCCGCGGGAGAGTGGGCTGGTCTACGAAGCGGTCCTCGCGGTAGTCGTACGCCGGCGGCACCCACCCCTCGCGCACCGCGGTTTCGAAAAGGGGGGTGTCGGGGTAGGGATAATAGACCGGGCTCAGGGAATGGTCCGCCTTTATGCGGGCGTTGAGCTTGATGGTGTCCAGGATCCGGGACTTGTCCTCGTAGGGAAGCCCCACCATGTTGTAGGCCACGGTCTTGATCCCCGCCTCCCTGCAGGCCTCGAAGGCCTGCTCTATCTTCTCCCGGCTCATGTGGCGGTTCAGCACCTGGTTGCGGATATAGTCGTTTCCGCTCTCCACCCCGAAGAACATCTGGTAGCACCCCGCGCGGCGCAGCATGCGCACGATCTCCGGCGTGACCAGGTTGGCGCGGTAGTTGCAGATGAAGGGAAGGGCTATCTCCCTGCGGTAGAGCTCGGTGAAGCGCTCCAGCCAACCCCCCTTCCAGGGCAGGATATCGTCGCGGAAGTTCAGGTACTCGATGCGGGGGTAGGTGGCCAGCAGCTTCTTCAGGTATTCGATGCTGTACTCGGGGCTGTGGAAGCGGGAATAGCGGTTCTTGTTGGGATATATGTCGCGCATCCTCTTGTTGGAGCAGTAGGTGCAGCTGTATGGGCACCCGCGGGAGAGGATGACCACGCCGGTGTTGATCCGCGTGGACAGCAGCTTGCGGAAATCGAACACCCCGAAGTCGGGCAGGGGGAGGGTGTCGATATCCTCGATGAGGGGCCGAACGGGGTTGCGGTGCACGGTCCCGCCGTCACGCACCCAGATGCTCTCCACGTCCCGGTAGTCCTCGCCCGCGTCCATCCTCCGCACCAGCTCCAGGACCGCCGCCTCTCCCTCGCCCCGACACAACATGTCCACCCCCTCGGTGGCGATGACCTCCTCGGGGAGGGTGGTGGGATGGTAGCTGCCGCAGATCACCGGGGCCTCCACGGCGTCCCTGGCCCACAGCACGTACTCCTTCACCTGCGGGTACTCGCGGGTCATGGTCACGAACCCCAGCAGGTCCGGCGCCTCGCGCCGCAGCTCCGCCTGGAAGGTCTCCCTGGCCGCGGGAGCGGTGAGGTGATAGAGGGAGACCTCGTGCCCGGCCCGCTTGAGGACCGCGGAGAGGCTGGCGATACCCTCCATGTACCAGCCGCCCTCCTCCACCCCCAGCATGCGTCCGTCATGGGGATCCACGTTCACCTTGTAATCGGGATAGACGAACAGTACCTTCAAGCCTCCCTCCTCGCGGGTCGGTGTTTATTACGATTATAGATGACCCCCGGCGACGCAACCATAACCGCAGACCTTACCGGTTTAAAGGGAAATGCCCCGGTATCTTTTCCCTCAGGCCCGGGCCGACCGGGCCGCTTCACCATGACAGCAGGTGATCCTGGCCGCTTCGCTCACTTGAAGCGGTAGAGGGAGAAGGGCTCGATATCCAGGCTGGTCTCGCCGTCCAGCACCAGCTCGCTGAGGAGCTTGCCGGTTACGGGAGCCAGGCAGATGCCGTCCCCGGAGTGCCCCGTGGCGATGAAGAACCCCCGCACTCCCTTCACCGTCCCCAGGATGGGAAGGCCGTCGGGAGAATACGGTCGCAGCCCGGCGAAGGAGCGGATGACGTCCAGCTCCTTTATCCAGGGTAGGTAGTACATGGCGTTCCTGGCGATGGCGTTCATGGCCTCAGGGGTGGTGCTGGCGTCCGCACCCGCGAACTCGCGCGTGCTTCCCAGGAGGAAGTTGCCGCTGGCGGTCTGCTCCGCCGTGAAGCCCAGACCCAGCTTCACCGCCTCCTCGTCCCGGGGCATGAGCTCGGCGATGTTCCCCTTGGTCCCGAGATATTCCGCCCCGTAGAGGATCACGTCCAGCATGCGCTCCCTGGCCTCGGTCACCAGTATCTGGCCGCGCTGCGGCATCACCGGGATGTCCACGATGATCATCTTCCCGATCTGGTTGGAACCCCTCCCCGCCGCGCAGACCACGCGCCGGGAGTGGATGCTCCCGCGGCTGGTGTGCACCTCGCGCACGCGGTTGTTGGTGACCACGATGTTCTCCACCCTCGTGCCCTGGAGGATGGTGGCCCCCATCTCCTGGGCCTTGCGCGCGAGCCCCAGGGTGAGGGCTATGGGGTTCACCTGGGCGTCCTGGGCGCAGTAGGAGGCCCCCTTTATGTCCCCGCCCACCTCCGGAAGACGCGACTTCAGGTCCGAGGGGGTGAGCATCTCCACCTCCAGCCCCGCGGCCTGCAGTTTCTTGGCCCTCGCCTTCAGCTCCTTCAGCTGTTCCTGCGTGGTCGCCAGCATCATGCCCCCGCAGGGATTGTATTCGATGTCGTCGTCGAGATCCTCGGCCAGGTACGAGAAGAGCGCCGCGCTCTCGCGCGCCAGCTCCAGGTGCGCGCCCGGCTGCTTGGTCTGCAGGGAGACGAACCCGTCGCAGGCGCCGGAGGCCCCGCTCGCCAGGTCCTCCTCCTCCACGATCATCACCTCGGCGCCTTCCTTGCACAGGTAATAGGCTATGGCGGCGCCGATCACCCCGCCTCCGATGACCACCACTTCCGAGCTCATCACCTCAGGCATCTTCTCCCCCTAATTTTCCCAGCTTCACCGGCCTCACCGGCGGCCGCGACCGGAAGGTCCCCGCGGCGCCCTCATCGAACCCCCGCGCCCGGGACAGCTCCTCCCGCACCAGGTCCTGGCAGAACCTGCCCTGGCAGTACCCCAGTCCCGCGCGCGTAAGGCGCCGCAGGGAACGCAGAGAGGCGAGCCATGACGCCTCCTCCCGCACGCGTGAGCCGCTCACCTCCTCGCAGCGGCAGAGGAGACATTCGCCTCCCCGCGGCTCCTCGTCCGGCGCAGGCCGCGCCTCCCATGGGATTAGTCGGTCTCTCACGCCCCTGACCTTTAGCGCCCGGCCTTCCTCCACCTCCACCGTGACCAGGGAGGTCCCCGTGCGGCCGCCCACCCTTCGCACGCCCACCACCTCGCACCTCCCGAGGGGATTCCCATCCCCGTCCACGGCCCACATCTCGCGGCCCGCGCCTATCTCCCCGCCCATCTCGTAGGGGACGGTGACCCTCGCCCGCCCGTCCCCCCCGGAACGGTCGAGGAGGAAGATGGCCATGCCCGGGCACAGGGCCACGCACCTGCCGCATCCGTCACAGCGCCGGGGATCGAAACGCGGGGGCGCGCATATCTCCTCGCCCACCATGATGGCCCCCCTGGCGCATGCCTCCTCGCAGGGATCGCAGGGGATCTCCTCGCGGCAGTCCACCACCGCCACCGGCCCCGAGGCCGCCCTCTCCCAGGAGAGCGACCAGGCGTCGTCCCCGCCGGGCGACATCCCGCTCACGCGCAATGCATGTCCTCCTTCGCCGCTCGCTTCGCCTCTCCGTACCTGCCGCCCCGCAGGGCCCGCAGGTAGCGGCGTACCTCTTCCCTGGCCTTCTCCGCCTCATCGCTATCCAGCCTGCCGAGGTCCTCGGCGGCGGAGATCCCGGCCATCCTTCCCTCCTCCATGGCCACGGAGGCCTCCTCCACCCCCGCCGCGTCGCCTGCGACGTACACGCCGCGCTGGTCGGTGCGCATGTCCCCGTCGTGCCGGGGCAAGAAACCGCCCAGCTCCCGGCGGTAATCCATCCCGCATCCGCGCATCGCCGCCAGCTCCACCAGGGGAGAGAGGCCCACCGCAAGGCAGACGGCGTCCGCCCTTACCGTCTTCCTTCCCCCTCCCCCCACCTTCTCGAACAACACCTCCTCCACACCCTCCTCGCCCCGAGCCTCGAGCACCCTGTGTCCGAGGTAGAAAGGCACCCCTTCCCTGCGCACGCGCCGCTGGTGTACCTCGTATCCTCCCGCACGCTCGGATACGTCGAGTATCCCCACCACCTCCGCGCCCGCCTGCAGCAACTGGTAGCTCACGATGAGGCCGACGTTGCCCGCTCCCACCATGAGCACCCTCCCGCCCGGAAGGACGCCGTGGAGGTTGACCAGGGTCTGCGCCGCTCCCGCCCCCATCACCCCCGGGAGGGTCCACCCGGGGAAGGCCAGACTCTTCTCCGAGGCGCCCGTGGCCACCACCACGGCGCGAGCCCGCATCAGGTACACCCCCTCGCCTCCCTCCACCATCAGGTCTCCGCTGGGAAAGAATCCCAGGACGGTGGAGGACAGCCGCATCTCCACCCCCGCCTCCTCGCACTCCCGGGCCAGCTCCGCGGCGATCTCGAAGCCGCGTCTCCCGGCTCCGTGCCGCCGAGAGCCGAAGAAACGGTGTATCTGCTTGGTGAGCTGCCCTCCGGGGCGGTCGTTCTCGTCCAGCAGCACCACCTCCACACCCGCTGCGGCAGCCACCGAGGCGGCGCACATGCCCGCGGGCCCGCACCCCACCACCGCCATCTCCCGTTCCTCCACGGGCAGGCTCAACTCCTTGGCTCCCCCCGTTGCGTCTCGACGCGCATGCCCTCCCTCACCGGGGTGCGGCAGGTGCGCACGTTGGAGACCCCGTCCACGGTCATGCAGCATTCCGTGCAGCGGCCGATCATGCAGAAGGGACCCCGGGGCTCGCCTCCGCGCCTCGCGCGGCGCATCGTCCGCATGCCCGCGGCGTAGAGGGCCGCTGCCACCGGCTCGCCCTCCCTCGCCGCCACCGGCTCACCGTCAAGGAAGATGACCACCTCGCGTCCTCCGCTGAATGTCTCCAGCACCGGGTGATGTCCGACCCTGCCCGCGCCGAAGCTCGCCTCGTTCCTCATCTCCTTCTTCCCGCTCACCCGAGGATGATACGACCTGCCCGCGGTCCCGCCACGCGGTGAACCATCCGCCGCGGCGCGGCTCGGGGTCCGCGCCGTAATTATTATAAACCCGGCGCGGTGCGGCACGGACGCGTCGCCCCGCCTTCCCTGCTCTCTCGCCGTTCCCGCGACCCTCCTTACCCCGGGCAACACCGCCGATCCACGGAAGAGGCGCTGAGCACAACGCCCCATGTCAAAACGCCGCTCCCGCCCTCTCCGCCCGCGCGGCGGAGAGGAGTGCTATCATGTCCCCGTAGGAAGGAAAAGCGTATGGTGCCGGGGACGCGGGCTGTCCTCGGCCCTCAAGTCCGCGGGAGGTAAACGGTGGAGATAGATGGGGAGGAGCTAGAGAAGCTGCGCCTGGGCGCCCTGACCGCCATAGACGGTCTGTGGTTCATGGAGGTCGAGAAGCGTTACGGGTTCCAGGCGGCCCTGGAGCTCGACCTCGAGGTGTGGAAGGCCTACGGCAGGGTGCTCATGAAGAGACTGGCGCGCATGAAGGGTCTGGCCATAGGGGATGGCGGGCCCGTGGACCTCGCGACGGTCAACTTCCTCATGGAGACCTTGTGCCGCGTGGACGGAACGGAGTGCGAGGGGGAGTTGGACGGGGAATCCATAGTCTTCCGCGTGCGCAGATGCTCCTGGTGGGACAACCTCTCGCGTTCCGGCCGCGAGAAGCACGTCCCCTGCGAGTTCGTGGACAACACCATCTTCCGCGACTGGCTGCAGGCGGTGGACCCGAGCCTGGGTTTCGAGATCACGCGTTCGCTGCCGCGCGGAGACGGTCACTGCGAGTGGGTGATACGCCGCCTTTCCTGATCCCTCACCATGCCCGGCGGGCTTTTCCCTCTCTTTACACCGGCATCACGCATCACCCTGTCCCGCCGTGAGGACCGCTGTGTACGGGCAGGCAGCCGCGTCTTCCGGCCCATGCCCGCGCGGGAAGCGGGCGCCATATCACATAAAAGGACCGGGGGCTTCCCGCCGTTCCTCTGACCGTGTAGGGATGACCCCTGAGCGGGCCTGGCCGGGCGGCGCGGCGTACGAGGACCATGCGATCCATGCAGGCAGGGCGATCCGGTGGCCGGGGTTACAGAGACAGTAGGTCACGGCTTAAGCGCGCGGGTGACGAACTCCACCGCCTCCCTG
Source organism: Actinomycetota bacterium (assembly GCA_014360645.1). Taxonomy (NCBI): domain Bacteria; kingdom Bacillati; phylum Actinomycetota; species Actinomycetota bacterium. The sequence continues at coordinate 213,978 of JACIXD010000003.1, read as the reverse complement.
GTTATCTCCTCCATGTTGTGCTTCAGAGGGTCTTCCATCCAGTAGTTCGCCAGCCTCACCAGTTGCCCGATGATGGCATAGGCCACGATGTCCGGGTGCAGCTTCCTGATGGAACCCTCCTTGATCCCCCGGCTGAGGGTGACCCTCAGGTCATTGGTGATGAGGGTCATGATCTGGGAGAGCTTGCGCTCGTAGGGGGTATCGGAGAGCACGGAATCCTCGAGATAGAGGGTGTATATCTCGCGGTTCTCCACGATAACCTGGAAGGCCACGGGGATGGCGATGCGTATGCGCTCCAGCATGTCCGGGACCGCCGCTATCTCCTCCGAGACCCGCTTGCGGAATTCGCGCACTCCCTCCTCCGCCAGGTCCAGCAGGAGGTCTTCCTTGCCCGAGTAATGCTGGTGAAACTCCCCCAGGGATACCCCCGCCAGGTCGATGATGTCCTCCTGGGTGGTATCGTAGTATCCCTTGCCGGAGAAGAGCCTGCTCGCGGCGCGCATGATCCTGCGGCGCGCGTCCTCGACCCCACCTTCCTGCTCTCCTCTTTCATCGCCGAACATCTCTCCCACCAGACGCCCCGGCTCCGCGCCCACCTCGCGCCAGATCTTCACCTTGGCGGCCATTATCTCCCTGATCTTCTCCAGCGGAAGATGTCTCTGCACCTGCAGGCGCCGGATGTAGTTGATCATCTGGATATAGGAGGGGTCGTAGTAGGCCATGTTCTTATGTGTTTTCACCGGCGGAGGCAGCAGCCCGATGCGCACGTAATAGTTGATCGCAGAGGTGGAGACCCCGGTGGCCCGCGCCACCTGGGAGACCTTCAGCAGGTTTCCCCTCGCGGGCCCCCTTTTCTTCGCTCTTCTCCCTCCCGGCTTCTCAGACATATGTTAAGTATAGGTTAACACTAGTGGAAAAGGAATACGCCGATCCCACTGCCTTCGCCTGCCCAAGATGTGCCGCCCCCGGTCTGCAGCGGTATCCGCGTCCCGGGACCCCCGTCTCCGAAATCGCGCCCGAGGGCCTCCGTTCACGGCCTGCGGCCCCTTGGGCTTTCCTCAAGGGAAGGCCGTCTCGTGGTCGTAGACCACCAGCCCCGAGGGCAGCTTGGGGTGAAAATAGGAGCTCTTGTGGGGCATGCGCTCCCCGCCCTCCGCGATCTCCCAGATCTCCTCCATGCTGGTGGCGCGCAGCATGAATGCCGCCTCCGCCGCGCCCCCCTCCAGGGCGGCGGCCACCTCCTCCTCCCAGGGGGTGAAGAAGAGCTCTCCTTTTTCGGCCAGCTCCCCCGCCTCCATGCCCAGGGCCTCCCCGAACACCAGAGAATGCAGGAGGCTGACATCCAGGCGCCTCCATCTGGCGCTGCTGCCCTCTTCCGGCCGCGCGGCCGCCTCCACCCCCTCCCGGAGCACCAGCCTCCATGCTCCCTCCCGCGTGAGCATATGAAAGACAGGCCTGCCGCCCTCCGTCTCGGCACCTGCGCCGCCCGGCATCCCTTTCCCCGTCCTCCATTCTCCGTCGTCGACCCTCTCCACCTCGAACATCCCGTCGAGTCTGCGGACCGTCTCCCGGGCGGGAAGGGGCAGGCGCCTCAGCACCCTGTGCACCGGCAGGATGAGCAATCCGGGGTCCTCGGAACGGAAGAGCACCGCGGAGACGAATGCGCGTGGGTGCCCGGCCGCGTAAGCCGCGGAGTCCTCGCGTGCGTAGGCGAGGGCGGTCTCGTAGCGATGGTGTCCGTCCGCGATGATCAGCCTTCTTCCCTCCAGGCGGCGGCAGATCTCCTCCGCGCCCGCGCCGTACCCCATCCTCCAAAGCTCATGTTCCATCCCCTCGCAGTCGCGGAACGCGAGAAATGGCTCGGCGGAGACCGCCCGTTCGATGAGCTCCAGGACCTCCCCAGCGGGGTCGCGGAAGACCATGAACACCTGGCTGAAGTTCGCCCTGCACGCGCGCAGCAGGCTAAGACGCTGCGAGCGGGTGCGCGGAAAGGTCCTTTCGTGGGGAAGGACCATCCCGCTCTCCAGGTCCGTGCACCTCACGGCGGCAAGCAGGCCGGTACGGCTCAAAGTCCCCGAGGCGGGATGCGCGAAGGTCTGACGGTAGACATATACGCCCGGACCATCGTCCAAACCGAGCACCCCCTCCCGCTTCCAGCTGGAGAAGAGGGCGGCGGCCTGGTCCCAGAATTCCGGTGCCCCTCCCGGCAGGGGAAGGATCAGCCTGACGATGTTGTAAGGAGAGCGCGCGAGCAGGACCTTCTGCTCCTCCTCGCCGATGACGTCATAAGGGGGGGCGATGACCCGCGCCATGTCGCCCACCACCTCGCGCCGGTAAAGGGTCCCGCGCAGCGGCCTGATGCTGTCAAACGACAAACCTTACCTCCCATAATCTACCATATGAGGTGAGGGAGCTCTTATTTGTCTGAACATTATATCCAAAGCGCGACCCCTTGTATACGCGCGGCGCGGCACTGCCATTCTCGCCTGCGCAACTTTTCACCGCCATCACCCCGGCCTCCCGATGCGGCAGCGTGGCGCCCGCCGCCGCATGTCCGCGCCACGATCGGTGCGCTGAACGCCGCTCCCCGCGAGGGCGGCCCCACGGGGGCGAGGCCGCCGTGTCGACCCCGGAGCGGGTGTCTGGAATCGAGCGCGACTTTTTTTCGTCATGCCCTTGCGGCACGCGCCGGGTTGTTATAAAAATAGACCTGCCGATAGCGGAGCAAATCCTCGTACCACTCGGTGTTCACTGCACGATCTTACGCCCTGGGGAGGCCCGCATGACCTTTAACTCGGAGCAGGCCGCCTGCCTGTCCGGATGTTCCCGGCGACAGTTGCGCTATTGGAAGAAGACCGGGATCATGCAGCCTGCGGAGGTGGAGTTCTCTCCCGGAGGAGCCAGGAGAGACCGTTACGACTTCCGCAACCTGGTGGAGCTCCGGACCATCGTCGCCATGCAGCAGAGGGGCATATCGCTGCAGAAGATACGCAAGACCCTCCAATACCTGCGCGAGCACACCGACTGCTCGCGTCCCCTCGCCGGGTGTAAGCTGGTGACGGACGGATCCACCATCTTCGAGATCTGCGAGGATGCATCCAGCATCCTGGACACCCTGCGCAGAGGGCAGGTGGCCTTCTGCATCGCGGTGGACGGGATCGCCGAGGAGCTCTCCGCACGCCTGCTGGAGATGGCCAGGGACCGCGAGGACTTTCTCTGCCGGCTCATGGCCTGAGGGCGCGGGTGCGGGCCGACTCTTCCCCGCGCCGCTACGCGTCGCGCCGCCGTCGCGGCGCCTTGCGTCAAGGCAAGCATCTCGCATGACTGGCGGCCCCAGTCCGTGCCCGGGTTCCCGCCTTGCCTGCGGGGAGCCCGGCGTCTATCATTCTCCTTGACCGTCATGACAGGCGAGGTGGGACCGAGGTGGGACGATGCTCTTTTCCAGGCCGGATCTCGTTCTCCTGCATCCCCCCAGCGTGTACGACTTCCGCCGCCTCACCATCGTCCCCGGACCCATCAGCGACCTCGTCCCCTCCACGCCGGTCTTCGAGCTCTACCCCATAGGGTTCACCTATCTGGGAGAATATCTCGAGCGCCGCGGCATCAACGTGCGGGTGGTCAACCTCGCGCAGCGCATGCTCGAGGACCACCGCTTCGACGTGCCGCGCTTCCTCTCGCGCCTCGAGCCCGCCGCCTTCGGCATAGACCTGCACTGGCTAACCCACTCCCAGGGAGCGCTGGAGGTCGCTCGCCTGGTCAAGGAGATCCACCCCTCCAGACCGGTGATCATGGGCGGGTACTCCGCGACCTATTTTCACCGCGAGCTCGTCTCCTATCCCTTCGTGGACTACGTGCTCAGGGGCGATTCCACCGAAGAGCCTCTCCTTCGCCTCATGGAGGCCATCAAGGGAGGGGGCACGGTATCGGATATCCCCAATCTCACCTTCCGGGGCCCGGGAGGAACGGTTATCGAGAACCCTCTCTCCTACCTTCCCGCCAGCCTCGAATATCTGGGAGACAACTACCGGTACATGATCAGGTCGGCGCTGAAATACGGCGACTGGAAGAGCCTGCGCGCCTTCTGGAACTGGTGGCGCTATCCCGTCACCATGGTGCTGACCTGCCGCGGCTGCACGCGTGAATGCGCCTTCTGCGGCGGCTCGCGCAGCGCGCTCCTCCGCCTCTGCGGCAGGGAGCGTCCCGCCTTCCGCTCGCCGGAGCGCATCGCCTACGACGTGGAGCTGATAAGCAGGTTCACCACCGCACCCATCTTCGTGGTCGGGGACCTCCTGCAGGGGGGGACCGAATACGCCCTGCGGACCCTGGAGCTGCTAAGCCACGTGGATCTCAGGAACCACCTCGTGCTGGAGCTCTTCTCCCCCGCGCCCCGGGACTACTTCGAGCGCGTGGCCTCTAGCTTCGACAACTTCGACTTCCAGATCTCCCCAGAGACCCACGACGAGGATATTCGCGAGGTCATCGGCAAACCCTACGGCAACGAGGAGCTGGAGCGCTGTATCACCTGGGCCCTGGAGGGAGGGTGCGACAAGTTCGACGTCTTCTTCATGATCGGGCTTCCCGGCCAGGACCGCGACTCGGTGATGGAGACGGTGGAATACTGCGGGGAGCTCCTGCGCCGCTTCGGACCCCGCGTCAATCCCTGCATCGGCCCCCTCGCCCCCTTCATCGACCCCGAATGCGCCTACCACCGCCATCCGGAGCGTTACGGTTACCGCATCATCCACCGCACACTGGAGGAATTCGCCCATGCCTCCCTCTCCCCGCACTGGCGAGACATGCTGGGATACGAGACGCGGTGGATGTCGCGGCAGGAGATCGTGGACGTCACCTACGAAGCCCTCCTTACCCTCAACGCCATCAAGGAGAACAACGGGCTCGTGTCGCCCTCCTTCGCCGCGCGCAACGACCGACGCATCCGCGATACCATCTCCCTGCTCAAGCTGGTGGACGACGTGCTGGCCATCGAGGACGCCGCCCTGCGCCGTGCGGAGCTGGAGAAGCTCCGGCGCGAGGCCGGGAAGCTATTCCGGGAACTGCGTCTCCCCAAGGAGGAGCTCACCTGGCCGGTGACGGGGAGCAGGTTCCGCCGCTTCAACCTCCTCCGCATCCTCATGGGATGGATATAAGACCTGCCCGTGTGAGGTCACTCAGAAGGCGCACGGGCTTTTCCTCCGCCAAAGAGCCCTGTAAAACCCAGCTCCCGCAGGAAAGACGGCGTTCCTCCAGGTCCGCGGATTCGAGGCCTCGGCCGATGCCGACGAAGACGCCCGGCCGGTGACGGGGAGCAGGTCCCGCCGCTTCGACCTCCTCCGCATCCTCATGGGATGGATATAAGACCTGCCCATGTGAGGTCACTCAGAAGGCGCACGGGCTTTTCCTCCGCCAAAGAGCCCTGTAAAACCCAGCTCCCGCAGGAAAGACGGCGTTCCTCCAGGTCCGCGGATTCGAGGCCTCGGCCGATGCCGACGAAGACGCCCGGCCGGTGACGGGGAGCAGGTCCCGCCGCTTCGACCTCCTCCGCATCCTCATGGGATGGATACAGCCACAGTCCGTCCGAGGTCACGGAGCCGCGGCCCGGAGAGGATGTAGGCCGCTGGGGCATGTTCTCCCCCTCGTTCGCCTCTTTGACCGCGGGAGGCCGGCTTTCAGGGCGTGAAGTCCTCGTCCATGATCTGCTCCGCCTTCTCGCGCAGCTGCTTGAAGTCCCTCTTCACACGGCTGCTCTCTGGCAGGAGCTTATCGGTGGCGTTGAATCCCCAGCCCTCGTAGCGGATGGCAATGCGCGGGCTGAAAACCCTCTTGGCCTGCGCCCCGCAGCGCTCACAGTCGGCCACGCGCTCCGCGTCCACGGGCTGGATGAGGTCGAAGCTGCATCCGCATCCCGTGCACCTGTACTCGTAAACGGGCAAATCGCTCACCTCCGTTACATCATTATAGCAAGCGCGGGAGCACGCGTTCCGGCAAAGCGCCGGCGGACTCGCCTCCTCCAGGGGCGATCTCCGCGCCACGACCACCCGGCCCTTCCAGAGGTCGGCGGAGGAAGACGAGGTATCCGATACCCTGGAGGACGGGTTGCCGCAAGAGCCGTTGGGGGCGGGTGCACGTGACGGGCGGCGGTAAACACTGGAGAGCGCGCAGGAAGAACGCTTGGAGGCGGGTGGGCAGGGTCCTCGCGAACCAGGCAGCCTGCTTTGCCGAATCCCGGTAGCGGTGGGATAATCTACTGGTGACCGACATCGCCCCATGAGCCGCTCAGAAAAACGGGGGCGATCCGTTCCGGGAAGGCGGGGCCGCCAAAGGGAGCCGGCCTTGAGAAAGAGGGAGGGCTTGCATGGATTACGAGGCGATAAAGATCGAGAAAGAGGACGGCGTGGCCGTCCTCACCCTGAACCGGCCCGAGACCCACAACGCCATGAACCAGACCATGTTCGCGGAGCTGGGGGTGGCCGCCAAGGAGCTGCAGAACGACCCCGAGGTGCGGGCGGTGGTGTTGACCGGAGCGGGCAAGTCCTTCTCCAGCGGGCTGGACCTGGGGAGCTTCATGGGACTCATGCAGCTCTCAGCCCTGCAGATACACTCCTTCCTCAAGGAGGTCCAGGGCACCTACCTCGCCTACGAGATGATGGACAAGCCCGTCATCGCCGCCGTCAACGGCCTCGCCTTCGGGGGGGCCATGGAGATCATGCTGGCCTGCGACATCCGCATCGCCTCCGAGGATGCCAAGTTCAACCTCATGGAGATCAAGTTCGGCATCATCCCGGACCTCGGCGCCTGCAAGCGCCTGGCGCGGCTGGTGGGCAACGGCTACGCCAAGGAGCTCATCCTCACCGGCGACACCATAGACGCCGCGGAGGCCTACCGCATCGGCATGGTGGAGCACGTGTACCCCAAGGAGCAGGTGCTCCCGGAGGCGCTGAAGCTCGCCCGCCGGCTGGCGGAGGGGCCCATCCTCGGCATCGCCCTGGCCAAGCAGGTCATTAACCGCTGCTGGGACTCGGATCCGGAGACGGCCCTGGAGTTCGAGGCCATCGCCCAGACCCTGTGCCTGGTGTCGGAGGACCACCGGGAGGCCATCCAGGCGCTGGCGGAAAAACGCCCTCCGCGTTTCAAGGGCCGTTGAGCGCGGGGTGGCCGCGGGTAGCTCCCCCTCGCCCGGGCGGGTGATGCGGCGTCAGCGCCTGAGCTCGTCAAGTTCCCGCCTGGCCAGGGCGCCGGCCTCCCCGTCGGGGTCGAGCTGCGCCGCCTTCGCCAGGGAGAACTCCGCCTCCGCCTCGCGCCCCTGCCGGGATAGGCTGGTCCCGAGGACGTAATAAGCCCAGGGGTCTCCGGGGCAGAGCTCGATGTAGCGGCGCATGGAGGCCTCCGCCTCCTCGTGCATGCCCCGGCGGGCCTGCAGCCTTCCCAGCGAGAACCATGCCAGGGGATAATCCTCTCTCCAGGAGAGGGCGGCGCGGTAGCACCCCTCGGCCTCATCGTAGAGCTCGCGCATGGCATAAGCGGCGGCGAGGTTGCAGAGCGTCTCCACGTGGTCCGGACACAGCTCCAGGGCCTTCAGCCAAAGCTTCACCGCGTCTTCCCACATGCCCATGTGCAGGGTGGCCACGCCGGCGAGGTTGAGGACGTCCGGCTCGAACTCGCTGCCCTTGAGGCGCGACTCCGCCCTGAGGAGCAGCTTGAGCGCCTCCCCGTGCCTCCCCTCTCCCAGGAGGAGCTGGGCGGCATTGGTATAGGCGAGGGGGAAATAGGGATCCGCGGCGATGGCCTTGAGGTAGAGCCTCAACTTCATGGCGGGGTCGGTGACCATGCGCAGGGCGTAGATGAAATACACCGCCGCGCCGTCCGAGCGGGGCAGGCCCTCCCCTATCCTGGCCGGGTCCAGGCAGTCCTCTTCCAGGCCCGCGAAACCGGCCACCTCACGGATCATCTCCTCCACCAGATCCTCCAGGGCGGGGAGGTCGAGCTCCAGCTCTCCGCTCCTCACGTCCCCGCGCAGGCCGGAATAATGAAAGCCGGCGCTCCGTGCCTCGCCGTCATCGCCCGACGCGGCCATCATGAGGGTGACCCTCACCTCGTTCACCCGGGGCCTGCCCTCCGGGCCGAAGCGCAGCTCCCCCCAGAGGCAGATATCGGCGGAGACCCTCCGCGCCGCCTCCCTCACCTCCTCGACGCGATGCGCGCCGACCAGGGAGAGGACCTCCCCCTCGCGGGCGGGAGGGAGCAGGTCGATCACCTGCATATGTGCCGCATGCTCCAGGCCGTGCATGAGGTACAGCGCGAGGAGGTGCTCGAAGACCGCTGCGACCTTGCCCGTGGCGTTGGTGGCGAACTGGAAGAGGGCCGCCCTCATCCGCCCTTCCGAAGACTTTATACCCTCCCGCATCGCACCTCATCTCCCGCACCGTGACCCGACTGCCCCCTAAGAGATACCGCGGCCTCTTTCCCTGCTTGGACGGCGCGAGGGTCACGGGTCACATCCCGACTCGCCTTCTCCCCCATTCTAGCAGACGGGCGGCGGCCGTCCGCAGGCCCTGGGGTCGAGGCCGCGCACGGGATGCTCCCTGCAACTCGGCGGCCCCGGATCCCGCCGCTCATCGCTGCGCGGGAACACTGGCCGCCGCACCGCGGCGGTGCGGGGAAGGCGGATATTGTAACCTCCCATCGGCACAGGGCGGGCGGAGCCGCATCGACGCGGGGCAAGTGTCTCCGGGTCGTTGACCTCCCGGGGACACGGCGTTACCCTCGAGCCATAGCTGTTCGCGGCGCCGTGCGCCCCCGGCGAGGGGCGCGGAGATCTTCTCTCGGAGGTGATGGTGATGCAGCAGAACGTGGGCACCCTCGACAGGTTGGCAAGGGCGGCCCTGGCATTGGGCCTCCTCTCGCTGGCGTGGAACAGGCCGGGTAAGCCGGCGGTGATAGCGGCCCTCAATGCCGGGTTGCTCATCTCCTCGGTGGCCTCCGGCTACTGCCCCCTCTACCAGCTCCTGAAGGTCAATACCGTGGGCAAGCCAATCTAAGGCGGCCCGGGAACGAGGAGAAGCCGGGGAAGCAGCCCCGCCCCGGCCGCCTCACCCGCCCCATCGGCACACAGGAAAGGGCCGGTCTCCCGGCCCTTTGTGAGCACTCACAGGATAGGGGGTTTTCCGGACGGCACACCCGACGTTTCGCGGAGTGGAAATTAAAAGGGCCGGTCTCCCGGCCCTTTAAAAGTGTTCCGGCGGCGACCTACTCTCCCACACGGTCTCCCGAGCAGTACCATCGGCGCTGGAGGGCTTAACTTCTGTGTTCGGAATGGGAACAGGTGATCACCTCCGCCATGGCCACCGAGAACATTTGTATTCGGTTTTCAAAGCTCTCGCCTCACGTGCCTTCAAAACTGCACAGCGATCTCCGAGGTTTAAGACCAAGCCCTCGACCTATTAGTACCGGTCAGCTCCACGCGTTGCCGCGCTTCCACATCCGGCCTATCAACCTCGTCATCTACGAGGGGTCTTACCCGGTTTACCCGGTGGGAGAACTGATCTTGGGGTCGGCTTCCCGCTTAGATGCTTTCAGCGGTTATCCGATCCGGACGTAGCTAACCAGCCGTGCCCCTGGCGGGACAACTGGCACACCAGAGGTCCGTTCACCCCGGTCCTCTCGTACTAGGGGCAACTCCCCTCAATTCTCCTACGCCTGCAGCGGATAGGGACCGAACTGTCTCACGACGTTCTAAACCCAGCTCGCGTACCGCTTTAATGGGCGAACAGCCCAACCCTTGGGACCTACTCCAGCCCCAGGATGCGATGAGCCGACATCGAGGTGCCAAACCTCCCCGTCGATGTGGACTCTTGGGGGAGATAAGCCTGTTATCCCCGGAGTACCTTTTATCCGTTGAGCGACGGCTCTCCCACATGATGCCGCCGGATCACTAGGCCCTGCTTTCGCACCTGCTCGACTTGTGGGTCTCGCAGTCAAGCTCCCTTCTGCCCTTACACTCTACAGCTGATTGCCGACCAGCTTGAGGGAACCTTTGGGCGCCTCCGTTACCTTTTAGGAGGCGACCGCCCCAGTCAAACTGCCCACCTGACACTGTCCCGCAACCGGATAACGGCTGCCGGTTAGAGCCCCAGCACACCAAGAGTGGTATCCCAAGGACGGCTCCACGGGAACTGGCGTCCCCGCTTCACAGCCTCCCACCTATCCTGCACATGATGAACCAGAACCCAATATCAGGCTGCAGTAAAGGTTCACGGGGTCTTTCCGTCCTGCTGCAGGTAGCCCGCATCTTCACGGGCAATGCAATTTCGCCGAGTCCCTCGTTGAGACAGCGCCCAAGTCGTTACGCCATTCGTGCAGGTCGGAACTTACCCGACAAGGAATTTCGCTACCTTAGGACCGTTATAGTTACGGCCGCCGTTCACCGGGGCTTAAGTTCGGAGCTTCGCGCACCGGCCGAAGCCGGCCGCTAACCCTTCCCCTTAACCTTCCGGCACCGGGCAGGCGTCAGCCCCTATACGTCGTCTTACGACTTAGCAGAGACCTGTGTTTTTAGTAAACAGTCGCTTGGGCCTGTTCACTGCGACCCCCTCGCGCTCAGGGAGCGAGTCCCGTCACGCTAGCGGGGTGCCCCTTCTCCCGAAGTTACGGGGCCAATTTGCCGAGTTCCTTAACGAGGGTTCTCTCGATCGCCTTAGTATTCTCTACTCGCCCACCTGTGTCGGTTTGGGGTACGGGCACCAGGCAGCTCCCTAGGGGCTTTTCTCGGCGGCATGGATTCGGCGACTTCCCCTATAGGCGGGTCGGCATCACGCCTCAGGCTTGTATGCCGCCAAGCATTTGACTCGGCAGCGCCCTACACGCTTGCCCGCGGTCGACCATCGCCGCGGTTCGCTTATCCTTCCGCGTCCCCCCAATCGGTCAAGCGCTGACTGGTGGTACCGGAATATAAACCGGTTGTCCATCGACTACGCCTCTCGGCCTCGCCTTAGGTCCCGACTAACCCTGGGCGGATTAACCTTCCCCAGGAACCCTTGGGCATTCGGCGGACGGGTTTCTCACCCGTCTTTCGCTACTCATGCCGGCATTCTCTCTTCCCTGCGGTCCATCGATTAATCCCATACGGGAAACCCTTTCGGGTCGACTTCGCTCCCCAGGGAATGCTCCCCTACCCATCACGCCCGTAGGCGCAATGCCGCAGCTTCGGTATCGGGCTTGAGCCCCGTTACATTATCGGCGCGAAACCACTTGACCAGTGAGCTATTACGCACTCTTTAAATGGTGGCTGCTTCTAAGCCAACATCCTGGCTGTCTGTGCAGTCTCACATCCTTTCCCACTTAGCCCGAATTAGGGACCTTAGCTGGCGGTCTGGGCTGTTTCCCTCTCGACCATGGAGCTTATCCCCCACGGTCTGACTCCCGGGCTCTCAAGTACTGGCATTCGGAGTTTGACTGGGTTTGGTAACCGGTGAAGGCCCCTAGTCCAATCAGTGCTCTACCACCAACACTAAACACCCGAGGCTAGCCCAAAAGCTATTTCGGGGAGAACCAGCTATCTCCGAGTTTGATTGGCCTTTCACCCCTACCCACAGGTCATCCCCTCCGTTTTCAACCGAAGTGGGTTCGGTCCTCCACGAGGTCTTACCCTCGCTTCAACCTGCCCATGGGTAGATCACTCGGCTTCGGGTTTACGGCACGCAACTGAATCGCCCTGTTCAGACTCGCTTTCGCTACGGCTCCGGGTATCTCCCTTAACCTCGCTGCGTACCGGTAACTCGCCGGCTCATTCTACAAAAAGCACGCCATCACGGCTTTGACGCCGCTCTGACGGTTTGTAAGCATACGGTTTCAGGTACTATTTCACTCCCCTCCCGGGGTACTTTTCACCTTTCCCTCACGGTACTAGTCCACTATCGGTCGCCAGGGAGTATTTAGCCTTGCGGGGTGGTGCCCGCGGATTCCGACGGGATTTCCCCGGTCCCGCCGTACTCAGGATCCCCTCCGGGAGGTCCGCCCCTTTCGCCTACGGGGCTGTTACCCTCTGTGGCTGGACTTTCCAGAACCATTCGACTAGAGACGGACTTTGTAACTCCCCGGTGCCTCCGCAGCGACACCTGGAGGGTCCTACAACCCCCGACGGACAACGCCTGCGGGCTATCGCATCCGCCGGGTTTGGGCTGTTCCCGTTTCGCTCGCCGCTACTCAGGGAATCGCGATTGCTTTCTTTTCCTCGGGGTACTTAGATGTTTCAGTTCCCCCGCTTGCCTCCTCACGCCCTATGTGTTCAGGCGTGGGTACCGGCGCATTACCACCGGTGGGTTCCCCCATTCGGAGATCTCCGGATCAAAGCCTGTTAGGCGGCTCCCCGAAGCTTATCGCAGCCTGCCACGTCCTTCATCGGCTCCTGGCGCCTAGGCATCCACCGTATGCTCTTAGTAGCTTGGTTAAAACAACCTCTTCGATCACTGTGCAGTTTTCAAGGTACGATCCCGAATCAAGAGCGCACCCCGAAGATGCGCTCACAAAAACGAATCCTATAATAATTATAAGCCCGCGGTCAATAGGTCATCCAGGTGACCCTCGAGTTTTTTCTACTTCGCCTCCTTGAACTTCATGAAGCCGCCGGCGATGGGCACCAGGGAAAGGAGGATCATGATGATCCAAACCGGCCAGTTCATGCCCATCTTCACCCCGATGCCGAACCCCACGCTGGGCTTGAAGAGGAAGCCGAGCAGGGTGAACAGGGTCCCCGCCGCGCCCCATCCCAGGTAGATCAAGCCCGTGGGGAGGCTCAGGGACATGAAGTTGCCCATCTCGTTGGCGATCATGAACCCCGCGAAGAGGAAGAGCAGGAAGTAGATGGTCCACGGCCACCACTGGTAACCGCCCTTGCCGGTCGCGGAGCCAAAGAACTCGACGCTCGCCTTGTACCATCCCAGCAGCGCGAAGATCCAGCAGAGCAGAGCCCCTCCTGCCACCACCAGGTCGGGTATGGGCAGCTTCGAGGTGTCGAGCTGGACCTTCGGCGGACCCATGGGAGCCTGCGGCGGCTGTCCCGGTGGCGGGGGCGGTGGCTGCATGCCTCCCGGCGGGGGTCCTGGCGGTTGCTGTACCATCACACGCTCCTTTCTTCCCTCTACGCCCGTTTCGGGCAAGACGCCTTCGCCTTTCCTCCTATATTATTTTTCGTGCGCCCCGAAATACCTCTTTCCCGTCGCGGATACCGTTGCCTCCCCGCTTCGCCTGTCGCGGATATTCTTCCCCAGCATGAATACTCTAAAACTATAGCACAATCAAGAGCAGCCTCATCGAACATCTTCGCCACCGCCATCCGCGCCGTCCCGAGCATCTGCTCCCGCAGCGGAGAAACGCACCCGCCGACTCCTCCCATCCGCGCTACCGGCGGACCCGCGGGACGCTCCTCTCCTGAAGCCCGCCCTCCACCTCCCGGTGAGGGAAAGCGTGCTTCCACTCCCGGTATCCCGTCGCCACGCGGACCGGTTACGGCGGCACTCCGTAGCAACCTTTCCGAAAAAAAGGATTCGGCGCCGTGGCGCCGATTCCTTCAAAACTAAACAGCGCAAAGACGAGAGACGGATGCGTTTGTTGGTCGCCGCATGCCATGCGGCTTTTCCCTAGAAAGGAGGTGATCCAGCCGCACCTTCCGGTACGGCTACCTTGTTACGACTTCACCCCAATCGCCGACCCCACCTTCGACGGCTGCCTCCCTTGCGGGTTAGCCCACCGGCTTCGGGTGTTGCCGACTTTCGTGGTGTGACGGGCGGTGTGTACAAGGCCCGGGAACGTATTCACCGCGACGTTGCTGATTCGCGATTACTAGCGACTCCGACTTCATGGAGGCGAGTTGCAGCCTCCAATCCGAACTTAGACCGGCTTTTTGGGATTCGCTCCACCTCGCGGTATCGCAGCCCTCTGTACCGGCCATTGTAGCACGTGTGCAGCCCAGGGCATAAGGGGCATGATGACTTGACGTCATCCCCACCTTCCTCCGGTTTGACACCGGCAGTCTCGCATGAGTTCCCGGCATGACCCGCTGGCAACATGCGATAAGGGTTGCGCTCGTTGCGGGACTTAACCCAACATCTCACGACACGAGCTGACGACAGCCATGCACCACCTGTGCGCCCGTCCCGAAGGAGGACCGTGTTTCCACGGTTTTCGTGCGCATGTCAAGCCCTGGTAAGGTTCTTCGCGTTGCGTCGAATTAAGCCACATGCTCCGCCGCTTGTGCGGGCCCCCGTCAATTCCTTTGAGTTTTAGCCTTGCGGCCGTACTCCCCAGGCGGGGCACTTAATGCGTTAGCTTCGGCACGGAGGGAGTTGGTAACCCCCCACACCTAGTGCCCATCGTTTACGGCTAGGACTACCAGGGTATCTAATCCTGTTCGCTCCCCTAGCTTTCGCTCCTCAGCGTCAGTCATAGCCCAGGAAGCCGCCTTCGCCACCGGTGTTCTTCCCGATATCTGCGCATTTCACCGCTACACCGGGAATTCCACTTCCCTCTACTAGACTCTAGCCTGCCAGTATCGAGTGCAGTTCCGCGGTTGAGCCGCGGGCTTTCACACCCGACTTAACAGGCCGCCTACGAGCTCTTTACGCCCAGTGATTCCGGACAACGCTAGCCCCCTACGTCTTACCGCGGCTGCTGGCACGTAGTTAGCCGGGGCTTCCTACCGAGGTACCGTCATGGCCGAAGCCACTTCGTCCCTCCTGACAGGACTTTACAACCCGAAGGCCTTCATCGTCCACGCGGCGTCGCTGCGTCAGGCTTTCGCCCATTGCGCAATATTCCTCACTGCTGCCTCCCGTAGGAGTCTGGGCCGTATCTCAGTCCCAGTGTGGCCGTACACCCTCTCAGGCCGGCTACCCATCGTCGCCTTGGTGAGCCGTTACCTCACCAACAAGCTAATGGGCCGCGGGCCCATCCCGAAGCGGAAGCAAAGCGACCTTTCTTGCCCTCGCCATGCGGTGAAGGCAAGGTATCCGGTATTAGCCCCGGTTTCCCGGGGTTATCCCAGTCTTCGGGGTAGGTTGCCCACGTGTTACTCACCCGTTCGCCGCTGACCTGACCCGTCTCCGAGGAGACGGGGTCGGTCCGCTCGACTTGCATGTGTTAGGCACGCCGCCAGCGTTCGTCCTGAGCCAGGATCAAACTCTCCGAGTAAAATGCAGTCCTTGCGGACTTACATACTTGGAGCGTATCCGGGCTCCCTACCGGCCGCGATCCACCCAGGGGCGGATCGGAACGGAATTGATTGGAGCTCTACTCTCTCTGTCTTTTACGCTGTTTAGTTTTCAAGGAACACGGCTCAAGCGCCGAATCCAACAAGGCTACAAAGTAGCACGCGCAGCATACCCTGTCAACGTCACGGCATCAAAAACGCCGCTTCTCCAGCGGCATCCCGTATAACCCTTGAAGTGTTTCCAAAAGTATCCGGAATACCGCCTCCTTTTTATCAATCGGGATAAAACCCGGCGGGCTTGCCGCAAATTTTATGATAACACCATCAAAAGGGCATGTCAAAGGGTGTATCTGCCGCTGCCGCCTCGTATCCGGCGCGGACACCGCCGCCTGCGGGCAGGTCCGACATGCAGCGGCCATCGGTGAACCGCCCCCGCTCGCCTTCGCCTCCCGCCGCGCGAGAGAAGGCGGCAGCGACCGTCACCGCCACGCCGCACCCGGGCGTTGTCACCTACGGGCCATGAGAGGCCACGGGGAGGCCGGCGTCCCCGCCCGCTGTCTCGCGGTGAGCGGAGCATCGGGGGGTTGCCTCAACTCCCGTCCCCCTCCCCGAGCCTGATGAGGCGGAAGTGCCGTTTTCCCTTCTGGATGAGCAGGCCCTCCAGCTCCTCGCGCGTGAGCTCCAGGTCCACGTCGTCCACCACGCGGTCGCCCAGTCTTATCCCCCCCTGGGCCACCAGTCGCTTTCCCTCGCTGCTGGAAGAGGCCAGCCCGGCCAGCGCCAGAAGGCGGGGAAGCCAGATGGCTCCGCCCGCGAGCTCCCGTGGGTCTATCTCCGCCACCGGGATCTCCTCCGGCGCCTCCCTCTCCACGTGCACGCGGTCGAAGGCACGCTCCGCCTCCTCCGCGGCCTCCGGTCCCCAGTAAAGGCCCACCACCTCCGCGGCCAAGCGCCTTTTGGCGCGCATGGGGTGGATGGCTCCCGATTCCAGATCCGCAAGTAGGGCGTCCACCTCCCCCGGTTCCAGGGGGGTGGTGAGGCGGAAATAATCCGGCATGAGCTCGTCGGAGAGGGACATGAGCTTACCGAACATCTCCTCGGGGGGATCGGTGAGGCCCACGTAGTTGCCCAGGCTCTTGGACATCTTCTTCTCCCCGTCCAGGCCCACCAGGATGGGTAGGGTGAGGACGCTCTGGGGCTCCTGTCCGAGGTCGCGCTGCAGCTCCCTTCCCGCCAGGAGGTTGAAGATTTGGTCCGTGCCCCCGATCTCCACGTCCGCCTCCAGGGCCACCGAGTCGTAGGCCTGCATCACCGGGTAGAGGAACTCGTGCAGGCCGATGGAGAGGTTGGAGGCGTAGCGCCTCGCGAAATCGTCGCGTTCCAGCAGGCGGGCCACGGTGAAATGGGCGGTGAGCCGCAGGAGCTCGGCGAAGGTCAGGGGCGCCAGCCAGCGGCTGTTGTATTCCAGCACCGTCCTTTCCCTGTCCAGGATGCGGAAGGCCTGCTCGGCGTAGGTGGCGGCATTGGCCCTGACCTCTTCCGGAGTGAGCTGGGGACGGGTGACGTCGCGCGCGGAGGGGTCTCCCACCAGGGCGGTGAAGTCACCGATGAGGAGGATGGCGGTGTGGCCGAGGTCCTGGAACTGCCGCAGCTTGCGCAGGGGCACGGCGTGCCCGAGGTGGAGGTCGGGTCGGGTGGGGTCCACCCCCAGCTTTACCCTCAGGGGCCGCTCCTCCGCAATGGCCCTCTCCACCTTGGCCGCGAGGTCTCCCTCGGGCAGGCACTCCGCCGCGCCCGAGAGGATCACCTTCATCTGGTATTCCGGGTCCTTCACCAGCGCCACGGCCTCTCCTACGCGATGTCCAACGGGCTTTTCTCGGGCAGGCACTCCGCCGCGCCCGAGAGGATCACCTTCATCTGGTATTCCGGGTCCTTCACCAGCGCCACGGCCTCTCCTCCGCGATGTCTAAAAAAGGATACCGCAAGCACCCCGGCCGGTAAAGCGCTCCCGTCCGCGCCCAGAGCCGCCGCGCCGGGCATTTTGAAGCGGCGAGAGGAACCGTGCCCCTACAAACGAAATCTAATTATAGGTACAATTCCTGTTGACGGCCTTTGCGCGTAAAGGGGTCCGGAAATGCGCGTGATGCTCAGGATCGGCCTGATCGTTTTCCTCTGCCTGGCGCTGATGACGGGCGGCTTCCTCTTCTGGTTCTACACCGGCATAGGGCTTCCCCGTCTGGATAGCCTGGGCAAGCTGCGCCTGGACCAGACCTCCAAGATCATCGCCGCCGACGGCACGGTCATCGCGGAGCTGCACGGGGAGCAGAACCGCGAGAACGTCACCCTGGACCAGATCTGCGAGAACCTGCGGGAAGCGGTCATCGCCATCGAGGACGAGCGCTTCTACCAGCACGGTGGAGTGGACTGGAGGGCCATCGCCCGCGCCTTCTGGACCAACGTGGTGCAGGGCCAGGTGGTGCAGGGCGCCTCCACCATCACCCAGCAGTACGTGAAGAACACCCTTACCGGCAAGGAGAGGACCTACTGGAGGAAGGTGGAGGAGGCCAGCCTGGCCTTCCAGCTCGAGCGCAGATACTCCAAGGACAAGATCCTGGAGATGTATCTCAACGACGTCTATTTCGGGCAGGGTTGCTACGGGGTTAAGAAGGCCTGCGAGGTCTTCTTCCACAAGCAGCCCTCGGAGCTCACCCTCGGCGAGGCGGCGCTGCTGGCGGCGGTCATCCGCATCCCCAACTACTATTCGCCGTATCTCAACCCCGGCGCCGCCGAGGCGCGGCGAAACCTGGTCCTGGACAAGATGAGGGACCTGGGTTACATCACCGCCTCGGAGGCCGCGGAGGCCAAGGCGCAGCGGGTGGAGGTGGGCGAGGACAAGATGGTGAAACCGATACCCGAGGAGAGCCCCAGCACCGTCGCCCCCTACTTCGTAGAGTACGTGAAGAAGTACCTCTACAACCTCTTCGCGGGCGACCAGGACCTGCGGGCGCGTTTCGGCGACCTATCCCCCGACGACATCATCTTCCGCGGAGGGCTGCGCGTTTACACCACCCTCGACCTGGATATGCAACGCTACGCCGAGGAGGCCATCGCCTCCACCCTGGACCGGCCCGGAGACCCCGCCGCAGCCCTGTGCGCGGTGGACCCCCGTACGGGGGAGATCAAGGCCATGGTGGGGGGAAAGGATTACAGCGAACAGCAGTACAACATCGCCGCCCAGGGGGGGCGTCAGCCGGGCTCCGCCTTCAAGGTCTTCGTGCTCACCACGGCCATAAGCAACGGCATCTCCCCCTACAAGACCTACGACTCCTCCCCCACCACCCTGGAGTTCCCCGACGGCACCAAGTGGAAGGTGGGCAATGCCGAGGGCTCGAGCTACGGGACCATAAACCTTTATGCCGCCACCGTGCGCTCCGTCAACGTGGTATACGCGCGGCTGATCCGCGACGTCGGCCCCCAGAGGGTGGCGCAGATGGCCCAGGCCATGGGCATCAAATCCAACATCCCTCCCTACCCCTCCATCGCCCTAGGGAGCTGCGAGGTCAATCCCCTGGAGATGGCCAGCGCCTTCGGGACCCTGGCCTACAACGGCGTCTACGTCCCCCCTACCTGCGTGCTGAGGATCACCGACGCCGGCGGAGAGGTCCTCTACGAGCATGCCCCCAAGGGTAAGCGGGTGGTGCGCGAGGACGTGGCGGCGGTGGTCAACTCCATCCTCCAGGACGCGGTGCGCCACGGCACGGGCCGCGCCGCTCGCATCGACCGCCCCCAGGCGGGCAAGACGGGCACCACCGACAACTATGCCGACGCCTGGTTCTGCGGCTACACCCCCGACCTCTCGGCGGCGGTATGGGTGGGGTACCCCCAGGGCCTGGTCCCCATGCGCAGCGTGCACGGCATCACCGTCTATGGGGGCACCTTCCCCGCCCAGATCTGGAAGAAGTTCATGGAGAAGGCCCTGAAGGACGTGCCGGCCAGCGAGTTCCCCCGGGCGGAGTTCGGGTACGGAGACGAAGAGGAGGAATCGGAGTGGGTCACCGTGACCATCTGCACCGAGAGCGGGCTCCTGGCGACCTCCCTGTGTCCTCATACCGAGTCGCGCACCTTCCGGCGCGGCGAGGAGCCCACCCAGCAGTGCACCATCCACAACCCTCAGAACCAGCGCGTCAACGTGCCGGGGGTGACGGGGATGTCCGAGAGCGGCGCGGTGGCGGCCATACGCGGCGTGGGACTCAATCCGGTGGTCAACTACGCCTACTCGGACACCGCCCCCAAGGGCACGGTGATCGGCCAGTCCCCCCTGGCGGGCACCACCGTCAGCGCGGGCTCCCACGTCTCCATAACCGTGAGCCAGGGGCCTTCGCCTCAGTCCAGGGTGCCCGGCGTGGTGGGCATGAGCGAGACCGCGGCCAAGGAGGCCCTGACGGGCGCCGGCTTCACCTACAAGGTGGTCTACAGTCCCTCGGATCCCTCCCTGGCGGGCACGGTCATCAGCCAGTTCCCGGGCGCCGGGGCGTCCGCGAGCCCCGGAGCGCAGGTCATCATCACCGTGGGAAAGACCTGAGGCGCAAAACGCCTCTCGCGGATACCATATGCTGTGCAGGTAATAGGCGCTGCTGTCCGGGGTTCGCCGCTCCCCGGACCGTCAGGGGTGATGACGCGGCTTCCGCCGCTAGGGAGGGGCCCCTACTCGAGCAGTTCCCGGAACGACTTGTGATGCCGGAGGCCCTCCAGGCAGGAGTCCCTCAGGGCGTCCTCCTTGAGCTCGGGGTCGAGGTCCAGGGCCCGCCTGAGGTGGTCCAGGCTCCGCTCCTTGTCCCCCCTCAGGGCATAGAGGCAGGCGAGGTTGTAGTACGGCCAGGAGTACCCGGGATCCACCTCCACCGCCGCGCGCAGAAAGCGCTCCGCCTCCTCGAGCATGCCCCGCTCCATGAGCGCCGCCCCCTTGTTGCTGAGGGCGTACTTGTTGCGGGGGTTTATGGCCAGGCACTTGTCCAGGTACTGGAGCTCCGCCTCCACGTCCCCCATGCAGCCCACGGCATAGCCCTTCTCGAGGTAGGCGTTGTCGTTCTGAGGGTCGAGGCGGATGAGGCGGTCGAAGTAGGCCGCCGCCTTCTCGTAGTCGCAGTTGTCGAGATGGATGGAGCCCAGGCAGCCCAGGGCCTCCAGGTTCTCGGGGTCCAGGAGGAGGATCTCGCTGTAGGTCTGGGTGGCTCTCTCGTCGTCGAGGATGTCCTCGTAGACCGCCGCCAGCTCGAAGAGGACGTCGATGAGCTTCTCGCGCTCCCCCTTGTACAGGCTTATGGCGGTCTCCAGGTTGTGGATGGCCTCTTCATGGTATCCCCTTCCCGCCAGCAGCCTCGCCTTGTTGTAGTAGGGATAGCCGAAGTTGGGCTCGAGCTGGATGGCCTTCTCGTAGGCCTCCAGGGCCATCTCCTCCTCGCCAAGCTCGTGGTAGGCGATGCCCAGCTCGTTGAGGAGATCCACGTTCTCCGGGTCCATCTCCAGCGCTCGGCGGTAGAGCTCTGCCGCCGCCCCGTAGTCGCCGCGCTCCATCATCACCAGGGCCAGGCCGTCATAGCCGCGGGGGTCCTCCGGGTTCAGGTCCCTCACCCTCTCGAAGCGCAGCACCGCCTCCTCGAGCTCCCCTTTCTCGTAAAGGGCTATGCCCAGCTGGTACTGCCCGTCAACGTCCTCGGGATAATCGTCCAGGTAGCGCCGGAAGCGCTCTATGGCCTCCTCCAGGCGGTTCTCGGCCAGCAGCCGTTCTCCCTGCTCAAGGAGGTTGAATCCCTCGCTCATCCTCTCCTCCGTGCCTCGGGCCCCGCGGCTTCGAGACCGCGGGCGGTTTTCTCTATCTCTGCCATAAGCCATGCGCTCACTTTTTTCAAGCAAGCCTTGCGAGAATGCGCCTCAGGTGCGCCCTCGAGAGCCTCCCGACGCCGTCGCTTTCTTCCGCGCGCGCGACACCCTTACCAGCCCGGAGACGGGTATGATCGCCACCCCCTTCTCCTCCAAGCGGTCGAGGATGAGGTTCATGCCCAGGGAATCAGAGACCACGTGGCCCGCGATGACCACGTTGATGCGCTGCTTTTCCGCCTCCTCCTTGTGTTTCTCGGAATAGTGCATGGCCACGATGGTTCCCACCCCCGCCGCGGAAAGTTTTTCCAGCACCTCGCGGGGACCCTCCGTCCCCCCCGTCATGTCCACCATGATGTTGCCGCAACGGTTCTCCTTGCTGCCCACGATGACGGCCGGGCCGGCCTGCATGCGCGCCGAGGCGCGGTATTCGGGCAGCTCCAGAAGGCAGTCCACCACCTCTCCCACGGTGCGGGGCTTCCGGCGCGCGAAGTGGTCGTTGAGGAAGGCGTGGACCTGGTTGTCGGCCACGGTGTGCATGCTCATGAAGGGGATACCCAGCAGGCGCGCCGCGTCCAGCGCACGCTCGTGGTTGCGGGGCAAGAAGGCGCGGTAGATCTCCTTCATGCGCGGGCCGATGAGGGCCTCCCCCACGTTGATGGGGACCCCGTGCCGGTACCATTCGTCGGCCTGCAGGGCCATGACCTTGTCCAGGTTCACCAGCGCCTGGCCCTCCGGGTGGTGGCTGATGATGAGGTCCACGGGCTCGCCCCTCTCCCGCAGGCGGTCGGCCAGCAGCACCTCCGGGACCTCCATATCGATACCCACCAGGGCCGAGCGCACCTCGGTATCGGGATCGCCCACCAGGATGCGGGAGTCGGGGAAGGGGTTCTCCAGGCTGTCGAGGTCGAAGA
Organism: Actinomycetota bacterium; assembly: GCA_014360645.1. Classification (NCBI taxonomy): domain Bacteria; kingdom Bacillati; phylum Actinomycetota; species Actinomycetota bacterium. The sequence goes on along the minus strand of JACIXD010000003.1, from coordinate 191,988 downwards.
ACTCCTTCTCCTTGTCCGGGAGCTTCTCGTATTTCTCGCGGTTGCGCTCCAGCAGGCGCTTTATCTCCTCCCTGCCGCGGGGGTCTTTCTCCATCCCCATCTTCACCGCAAGCTTGTGGATCTCGGCGAGCTTCAAAGTACCTTCCTCCTCTTTCCGTTACCCCTGCCGCACCGCGGGCTCACCCTCTCCCGGGCTCAGGTGGAGAAGAGCGAGCCCTGGTCGTATTCCTCCTCCTCGTCCTCGCGCGTAAGCACGCGCCGGATGCGCACCACCAGGTCGTCGATGTCCAGTCCAGTCTCCTCTCGGATGGACCTGCGGAGTATGGGGCCCACCCGCTCCAGTTCGTGCAGCACGCGGTCCAGGAGGTCGAAGGCCACCGAGGCCTCCACCTCCTCGCGCGACATCACCAGGTCCCTGAGTATGGTGCCCTCGGCGCGCGAGGCCACCACGGGCTCCGGGCGTCCCTCCACGTAGACGTAGGTCCTGCGGGCAGGGCCGCGGCTGTCACCTATGGGCTCCAGGCCCACGATCTTGTCCGAACGGAAATATTTCCCATATCCCAGGGGGATGATCTCGTTGCGCCTTATCTCCATCTTCCACCCCTCCCGCGTCTTCCCCGGGGCCTCGCCCACGCCGCTTCATCCAGCCCTATTATATGGGGTCGGCGCCCCCGGGGGTAGCGCGGGAGTCACGCGGCCCCGCGTCCGGCATCTGGTAAGGCCGCGCCACAGCCAGGCCAGCAGTTCTTCCGGCTCGAGGGCGTTCAGGAGGTGGGAGGCGTGCAGGTTGCACTCATCTTCGACCGTGCCCGGTAACCTGCCCCTCAGTGCCTGTCGCGGCCGCGCCACAGCCAGGCCAGCAGTTCTTCCGGCTCGAGGGCGTTCAGGAGGTGGGAGGCGTGCAGGTTGCACTCATCTTCGACCGTGCCCGGTAACCTGCCCCTCAGTGCCTGTCGCGGCCGCGCCACAGCCAGGCCAGCAGTTCTTCCGGCTCGAGGGCGTTCAGGAGGTGGGAGGGGGCGAGCCAGCCCCGCCTCGCCGTGGCCACCCCGAAGAACATGAAGTCGAGGTGCTCCGGCCGGTGGGCGTCGGTGCCGATTGCCACCTTCACCCCTTGAGCACACGCCCGCATGAGGTTCTCGTCTCCCAGGTCCAGGCGGTCGGGGAAGGCGTTCAGCTCCAGGGCGGTGTCCGTCCTGCGCGCCTCCTCCATCACCGCGCCGAGATCGATGTCGTAGGGAGGCCTCTGACCGATGAGCCTCCCCGTAGGGTGGGCGAAGACCTTGACGTGGGGGTTGCGTATGGCCCGTAGCACCCGCCGCGTCACCGCCTCGCGGTCCTGACGGAATCCCGCGTGCACCGATACCACCACCACGTCCAGAAGGGAGAGGACCTCTTCGTCGTAGTCCAGTCCCCCTTCGCCGTCTATGTTCAGCTCGCTTCCCGCCAGCAGGACCACGGGGGAATCCCCCCTGGCGTTGAGCTTTCTGATCTCCTCCACCTGCCGCAGCAGGCGCTCCCGGGACAGCCCTCCCGCCACCTTCAGGCCCGCCGCGTGGTCGGTGACCGCGAGAAAGCGGTACCCCAGCCTCTCCGCGGCCTTGCGCATCTCCAACAGGTCCGCTACCCCGTCGCTGGCGTCGGTGTGGGTGTGCAGGTCCCCCCGGATGTCCCCACGCTCCACCAGCTCCGGCAGCTCGCCCCGCAGGGCGGCCTCCACCTCCCCGCGGTCCTCCCTTATCTCCGGGGGCGGGCAGGCCATGCCCAGCGCCGCGTAGACCTCTTCCTCCGTCTCCCCCGCCAGCCTGCGGTCGTCCCTGACGCGGAAGACCCCGTATTCGTTGATCTTCTTGCCCGCCTTCTTGGCGATCTCCCTCACGTGAACGTTGTGCGCCTGCGAGCCGGTGAAATACTGCAGCGCCGCGCCGTATTCCTCCGGTTTCACCACCCTGAGGTCCACCTGGAGCCCCTCCGCGGTGACCACCGAGCTCTTGGTATCACCCCGCAGCAGCACCCTCTCCACCATCTCCAGGGAACAGAAGGACTCCATGACCGCCGCCGGCTCGCGGGAGGCCACCAGGATATCGATGTCCCCGATGGTCTCCTTCATGCGTCTGAGGCTCCCGGCCGGGCTGATGCGCAGGCCGGGGAGCTCCGACTCCAGGGCGCGTGAGATCTCCTCCTGGATGCGGTGTGCGGTGTGGAGCAGAAGCCGCCCCGAGGTGGACTGCAGGTGTCTAATGCCCTCCAGGATGTTCTGTTCCGCCTTGGGCCCCAGGCCATGGAGCTCGGCCAGCCGATGCTCCTCCGCCGCCGCCTGCAGCTCCTCCAGCGTGCGCACCCCCAGCTCGTCATAGATGAGCTTGGCGCGTTTCGGTCCCAGGTTGGGGACCTGGAGGAGGGAGAGGAGCTCCACCGGCACCTCCTCTTTCAGCTCCTCCAGCTTGGAGATGGTGCCGGTGCGCTTGAACTCCAGGATCTTCTTGGCGATGCCCTCGCCGATACCCGGGTACCTGCGCAGCTCCTTGACGTCGTCCAAGGCCAGGAGCTCCTCGCCGCGGGCGCGCGCGATCTCCGCCGCCTTATGGTAGGCGTTGACCTTGAAACGCACCTCGCCCTTGATCTCCGAGAGCTCCGCCAGCTCCTCGAAGGCCCGGCTGAGCTCCTCGCTCCTGTTCACGGACAAGGCCCCCTCCGCCGACGCGGGCTTTCCCGCCTCACGGGCGCATCCTGCGCGCCTCCAGCCACTCCGCCGCCGCCGCCATGGCCTCCTCCACCCTCGCGGTGGCCGTGCCCCCGGGAAGGTCTCTCGCCTCCACGCAGGACTTCACGGAGAGGTGGTCGTACACGTCCTCTCCCACCCGCGGCTCCACGGCCCGGAACTCCTCCAGCTCCAGGTCCTCCAGCCTCTTCCCGCTCTCCAGGCAGACCCGCACCAGCTTCCCGGCGGCGGCGTGCGCCTCCAGGAAGGGCAGGCCCCTGCGCACCAGGTAATCGGCGAGGTCGGTGGCGTTGGTATATCCTTCCATGGCCGCCACGGCCATCGCCGCGGCATCGAAGCTCGCGGTGGCCAGAGCTCCCGCCATCACCCGCAGCATCGCCGCCGCCTGGTCCACGGCGTCGAAGAGGGCTTCCTTGTCCTCCTGCAAATCGCGGTTGTAGGCCAGGGGCAGCCCCTTGAGCACCACCAGGAGGGAGGCCAGGTGGCCCAGCATGCGGCCCGTCTTTCCCCGCACCAGCTCCGCCAGGTCCGGATTGGCCTTCTGGGGCATGATGGACGAGCCGGTGGCATAGGCCTCGTCCAGAACCATGAAGCCGAAGCGCGGCGTGGACCACAACACCATCTCCTCCGCCATGCGGCTCAAGTGGACGGCGAGCATGCACAGGGCGTAGAGGAGGTCGGCCACGAAATCGCGGTCGGACACCGCGTCCAGGGAGTTGGCGGAGATGCCTCCGAACCCCAGCTCGTCCGCCATCATCCCGCGGTCGAGGGGAAAGGTCACCCCGGCCAGGGCGCCGCTGCCCAGGGGACAAACGTCGGCGCGCGCCCCCGCCTCCGCCAGCCGCTCCGCGTCCCGCTTGAACATCTCGAAGTAGGCCATGAGGTGATGGGAGAGGAGCACGGGCTGCGCCGGCTGGAGATGGGTGAAGCCGGGCATCACCACCCCCAGCTGCTCGCGCGCGCGCTCCAGGACCACCTCCATGAGCTCCAGAAGGAGGCCGGTGATGCGGCGGCATTCCTCCTTCACGAAGAGGCGCATGTCCGCCGCCACCTGGTCGTTGCGGCTGCGCCCCGCCCGCAGCTTGGCGCCGCTCTCCCCCAGGCGCTCCACCAGCGCCCGTTCCACGGCGGTATGGATGTCCTCCTCGTCGGCGTATGCGAAATCGCCCCTCTCCATCTCCGCGCGCAGCTCGCCCAGGGCGGCGAGGATGGCCTCCCTCTCGGCGGCGCTGATGACCCCGCACTCCTCCAGGGCCTGGGCGTGGACCGCGCTGACCCGGAGGTCATGGGGCGCCAGGCGGCGGTCGTAGGGCAGCGAGGAGCTGAAGGCATGCACCAGCGCCTCGGTCTCCTTCTCGAACCTGCCTCCCCACAGCTTCATCTCTCCGCGCCTCCCTCCGCCATGGGACGTCTACTCCCGCTCCCCGCCCCTGCTCCCCCACACCTTGAGGGGAAGGCCCCAGAGGGCGATGAAGCCCTCGCTGGAACGGTGGCTGAACTCGTCCGCCCGGTCGTAGGTGGCCAGGGAATAATCGTAAAGGGAATGGGGGGATTCCCTGCCCACCACCGTGCAGTTCCCCTTGAACAGCTTCAGGCGCACCCGCCCGCTCACCCTCCGTTGGGTGGACTCCACCGCCGCCTGCAGGGATTCCCGTAGGGGATCGTGCCAGAGCCCGTAATAGACCAGCTCCGCGAACTTCGCCTCCAGCACCGGCTTGAAATGCAGCGTCTCCCTGGTGAGGGTGAGGGCCTCCAGGGCGCGGTGGGCCTCGATGAGGATGGTGGCGGCGGGCGCCTCGTAGACCTCGCGCGACTTTATCCCCACCAGGCGGTTCTCCACCATGTCTATGCGTCCCACCCCGTGTTCGCCGCCCAGGGCGTTGAGGCGGGTTATCAACTCCACCAAGCCCAGCTCCTCGCCGTCGAGGGCGGTGGGCCGGCCGGCGTCGAAGGCCACCTCCAGGTAACGCGGCTCGTCGGGCGCCTCGCGGGGAGACGCCGTCCAGGCGTAGGCATCCTCGGGCGGCTCCGCCATGGGATCCTCCAGCACGCCCGCCTCACAGCTCCTCCCCCACAGGTTCTCGTCCACGGAGTAGGGGCTTTCCAGGGTCACGGGAACGGGTATGCCGTGCTCCCTGGCATAGGCGATCTCCTCCTCGCGCGACATGTTCCACTCCCGCAGGGGCGCGATGATCCTCAGGTCCGGGCCCAGGGCCATGGTAGTGAGGTCGAAGCGCACCTGGTCGTTGCCCTTCCCCGTGCAGCCGTGGGCCACGGCGGAGGCTCCCCTCCGGCGCGCCTCCTCCACCATGGCCGCCGCGATCAGGGGCCTGGCGAGGGAGGTGGCCAGGGGATACTTCCCTTCGTAGAGCGCGTTGGCCTTGAGGGCCGGGAGCACGTAGTCGCGCGCGAAATCCTCCTTGAGGTCCAGGGTCACGGCGTCCGCGGCCCCTATGGAAAGGGCCTTCTCCCGCAGGGATTCCAGGTCGCCGGGCTGGCCAAGGTCCGCCGCCAGCGCCACCACCTGCATGCCGTACCTGTCCTCCAGCCACTTGATGGCCACCGAGGTGTCTAAGCCCCCGGAGTAGGCGAGGATCACCGTTTCCTTCATGCTCCGTCTCCCTTTTCGCTCCGTAACCCTGTTTGCCGCCACGCTCAGGGGCCGTCCGCAGATCGTGCCCGCCGTCCTGCCGTCCGCCGCCGATGGATGAACCACCGCCCGGAGCGGGCGAAGCCCATTATCCCTTTTCCTCCGTCCCCGTTTTTCCCGCGCCCGCCTTGCCCGGTGAACGCGCCGCCGCGCGTGCGCCGCTTCCCTTCATGGTATCACGCCGCGTCCTGCCCGCCCCAGCATCGTGCCGGCACCACAGCGCCCGTGGCCGCCCCTTCAAAGCCCGGCCATCTCCCGGAGGACCCGCGCCAGATCGCGCGCCTCGTAGCCCTCGCGCACCACCACCAGGATGGTGTCGTCGCCGGCCACCGTCCCCGCCACCTCCTCCCTGCCGTTGCGGTCCAGCAGCGCGGCAAGGGCATGCGCGTTTCCGGGCCCCGTGCGCAGCACCAGCAGGTTCCCGCTCACCTCCATCCCCACCAGGAACTCCCTCAATCCCCGCCTGAGCCCCTCCTCGTCCACCGCCGCCGTCCCCCGCCCTTCCGCGGCGAACCCGTAGACGCGGCGCCCACCCGGGCCCGGCACCCTCACCACCCCGAGGTCCCGCAGGTCCCTCGAGACCGTGGACTGGTCCACCACCACCCCCCTCTCCGCCAGCTCCTGGACCAGCTCCGCCTGGGAGGACGGCGCCCGGCTGGCGATGATCTCCCTCACCAGCTCCAGCCTGCGGCGGCGCTCCACGTCTTCCCCTCTCTCATCTCCCCGCCAGCAGGTGGAGGAGGGCGGCCTGGACATGCATGCGGTTCTCCGCCTGGTCCCATACCGCGGAGCGGGGTCCGTCCAGGACATCGTCGGTTATCTCGTCGCCGCGGTGGGCGGGGAGACAGTGCATGGCCACGGCCTCGGGATCCGCCGCCGCCAGCAGCTCGCCGTCGAGGCGGAAGGGCTCGAGGTCGCGCCTCCTCCTCTGGTCCTCCTTCTGCCCCATGGAGGTCCAGACGTCGGTGTATACCACCTGGGCGCCCGCCACCGCCTGCCGGGCATCGTGCACCACCCTCACCGCATCGGGACCGGCGAGGGAGCGGGCGAGGGCGATGATGCGCGCGTCCGGCTCGTAACCCTCGGGACAGCCGGCGGTGAAGACCATGCCCGTCAGGGCACATCCCAGGGCGAGGGAATTGGCGACGTTGTTGCCGTCTCCCACGTAGGCGAGGCGTATGCCCGCCAGCTCGCCTTTACGCTCCCTTATGGTCATGAGATCCGCGAGCACCTGACAGGGGTGCTCGAGGTCGGTCAGGGCGTTGATCACCGGCACCTCGGCCGCCCGCGCCAACTCCTCCACCTCGTGGTGCCCGTAGGTGCGCAAGGTTATGGCGTGCACGTAACGCGAGAGCACCCTACCGGTATCGGCGATGGTCTCGCCCCTCCCGAGCTGGAGCTCGGCGGCGTTCAGCACCACGGGGTGTCCGCCCAGGTGATGCACCGCGACCTCGAAGGATACCCGGGTGCGGGTGGACGGCTTCTGGAAGATCAAGGCCACCGCCTTGCCCTCCAGGCTGCGCTTCACGGCGCCGGCGCGCAGCGAGCTCTTGAAGGCGTCGGCGGCGTCGAGGACGGCCGCCAGCTCCCCGGCATTGAGGTCGGCCACGCTAAGGAAATCCCTTCCGAACAAATCTTTCATCCGCTCACTCCTTTCCCGTCCCCGTGCCGGAACCGGCCTCGGCCACGATCCCCCCCAGCGCCTCCACCAGTCCGTCCACCTCGCGGGTGGAGACGGAGAGAGGGGGCAGGAAACGCAGTATGGAGTCGCCGATGTTGTTCACCACGTACCCCGCCTCCAGGCAGTGTAGCACCACCTCGCGCGCCACGGGCTCCTTCAACTCTGCGGCGAGCATGAGGCCCATGCCCCGCACCTCGCTGAAGGCGCCCGTCTTCCCGGCAAGCCTCTCCAGCTCTTGCCGGAAATACGCGCCCACCCGCGCGGCGTTCTCCACGAGCTGCTCCTCCCTGAGCACGGTCATCACCGCCAGTGCCGCCGCGCAGACCACCGGGTTCCCGCCGAAGGTGCTGCCGTGGTCCCCGGGCTTGAACCCCTCCGCTATCTCGGAGGTGGTGAGCAGGGCACCGATGGGAAGCCCCCCCGCCAGCCCCTTGGCCAGGGTCATCATGTCGGGGACGATGCCGTAATGCTCGTAGGCGAAGAGGGCTCCCGTGCGCCCCATGCCCGTCTGCACCTCGTCCAGCACCAGCAGGGCCCCCTTGCGCCGGCATACCTCCCGCGCCCCCTGCAGGTAGGGCACATCCGCGACGTAGACACCTCCCTCGCCCTGGATGGGCTCGAGGAGCACGGCGCAGGTCGTCCCGTCCACCGCCTCCTCCAGGGCCTCCAGGTCGTTGAAGGGCACGTGCACGAAACCCGGGGTCACCGGGGCGAAGGGCTCCGCCTTGGCCGGCTGTCCCGTGGCCGCCAGGGAGCCGAGGGTGCGCCCGTGAAAGGAGCGCAGGGCGGACACCACCCGGTAGCGCTCCTGCCCCCTCACCTCCCGCATGTACTTGCGGGCCAGCTTTATGGCCGCCTCGTTGGCCTCCGTACCGCTGTTGCAGAAGAACGCCTTGTCCGCGAAGGAGTAGCGCGCCAGCATCTCCGCCAGCTCCCCCTGGGGACGGGTATAGAAGAGGTTGGAGACGTGGATGAGCTGCGAGACCTGCCTGGCCACCGCGGCGATGATCTCGGCGTGGCAGTGGCCGGCCACGCATGCCCCCAGCCCGGAGACGAAGTCCACGTATTCCTTCCCGGTGTCGTCCCAGAGCCGCGTGCCGTGGCCGCGCACGAAAAGCACGGGGAGGCGCCCGTAGTTCCCGATCAGGAAGAGCTCCTCCTGTCTTCTGGCCGCCTGCAGGTCATATTCCATCTTTCCTCCCGCCGTCATCCCTCGATCTCCTCCGTCAGATGCCGTCGTCCGCCGCCCTCACCATGGTGCCGATCCCCGCGTCGGTATAGAGCTCCAGGAGGAGGGCGTGATCGATGGTGCCGTTGATGATGTGCGCCCTCCTCACCCCCGCCCGCACCGCCTCCACGCAGCTCCGCAGCTTGGGGAGCATGCCGCTGGAGAGGCTGCCCGCGGCCAGCAGTTCCTCCGCCTCCTCCACCCCGAGCTCGGGGATGAGGCTCTGCGGGTCGGAGAGGTCGCGGTAGATGCCGTCCACGTCGGTGAGGTAGATGAGCTTGTCCGCCCCCAGCGCCTGGGCCAGGGCCCCCGCCACCAGGTCGGCGTTGATGTTGTAGCTCTGTCCCCTGCCGTCCACCCCGATGCTCGCCACCACGGGGATGAACTCGTCGCGGATGAGGTTGTTCAGTATGCCCGGGTTGACCCTCTCGACCTCGCCCACGAAACCCAGGTCCACCTCCCCCTCCTCTCCGCGGTGCACGCGCTTCCTGCACATGAGCAGGTTGCCGTCCTCCCCGGAAAGGCCCACCGCCAGGGTGCCGTGTCCGTTGATGAGGGAGACGATCTCCTTGTTCACCTTTCCCACCAGCACCATCTTCGCCACCTCCATGGCCGCGGCGTCGGTGACGCGGTGTCCGTCCACGAAGCGCACCTCAAGGGAGAGGCGCCGCATATATTCCGTGATCTGGGGGCCTCCGCCGTGAACGATGACCGGGTTCATGCCCACATAGCGCATGAGCACGATATCCGAGGCGAAACGCTCCTTGAGCTCCTCGTTCTCCATGGCGTTGCCGCCGAACTTCACCACCACCGTCTTGCCGTAGTAGTCCTTGATATAGGGGAGGGCCTCCATGAGCACCCTCGCCTTCTCCCGCGCCTTTTCCATCCTCTCTCTCCTGTCATGCCCCTATTTGACGACCTTGACGTGCCCGATCCCCTCCGGTCTCCGCTCGCCTCCTTCCGGTTATAGAGACCGGCGTCGCCTCACCTACCTCCGGGCGGCTCAGCCGCCTTCGCGATGCCTTCCGTCGAATCCCCTTCGACAGGTCCCCGCTCTCGTCCCTCACGTGTGGTATTCGGCGTTGATGCGCACGTATTCGTAAGACAGGTCGCAGGTCCACACCTCTACCTCGGCCTCCCCGCGGCCCAGGCTCACCTCCAGGGTCACCTCCCTTCCGGACACCGCCGCCTCCAGGTCCTCGGACGTGTCCGCGGGGGTTCCCCTCTCCACCACCCGGATACCGCAGATATCCACGCTCACCGCGCGGGGGTCGATGTGCTGCAGCGCCGCTCCCACCGCCTGTACCACCCGGCCCCAGTTGGGATCCCCCCCGAAGACCGCCGTCTTCACCAGGGGGGACTCCGCCACCGCCATGGCCGCGGTCCTGGCCTCCTCCTCGCCGGCCGCCCCGCGTACCCGCACGGTCACGAACCGCGTCGCGCCCTCGCCGTCCAGCACGATGTCGCGGGCCAGCTCGGAGCATGCCTCCCGGAGGCAGGCCCCCAGCTCCTCCTCGTCCGGCCGGTACCCGGATGCGCCGCCTGCCATGCACAGCACCATGTCGTTGGTGCTCGTGCATCCGTCTATGGTGATGCGGTTGAAGGTCCCCTCCACCGCCCCGCGCAGGGCGCGGGCCAGGGTCTCGTGATCTACCCGGGCGTCGGTGGTCAGGAAGGCGAGCATGGTGGCCATGTCCGGCCTGATCATGCCCGCTCCCTTGGCCATGCCCCCCACCTTGAAGGAGCCGCAGTCCAGGGCCACCTCCTTGGGCCGGGTATCGGTGGTCATGATGGCGCGCGCCGCCTCGCCGCCGCTCCCCGCGTCCAGGCGCCGCGCGGCCCTGACGATGCCCTCCTCCACCCTGTCCATCTCCAGGAAGCGCCCGATGACCCCGGTGGAGGCCACCGCCACCTCCTCCGGGATTATCCCCAGTTCCCGCGCGGCCATGGAGGCCATGGCCTCGGCGTCACGCAGCCCGCGCTCGCCGGTACAGGCATTGGCGTTGCCGGCGTTCACCACCACCGCCCGGAGGTATCCATCCCGGAGGTGCTCCATGGTGACCAGGACCGGGGCCGCCTTGAAGGCGTTCCGGGTGAAGGTCCCCGCGGCGGCACACCTCTCCTCCGCCGCGATCAGGCACAGGTCCGGCTCCCCGCTCCTTTTCAGACCGCAGGCCACCGCAGCGGCCCTGAACCCAGCGGGCGCGCATACGCCTCCCCGCGTCCTCGCAAATCCCAACTGATCCGCCCTTCCTTTCCTCTCGCGATCCTGCTCCGTTTAGATGCTCTTCTTGTCCCTCTTCTTGCCTCTTCTTGCCTCTTCTTGTTTCCTCCTGTTTCCTCTTGTCTCTTCATGTCTTTCTATCCCCGGCGCCGGAGGCGCTTGCCCACGCCGCGCCCCCGCCGGCATGGCGTACTACGGGAAGAGCCCCAAGGCCTCGAGGCCCGCGCTCTCCTCCCAGCCGCACACCAGGTTCATGCACTGCACCGCCTGTCCCGAAGCTCCCTTCACCAGGTTGTCTATGGCCGCGGCCACCGTGAGCATCCCGCGTTCGGGATCCAGGTGCCATCCCAGGTGGCAGTAATTGCTGCCGCACACCGCCTTGGTCTCCGGAAAGCGGTCCCTTCCCAGGGGGACAAGGAAGGGCCGCGAAGCGCAGAACTCCTCGTAGATGCGGTCCACTTCCTCCTGCTCCAGCGCATCCCCGACGCGCACGTAACAGGTGGCCAGGATGCCCCTGCTCATGGGCACCAGATGAGGGGTGAAGACCAGCCTGCACCTTTTGCCCGCCAGCCCCCCCAGGGCCTGCTCCATCTCCGGCATATGCCGGTGCGAGCCCACCCCGTAAGGCTTCACGCTCCCCTCCGCCTGCGCAAAGTGCGCCGCCAGCGACAGCGACCTTCCCGCCCCTGACACCCCCGACTTGGCGTCCACCACCGCGCCGTCCAGTCCCGGGACGCCCGCCTTCGCCAGGGGGGCCAGGGCGAGGAGCGCCGCGGTGGGATAGCAGCCGGGAACCGCCACCAGCCTCGCCCCCGCCAGCCCCTCCCCCGCTATCTCGGGCAGCCCGTAGACCGCCTCCGAGAGCAGCCCCGGGGAGGTATGCTCTGCGCCGTACCAGCGCCCGTATTCCTCCGGGTCAAGCAGGCGGTAATCGGCCGAGAGGTCGATGACCCTGGCCCCCGAATCAAGCAGCCCCGGCGCCACCTGCATGGATTCGCCGTGGGGCAGGGCCAGGAAGTGGAGGTCCGCCGCCTCCGCCGCCCGCTCCAGGGAGAACTTCTCGAAACGCATATTTGCATATTTATGCAAATGAGGATAGAGATCCGTCACCCGTTTTCCCGCGTAGGTCTGCGCGGTCAAGTAGGTGACCTCGACCTCCGGATGCAGGCATAATAACCTCATGAGCTCGGCTCCCGTGTATCCGGAAGCCCCGATGATGCCCGCTCTCATACCTTTGCCTCACCCCTTCTTTTTCCGGTTCATATATGTATATTGATGCATATTATTGCAAAAAACGCAAGGGCTATTTTATATGCAGCACACGCCCACGGCCTCGGTGAGGGAAGAGATCCCGCGGACGCACGCCCGCGAGGACTCAGCGGGCGCGGGGCGCGGGTCTGCGCCGCTTCCCGGCCGCCACCAGCCCCGCGGCGCCAGCGGTGGCGCGCTCCAGGGCGTATTCGTCCTCCCACCTCCCCGACTTCATGCCCCATTCCGCGTCGAGGAGGAGCGAGAGGATGGCCAGGAAGTCCTTTTCCTCCAGCCCCACGGACTGCGGTTTGAGCTTCCTGGACACCATCCAGGCGCGGTTCGGGGGCAGGGACATGCTGGCGGCGATCTCTCCCTCCTGCCTGCCCTCCTCGCGCAGGGCATGATAGAGGAGCAGCTCGCGGAAGCGGCGGGAAAGGGCGTTTAGGAGGCTGGCGGGGCGCTCGCCCTGCTCGAGCAGCCTCCGCATCAGCTTCACCGCCATCTCCGTGTCTCCGGCCGCCACCCGGTCCACGTATTCGAAGGCCGGGCTCTCCGCCGAGGGGGAGACCAGGGCCAGGACCTCGTCCAGGTCCACCTCCCCTTCCCCCTCGTGGTAGGCGGCCACCTTCTCCACCGCGTTCTCTATGGCCATCAGGTCGTCCCCCAGGGCCTCCTGCAGATACGCCAAGGCCTTGCCCGATACCTTGAGTCCTTTTTTTTTGAACCTCTCCCTCACCCATCCCGGGATCTGACTCCTGGTCCGGGCCACCTCCTTGACCCTCCCCGCCTTCTCCACCATGCGCAGGAGCGAGGACCCGGGCTTGATGTCCACCGCCGCCAGCACCAGGAGGGCACTCTCCGCGGGGTTCTCGAGGTAGCCGGACAGCTGCTTGAGCTCGGAGGGCGTGAGCCTCTGGGCCTCTTTTACGATCACGTAGCGGCGGTCCGCGGCCAGGGGCACCGTCTCCGCCGACTGCAGGGCTCTCTCCAGCGGGTCCTCGCCCGCCTCGAAGACGTCGAGGTTGAACTCGGGGTCCACTTTCTCCGCCATGGCGGAGCGCAGCTTCGTCAGCTCCTCCTCCACCAGCAGCCTCTGGTTTCCGTGGATGAGATATACGGGGGTCCTGCCCACGGGGCTCACTTACGTCCCTCCTCCGAAGAGCGCTTGGACTACGGGGGCGCGCCCTCTCTCTCGCACTCCACCCGGTAGCCCCCGTCGCCGACACGGACCAATATATCACCGCTCCGGTCGGTGCGGTAGACGGCGCATCCCGTACGCCGGAGGTCCTCAAGGGTCCCCGGCGCGGGATGTCCGTAAGGGTTATCTTCCCCCACGCTGACCACCGCCACCCTCGGATCGACCAGCGCGAAAAAATCGGCGCCGGTCCGGGCATACCCGCCGTGGTGCGGGACCTTGAGCACGTCGCTCTTCAGGGAGGCCGCGTCCCGCATCAGCGCCTCCTCGCCGTTCTCCTCCACGTCGCCGGCGAAGAGCACCGAGAGACCCGGGGTGCTGACCCTCAGCACCAGAGAGCGCTCGTTGGCGGGAAGCTCCGGGGGCATGTCCCCGCCGGGTCCCAGGGCCTGCAGGGTCATCCCTCCCAGGGAGAGGCGGTCGCCCCTGCGCATGGCCCGCAGGGGTATCCCCAGCTCCCCCGCCAGGGACAACAGCCTCTCCCCCGCCCTCTCCGTCTCCTTTACCTCGGGGTAGACCAGCATCCCCACCCCACATGACTCGAGGGCGCCCTCCAGGCCCCCGATGTGGTCCATCTCCAGGTGGCTGACCAGCACCGCCTCGAGGTACCGGATGCCCCGGGAGCGCAGGCCCGCTGCCAGGACCCGGTCATCCCTGCCGCCGTCTATGAGCACGCAGGCGCCGGAGGGCGCCCGCAGCAGCGCGGCATCCCCCTGCCCCACGTCCAGGAAGGTCACCGTAACACCGCCTCCCCGGAAGGCATTTCCAGACGGCCATGGCAGGCCCGCGAGGATGGCCGCCGCCAGCAGCAGGGCGAGCGCCGCCCTTCCCGCCCTCCTCCATCTCCCGCCGCCCAGGAAAGCCGCCGCCAGCGCGGGATAATATAACGCCAGCCATGCGGGGGAGAGGGGGAACACGCGCAGGGCCGCCCATCCCGGCGAGGACACGCAGTGAGCCACCCGGGTGAGGGCACGCGCGCACAGGGCCGCCCCCCGCATGAGCATCCCGGCGGCGGGGATCCCCGCCATCTCCAGAAGGGGGGAGAGCATGGCCAGGGCCATGAGCGGCGCCAACAGCGGTATCGCCAGCAGGTTGCCCGCTGGCGCCAGCAGCGACACCTCCCCGAAACGGTACAGGAGCAACGGGGCCACGGAGAGCTGGGCCGCCAGGGTGGCGGCGAGCAGGGAAGGACCACGGCGGGGTGTCCGCGGAAGAAGGGACTCCAGCGGACGGTGCAGGAGCGAGATCCCCGTCGCGGCGGCGAAGGAGAGCTGGAAGCTGGTGCCCCCGGCGGCGCCGGGGTCCCGCACCACCATGTAGATCATGGCCGCTCCCAGGGCGGGCAGAAGGTCGAAATCCCGCCCGCGCAGAAAGGCCCAGGTCGCCACCACCGCCACCGCCGCCGCCCTCAAAACGGGAGCGGTGAGGCCGGCCGCCAGCGCATAGGTGGCCAGCAGCGGCACCTGCAGGAGCAAGACCAGGCGGCGGGGAAGGCGCGCCCGGCGTCCCAGGCGGTCAAGGAAAGCCGCCAACATGGCCACGTGCAGCCCGGACGCGGCGCAGAGGTGCACCAGTCCGGAGAGGCGGAAGGCCCTCAGGTCGCCTGCTTCCAGAAAACGGTAATCACCCAGCACCATGCCCTGGATGAGCCCCGCCTCTCCGGGAGCCACTCCCGCCACCGCTTTTCGCAGGGAGGCGCGATAGGCATTGGCGGCCCGCAGCAGGGGGTTCCCGGTGTGGCCCAATACCCTTATCTCCTCCGCCGCCAGACTGCCGCCCACCCCTCCCTTCGCCCTGCCGTACAGGTATAGCGAGCCCCTGACCTCCACGCGGTCTCCCCAGAGCAGTCCCTCCACCGTCCCCTCTCCCGCCCGCAACAGGTACAGGTCTCCCCTGGCGGAGCCCTTCCCGCCTCCGGAGCCCACGCTCTCCAGGACCTCCTCCACCCGAAAAAGGCTGGCGATATCGCTGCGGTCTCCGCGGCAGCCCGGCTCCACCACCCCCCTCACCGCCACCTCCCCCGCCGCTCCCTCCCTGCCCCGCCAGCGGGCTTGGCGGGCGCCTCCCAGACACAGTCCCGCCAGCGCGAAGACGGCGCAGGCGCACACCGTCCCCCGTTTCCATCCCCGGGGGACAAGGAGAGCGCCGACGGCGCACGCCGCCATGCATGCCAGCGCCGTGCAGACCTTCAGAGGAGAGCCCGTGCATCCCGCCAGCGCCCCCAGGGCCATGGCGCACGCGCACCACAGAAGGCGCCCCCGGTAGGCTGTCCCCTCCCCGGACAACCCTAGACCTCCACCAGGTCCCGTATCTCGGCGAACTTCTTCTCCCCTATGCCGGATACCTTTTTTAGCTCCTCCACGCTTCTGAACCCGCCTTTGCTCTCGCGATAGGCGATGATGCGTTCCGCGAGAGTCGGCCCGATTCCCGGCAATTTCTCGAGCTCCTGGCGGCCGGCGAGGTTGATGTTGACCTTCCCGCTCCCACCCCCACCCGGTGCGCCCGCCCCCTCGCCCGCGCGAGGAACCTGTATCTTCTGTCCGTCCTGCAGGGGCTGCGCGAGGTTGAGGGTCTCCAGGTCGGCGTCGGGGGTGGGGCCTCCGGCCTGCTCCAGGGCATCGACGACGCGGCTCCCCTCGCGTAGGCGCATCACCCCGGGGCTCGCGACCTCCCCCGCCACATAGACCACCACCTCCCGCGCCTCCGGGGATAACTCTTCCCCGCCGCCCTCCGCTGAGATGAACTCAGCGGCGGTACGCGAGTGAGGACGCAGGAGCACGTATCCCCCCGCGACGAGGGCGGCCGCGCAAAGGGCCATGACGGCCAGCTGCCAGCGGGGCAAGTCCGCCAAGCGGTCCAGAAGGTCGGTCAGGCGGTCCATCGTGGACAAGGTCTTCCTCCCGTATCGTCGTCCCGGAGACCGGCGTTCGGGCACCGGCCCGCGGCCCGGCCGGGATGGCCCGCCGTTCGGTCCGGAAGGTCGGACAGGCGGTTCGCCGAAGGCGGCGCCGCCCCGCCCCGGAGGGCTCTTCTGAGGTTGAGTTGAAGGCGATCGACGCGGTGACCCGGCGGCCCGGGGACACCCCGGCCCGCTGCCGGCGGCGTGTCCCCCTGAGCGGCCGGCCTCCAAGGCGCGTGCGCACAACGAGCGCGGCGTTACCCTGCGTGCTTCAATCGCGTGATACAGGGATCTCGCCGTGGCGGCTCTCCCCGTGGCCGCCGGGAGGAGGAGGCGCGCCTTGCGTTATCAGCGCACCACCACGTTGACCAGTTTGCCCGGCACCACCACCACCTTGGCGATGTCCTTTCCGGCGGTATATTCCCCCACGCGGCGCGAGGAGAGGGCGATCTTCTCCATCTCCTCGGGGGTGACGTCCGCGTCGACCTCCACGCGCTCCCTCACCTTGCCGTTCACCTGCAGCACCAGGGTGATACGTTCCGCCCTCGCCAGCTCGGGGTCGTATTCCGGCCAGGACTGGGAATGAACGCTGAACTCTCCTCCCAGTTCCTCCCAGAGCTCCTCGCAGATGAAGGGCGCGAAGGGGGCGAGGAGGAGGACGAGGGTCCGCATGGCCTCGTGTCCCTCGAAGGTGTTGAAGGCATCCGGCGCCGCCTCGATCTCGCGGTACAACCCGTTGGTGAACTCCATGATGGCGGCGATGGCGGTGTTGAAGGCGAAGCGCTCGATGTCCTCCGTCACCTTCTTGATGGTGCGGTGGGTGAGGTGCGAGAGGCGCTTGCGCACCTCGGAGTCACTGGGGACGGGCTGGGTCTTCAAGGTCAGGATATCCAGGTAGCGGTACAGGAGGCGCCAGACGCGGTTGAGGAAGCGATGCGCCCCCTCGATGCCGGAATCGCTCCACTCTTTGTCCGCCTCGGGGGGGCCCAGGAAGAGGATGAAGAGGCGCAGGGTGTCCGCCCCGTAGGTGTCGATGAACTGCTCGGGGGTGATGATGTTCCCTTTGGACTTGCTCATCTTCGCCCCGCCCATGACCACCATGCCCTGGCAGAGGAGGTTGGTGAAGGGCTCCGAGAAATCCACCAGCCCCAGGTCCTTGAGCACCTTGGTGAAGAAGCGCGAGTACAGGAGGTGCATAATGGCGTGCTCGATGCCTCCGATGTACTGGTCCACGGGCAGCCAGTAGCGCACCGCCTCGGGATCGAAGGCCGCTTCTTCGCAGTGGGGGCTGGCGTAGCGGATGTAGTACCACGAGGAATCCACGAAGGTGTCCATGGTGTCCGTCTCCCTCTCCGCCTCCCCCCCGCAGTGGGGGCAGACGGTGCGCCTGAACTCCTGCGAACGCTCCAGGGGCGAGGGGCCCTCGAACTCGAACTCCACGTCCTCCGGGAGCAGCACCGGCAGCTCCTCGTCCGGCACCGGCACCATGCCGCATTCGCCGCAGTAAACCACGGGTATGGGCACCCCCCAGTAGCGCTGCCGGGAGATGAGCCAGTCACGCAGGCGGTAGTTCACCGCGCGCCTCCCCCAGCCGCGCTCCTCCAGCAGGTCGGGCACGGCGCGCAGCTTCCCCTCCTCGCTGTCCAGGCCGTCGAAATCCCCCGAATCCACCATGATGCCGGGATCCACGTAGGCCTCCTCCATCTCCTCCGGGCGCAGTCCCCCCCCGGGGGGCTGGATGACCACGCGGATGGGGAGGCCGAACTTGCGCGCGAACTCGAAATCCCTCTGGTCGTGGGCGGGCACGGCCATCACCGCCCCCGTGCCGTATTCCATGAGCACGAAATTGGCGGTCCAGATGGGAACCTCCTCGCCGTTGACCGGGTTCACCGCGTAGGCGCCGGTGAAGACCCCGTCCTTCTCCGTGTCCATGGCCGTGCGCTCTATGCTGGAGACCCCCCGCAGCCTCTCCCGGAAACGCGCCACCTCTTCCGCGCGGGGAGTGCCGCGCGTGAGCTCGTCCACCAGGGGATGCTCGGGCGCCAGGAGGAAGAAGGTGACCCCCCAGAGGGTGTCTGGGCGGGTGGTGAAGATGGGTATCTCGGTGTCCATGCCCTTGATGCGGAAGAAGACCTCACACCCCTCGGAGCGGCCTATCCAGTTGCGCTGCATGGTGAGCACGCTCTCCGGCCAGCCCTCCAGCTCCCGCATGTCCTCCAGCAGCCGCTCCGCGTAGGCGGTGATGCGCAGGAACCACTGCGAGAGGGCCTTCTGCTCCACCAGGGTGTCGCAGCGTTCGCAGTGGCCCGCGATGACCTGTTCGTTGGCCAGCACGGTGCGGCACGATGGACACCAGTTGGCCCATCCCTCCGCCTTGTAGGCGAGCCCTTTCTCCAGGAAGCGCAGGAAGAGCCACTGCGTCCACCGATAGTAATCGGGCGCGCAGGTGGCCAGCTCGCGACCCCAGTCGTAGGAATACCCCAGGCGCTGCAGTCCCTCCTTGAGCAGCGCGATGTTGTCCCAGGTATACTTGGCGGGATGCACCCCGGAGCGGATGGCCGCGTTCTCCGCGGGGAGACCGAAGCCGTCCCAGCCCATGGGGTGAAGCACGTTGAACCCCTTCCGGCGCAGATAGCGCGCCAGCACGTCACCGAGGTTGTAGTTGGCCACGTGGCCGATATGGGCGGGCCCGGAGGGGTAGGGAAACATCACCAGCACGTATCGTTTGGGCACGCCGGGAAGCTCGCGGGAAAGGTAGAGGTCCGAATCCTCCCAGCGGCGCCTCCATTTCTCCTCTATGGCCTTGAAGTCATATCTTTCGTTCATCTCTCCGCTCCGGTCGATCTCTTGGACCGCCGCCGGCCCGCCCGCCGTATTCCGCCGTTCGCCCTTCCGGTAAGGCCTCCCGCGAGAGGACGGCCCCCACGGCGTCTCACGCCGCTTTTCCCTCTCTCCTCCCTCCAGGAGGAGCGGCCGGGCTTCGGGCGCCGCATGCCGTCCTCCGCGCCCTTCCGTCCTCCCCGCGCGGATGCGTCGCGCGGCTCACGGTCGCCGGCACCCGGGCGCCCCGTGCCCCTCCAGGCGAAGGAAGCCTTCCAGGTAAACTTAATTTATGCTTACTCGCAACGCAAGGCAGCTACGCTTTTCCCGCCGCTCACCGCCGCCGCGCAGGGCACATTATACATCAGTTATATATATTTTACAAGTTATATTAAAAGCTCCCGTCTTCTCCGCCACCCCATGATCTGCGGCAGCTGCCGCGCGCGGGCGAGTCATCCCCGCGGCCGATCACGACCGCGCCTTGCTCCCGCCACCATTTTCTTCAGGAAAGCGCCCGCGGGCGAAAGGCATAGGTTGTGCGCCGACCTTTTCTCGTGTAGCAGGGCGGAAAGCGCCCGCGGGCGCGGGGCCCCCATGGGTCGGCCCTCCCGCGGCGTTCCCCGCGCTCCTCGCCTTCTATTCAGGCTCAAACAGGCTGCGAACCCTCCTCACCGCCGCCGCGCTCCACCTCCGCCAGGTCCCGCGGCTCGAGGGGCCTCTTTTTCTTTCCATATAATCCCAGCAAGCACGCGGCCTCCCTGACCTCCCTCCGGTTGGGCGAGGCCCCTCGCGGGAAGGCGCGCAGGAGGGCCGTGGGCCCCGGCAGCTCCCTATCCCGCAGCAACACATCGCTGGGCAAGGCCAGCTCCACCAGGCGCAGGTTCTCCTGGTGCCTGCGTCCGAGCACGATGAGGGTGCTGCCCGCCCAGGCATGCCTTCCCACCTTGAGCAGCTCCGCGTCGGCCCCGTCGAAATCCGGCACCCGCGACATCAGCTCCCTCAACCGGGAGCTGAAGCCAGCGTCGGTGAGCAGGCACCCCCCGGCGGGGCTCTGGTAATCCTTAAGCCCCCACTCCTCCGCCAGCTCCATCTGCCTGCGCCGGGAGCGGCCGGAGAGGTCCAGGAGGAGCTCCCTCTCCACCCACCCCTCCCGCTCCGGCCGGGTCTCGGGCAGGAGGCGGGCGGAGAGCGGCCGGAGTAGCAGGTCCCCGGCCCCCGAATGGCGCGCCACCAGCTCCAGGGCCTGGCGGTTCTGGCTCTTGGGCCGCTCCCCAAGCACCTCCCCCGTGGCCACGAAGTCCGCCCCCAGGTCCCGGAGACGCTCCGCCGCCACCCTCACCATGAGCGCGTGGCAGTCGATGCAGGGATTCATGTTCCTGCCGTAGCCGTAGCGCGGGTTCTTCACCACCTCGAGGTGGCGCGCGGTGATGTCCATCACCTCCAGCTCCAGGCCCATCCCCGCGGCGACCCTCTCCGCCACCGCTTTTCCGAAGAAGGGGGTGGTAAAGGTCAGGGCCAGCACCTCCACGCCGCAGCGCCTGAGCAGCTCCGCAGCCAGCATGGAATCGAGGCCGCCGGAGAAGAGCACCAAAGCCCTGCGCCCCTTCGCGCCGGACGCGTCACCCTCCGCCATGGCGCACCTCGCCTTTCGTCCCGGTCCCCTTACCGTCCACGTTGCCAGTATAACCAACGGTGCTTAAGCCGCGCCCCATGCATTTGCCGTTCAGAACCTCTCCCGCGCCCTTTATGCTACAACGAGCTATGGCCCGGAGAGGGCCGGCTTTTCCTGAGACCCGCGTTCTCTCACACCCCCATCCGCTCATAGCGTCTCCCATGCCCTCCATGCCAGCACCAGCATGGGCACGGAGAGCACGATCATCGCCGTGGGCAGTCCGTGCCTCTGGGCCAGGAACCCCCCGGCCGCCGGACCCAGCAGGTATCCTATGGCCCAGGCCATGTTGAAGAGGCCGAAGGCGGTGCCGTGCACGTCCGCCTCCGCCCTGCCCGTCAGCAGGTCGGCGATGAGAGGCAGGGTGGGGGTCTCGAAGAGGGCGATGGTGACGCCGCAGACAGCGAAGAGCGCCGCCGCCGTGGCCAGGTCGCGGGAGAAGGTGAGCGCGGGGGCGGCCAGCGCCGTCGCCGCCAGCCCCGCGGCCAGGAGCCCGCGCTTACCCCGCCGGTCGGCTAGGGAACCCGCCAGCGGGCTGGCCAGGGTATAGAAGAGGACGGTGAGGGCGAAGAGGAGGCCGATGGCCGTGCTCGAGAGCCCCAGGTTCTCCCGGAGGTGGACGGGGAAGAGGGGCTCCAGCACTCCCAGGCTCACCGTGCCCATCATCACGATGACGAGGACGAGGACCATGCCGGGATATGCCAGCACCTCGCGCATCATCCGCCCGTAACCCGCCTCGCTGCCGCGCGGCCCCACGTGCCGGAGGTCCCGGCTGGTCAAGGCCATGACCCCGCCGAGGACGCAGATCCCCGCCACCAAGAGGAAGGGAGCGCGGTGTCCCAGCCAGTCGGCGAAGGCGCCTCCCATGGCCGGCCCCGCGATGGCCCCGGCCCCCATGGCCGCCATCACCATGCCCATACCCCGGCCCCTTTCCCCCGCCGGGTAGGCGTCAGCGATGATGGCCAGGCCCACCGACCAGTTGGCCGCCGCGGTCACCCCGTCCAGGCAACGCGAGAGGAAGAGCGCCGCGTAGGTGCCGGAGTAGGCATAGAGGACGAAGGCGCCGGCCATGGCCAGCATGCCGAAGACCAGGAAGGGCCGTCGCCCGAAACGGTCGGAGACGAGGCCGAAGGGGACGGCGGCGACGATGTTCCCCAGGGCATAGGAGTCGAAGAGCATGCCCAGCCCCAGCTCACCTATCCCCAGGTCCCGCGCGTAGACGGGCATCACCGGGACCACCACGCCGTATCCCAGGCTGTCCACGAAGATGACCAGGCACACCAGGGCCAGGAGCCTCTTCACTCCGTCCCTCCCCGTCTCGTCGCTTTCCCGCGCCAAAGACGCCGCGCCGCGCCGGCTCCGGGGCCGCCCGAACCGTCCCTCACCACGGCGTCCCGGAGGGACGCCGCTTCCGCCATCATCTCATCCCTCCCCTCGCGGTCTTGAAAACCTCGGCCTCGACCTCCCGCTTACCATACACCATCCCGCCGTGTGCGCGCGGGTTCTGCGGGTCTTGATCCTCCGGGACGGTCGTGGTGAAGGTGGGGGAGGTAAACCGTGCGCGGGTAGAAACCCCAAGGCCATACCCGTGCCGCCTCGGCATGCCCCTGAAACGGGGGTCGCTCCATCTTCGCTCCTCTGTCGGCAGGTCCGGGGCGGAACTCCCGCCTCCACGCTGCGGCTAAGGAAGACCGCAGGCCCTGGCGGGATTGACGCCGGCCTCGCATGGGCATAAAGGAGATCGACGGCGAATGAAGAAAGCAGTAGTGCAAGCAAGATATCCCGGTGGCCCGTCGCCTCACCGCCGCCGCTTCCGGAGATCCGTCAGGGAGGTGCGCCATGCGCAAGCTGTCCGTCCCGTTCCTCTGTCTCCTTCTTTCCCTCGCCACCTTCCCCGTCCTCCCGGCTCCGGCGGCGCGGGCCTCGGGGTGGGAGTGGAGGCAGGTCGACTGGTCGGGGGGACCCGGCCAGGTCCCGTGGAAAGATGACGCGCGCTACGAGAGCTCTTACCGCGTCGACACCTTCAGCGTGCCCGGCACCATCAGGCTGAGTCACCGCTGCGCTCCCTTCACCAGGGACCCGTCCAACCCCGTGCTGACGCCGGGAGGGGCGGGGGCGTGGGACAGGAGTATGGTGCTCGGGTTCCCCCGCGCCCGGGAGGGGGGCGGATACGAGATCCTTTACCGAGGTGCGGACACAAGTGGAACGGACGCGGTGGGTTACGCCTCCTCCCCCGACGGGGTGGCCTGGACGAAACACGCGGACAACCCGGTGCTCAGCGGCGGCACGGGGGGTGGGACGCGGGCGGCGTGAGCTACGGTCCCCTCATCGACGAGGGCGACCACTACACCATGTTCTTCCGCGGCTACGACGCCGGCGGCGTTTATCGCTACGGCCGAGCCACCTCGCCGGACCTGAGGTCCTGGCAGCGGGAGCCGGGTTTCGTCTTCGGGCCGGGGCCTTCCTGTTTGTGGGACGAGAACCTCAACTACATCACCGTCAGGCAGGCGGGGTCCGGTTACGCCATGTGGTACTCCGCCTACGACGCGGGCCACGTCGGCGCGGTGGGGTACGCCTCCTCCCCGGACGGCCTCACCTGGTCCAGGAGCGTCTCCAACCCCGTCCTGAGGGGGACGCCGGCCACCTGGGACGCCGGGGGCATAGAGGATTTCGCCTTGCTTGAGCGCCCCTGGGCCGAGGATTACATGATGGCCTACTCGGCGCACGACGGCCTCGGGAAGGGCCCCCCATCACCCGCAGCCACACCGTTGACGCCTCCTCTTGCTACACCATCAACGCGGGGCTCGACTCGGGGTGAGCTCCGAGCTCTCCGCCTATCTCCATTCCAGCCTGCCCATACTGGTGGAGAGGCCTATGTACTTCGACATGCTCTACGGGGGGCTGCCGGGAGGCCACTGCGCCACGGGGGCGAACTCCCCCTCCATGCAGTGGTATTTCGGGGAGGGCTATACCGGACAGGGGTTCGACGAGTGGCTGACGGTGCAGAACCCCGGAACGGACGTCGCCCATCTCACCATCACCTACAACTTGCAAGGAAGCCCGCCGGTGACCACCCACCATGACGTGGACCCCCAGAGCCGCTATACCGTCAACGTGGGCACGGAGGTGGGCAAGGACCTCCAGCTCTCGGCCTTCGTGCAGTCGGACCGTGCGGTGATCTGCGAGCGCCCCATGTATTTCTTCTACCAGGGATATCATTCCTACAACTGGCCCGGAGGACACGACTCCCAGGGCTTCGCCCCCTGAGGGATACCCGGCGGCGTGCAAGGACGGCCTCGCTGCATGGTAAAATAAGGGGCATGGAAGAGGATCTCCGCGCCACCGACTTCGTGGATTACCAGGCCGTCTTCTCCGACGCCCTGTTGCTGGTGGGCAGGGGTTCCAGCGTGACCGAGGCCCTGGAGGCCTGCATCCGGGAGCGTTATCCCCTCACCTGCAGAGACATCATCGCCGAGGCGTGTCTCATCCTGCGCCGCCTGAAGGAGGAACGTGAATGGGGCTCCTTGAGGGCGCTGCGCGAGCTCGCGGACCGGCAGGGGCTGGCGGAAGAGCTGCGCGTCAGGGGGTTTCCTCATGCCGGTGCTCAAGCCGGGGCTCATGCCGAACCGGCGGTGGCTGATTATCCGCGCGTCTTCGCCCTGGCGCAGCGCAAGCGGCAGGCCGGCTTTTCCCTCGAGGACTCCCTGGACATGGCGGTGCGGGAGCTCTATCCCCAGACCCACCGCAAGGTGCGGGAAAAGGCACTGGAATACATCCGTCTGGCGGCTCGCAGCAGAAACGAGCACGAGCTCCGGGCTCTGCGGGACCTGGCGGAGGACGCCAACCTCTTCCGCAGCCTCGAAACCCCCGCCCCCGACTGAACGGGCACCCGCCCCGGCCCGCGAGGGGGGCTATCCCTTGCCTCGCCCGCGCCCCCGGGGCTATGGGCGAGCGACCAGCACCACAAGGAGCATGAACACCCCCAGGCATAAGGCCACGTTGATCACGCCCAAGATGATCCCCGCCAGCGCAAGCCCGGCCCCCTCCAGGCTCCCTCCCCCTTCACGGATGCGCTGGCGCGATACGAACCCCAGCGTGATGGCCGCCACGGCGGGGAAAAAGGGGAGGATCACGAAACTGGCCAGCGCGCAGACGAGGGAGATCACCGCCGCCTCATCCATCCTGCGCGGCCTGTACGGGGGCTGGCAGGGATAGGCAGGCCAATACGGTGAGCCGGGACGGTAGGGATAGGGGGAGGGACATGGCGGCGGCGGACCCGGGGGAGGGGCGACGGCGCCCGGCGGGGACGCTACCCCGGACCCAGATCCCGTCCCGTATATCCCCGTGCCCCAAACCGAGGCGTCGGCGGCCCCTAGCTCCCGGCCGCAGGCGTGGCAGTAACGGGCCGTGGAGGGCATGAGCTTTCCGCAGTGCCGGCATGCGAGGTACCCGTTTACCTCCTGCGTCCCCTCCTCTTCCTCCTTCATTTCCACCCTCTCTTCCTCCATCCTCTCCTCTTCCATGGAGGCCTCCTGTCTCTGCCTTTTCCCTTTAGGACCCGGCCACCTGTCCCGCTTCCCCCGAGGAGGCGCGCCAAGGACATTGTAACCGCGACCGGGAGGGGGTGGAAACGGGAGGTCGCCGGCCGGAAAAGCGCGGGGAGCGGAGACCTTGCCCTGCACGCGGCGGGAGCATCCCGAGGGCCGCTGCCGTCGGGGAGGGGCGCGCCGGGCACGCCGCTACCGCTTTCTCATATGGCATATATTGGCATTTAAATGTAACCGTGAGCGTTCAGGGGCAACCGCGGAACCCCGTGGAAGGAACCATGCCTCGCCGCCGGCCCCTCGCCACGGGACTTTGCGGGCGCGCTCGCTGGGCCTTGCGCCCACCTTTCCTCGCGCGCCCCGGCACCGTGCCGGTCCGAGGGCATCCGAGGGGACTGCCGTTGCTGCACCGTGAGCCCGCCTCCTGTATCATGATGGGGCAAAGATCGTGGGACAAGAGGCCCTGGGCGCGGGCCGGCGGCGGCCTGATCACCACCGGGAAACACCGCGTGGCGGATCGCATGGTATAGCGGGCGGGCATCCCCGGCGGCGCAGGATATCCCCGCCGCCGCTGGTGAAGATCCCTGCGGGCCGAGTACGCTTGGCCGGAACGCGAGCGAGGAGAAGGGGTCGAGGCGATGAGGGGCATCATCTGCGCCACCCCATGGGAGATGAAGGCGGTGCTCGGCGCCCTGCCCGGATTACGTGAGGAAGAGGCTCCCGGCGGGATGCGGGCACGGCGCGGAAAGGGGGGCGTGAGCGAGGTGGTGGTGCTGTGCGCGGGGGTGGGCAAGGTCGCCGCCGCGGCCGGCGCCATGTTCCTGCTGGAGCGCCACGGGGCGGAGGAGCTCCTGGTCCTCGGGGTCGCCGGCGCCCTCGACGAGGAGCTGAGGCTCGGCGACCTGGTGCTGGCGGACGAGGCCGTGCCCGCCGACACGGGGATCGCACACTCGGGCGGGTTCCACACCACCGGACCCGGTATGGGAGAGGGAGAGAGGCTGGTCTTCCACCCTGCCTTCCCCGCTTCCCCCGAGCTGCTGCTGAGGGCGCGCTCGGCGGCGGCATCCGCCTCCCTGCCCCATCGCGTGGGCAGGGTGCTCACCTGCGACCAGGTGGTCCTGGACCCCGCGCTGCGCCTCCACCTTGAGGAGAGGTTCGGCGCCCTGGCAGTGGAGATGGAGGGGGCGGCGGTGGCGCAGGTGGCGGCATGTGCGGGGATCCCCTTCCTGGCGGTGCGCGGCATCAGCGACGAGGTGAGCCACGATTTCGCGGGCCTGGAAAGGGCCCTGGAGTACAGGGGGCAGAGCAGGCGGAACCTCTGGGCGGAGCGTTTCAGGCTCACGGTGGAGGACCCCGCGGCGGTGGAGAGGGCCAGGGAACTGGCGCGGGGAAGGGATTTGGCCCTCGAGAGGCTGGAGAAGTTCCTCCGCGCCTTCCTGGAGAACGATTAAGCGTTTGAGTCCTGCCGGGCGGCCCCGCGCTCCCCGATCCCCGCGGCCAGGGGCGCGGTGAAGTAAAAGGTGGAGCCCTCCTCCGGAACGGACTCAGCCCAGACCCTTCCTCCCCAGGCCTCAACCGCCCTTTTCACCGTGGCGAGGCCGATGCCAAGACCGATCTCCTCCCCGCCGTGAAAGCGCTTGAAGGGCTCGAATACCTCCGGCAGGTCACCGGCCTCAATGCCTACCCCGTTGTCGCGCACGAAGACGAGAGCCTCGTCCTCGCCCGCCTCGCCGCCTATCTCAATCCGGGGAGCACGGTCCTGGTGCGCATATTTCAGCGCGTTGTCCAGCAGGTTGGAGAGGACCTGTGACAGTTTCACAGGATCGACCATGACCGCCGGCAGTCCTTCCCGGACGAGGACCTCCGCCCCCAGGCGGCGCAGCTCCATCTCCCTTTCCGCGAGCAGCTCCCGTGCCGCATCCCCGGGGTTCACCGCCTCCGTCTCTCCCTCCGCCCTCCCGGCACGGGCGTATTCCAGCAGGGACGAGGTGAGCCTGCGCATGCGCTCCACCGCCTTGAGGATGCGCTCCGCGTATTCCTTCCCTTCCTCCCCCAGCTCCTCCCCTTTGCGCTCCAGCAGCAATTCTGCGAAGCCCTCGATGACCACCAGGGGCGCGAGGAGGTCGTGGGAGATGGTATAGGAGTATGCCTCCAGGTCGCGGTTCCTCTCCCTGAGCTCCCGCGTGCGCTCCTCCACCCGCGCTTCCAACTCCCGGCTCTGGCGCACCAGGCCTTCCTCCAACCTGCCGCGCCTTTCGCTCAGAGCGGCCACCACCGTCCCCACCAGCAGCAGGGAAGCGCTCCTCGCCAGGTCCAACCACAGGGAGACCTCCAGGGTGCCGAGAAGGCGTGAGACCAGAAGGACCAGGCAGATCGCCGCCGCCGCCCCCAGCCCGCGATACCCCCACCACAACGAGGCCAGGACCACGGGGAGGTAGAGGAAGTGGGTGAAGACGACGTCGCTCTTCTCCACGTGATGGAACCAGGCGATGAGAAAGACCCCCACGGCCAGAAGAAGGCCTACGGCAACCAGCCTCACCCTTGCCTTGACGCCATGTCCCAATGCGAGCTCCCCCTTGATGAGATGATGAGAACAGTAATAGCACGCGGCGTTTCGAGGGACAAGCGCCCTGCGGCCACCGCACCTCCTGCTATAATAGCGGCATGAGCGAGGAAGGCAAAGGAGAGGTCGGCTGGAGGCGCCGCCTGCTGGCGGCACTCCTGGGCGCCACCGGTCTGGGCACGGCGGCCTTCTGGGCGCTCTTCTTCGCGGGAAAGGTACAGGCCACGGAGACGGAGCAGGACGAGGCCTTCGAGCGCGCCTTTCCTTTGGCCGACGCCTGGATGAGCTCCATGGCCATGCTCGCCGCCTGGCACCTCTGGCGGGGCGAGCGCGAAGGGGAGTTCCTGGGCACCGCGGCGGGCAGCGCCCTGGTCTTCCTGGCCCTCATGGACATCCTCTATTCCCTGGAGAACCGCAAATACTGGCCCCTGGACCAGGACCGCTCCGTGATGCTGGCCATCCATCTCTGGACCCTGGGGCTGGGCGCGTCCACCCTCGCCCATCTCTGGAGGACCGCCGGGGGCGCAAAGAACGGCCCCTGATAGGCATCCCGGCCCTCTGGCCACAGAAACGCGGTCGCGCGCCGCGCTGACGCTACTTCCGGGAGACGCGAGGGATCCTTGATCGCCCCGCCCCTGCCCTCTATCCTCTGGCCGGCGGCTTTTTCGCCGCCTTCTTCGCGGGTCTGCGCCCACCTGCGGCGACCGCCCCTCCCGCGCTCCCCTTCCTCGCCGGCCTCTTCGCCGGCCCGCACACCTGCCTGCCGTCCCTGCCCCTGGGACATCGCTCTACGAGCCACTGCGAGACCCGGGGCGCGAGTTCCTTCTGGGAGCGCGAGCTCACATAGATGCCGATATGGCCTCCGGGGAAGCCGTAGAGGGTCTTGTCCTCGCTGCACACCAGGTCGTTGAGGGGGATGGAAGAGGCGGGCGGGACCAGGTGGTCCTCGGTGGCGTAGATGTTGAGCAGGGGCATGGTTATCTTTTTCAGGTCCACGCGCCGGCCGCCTATCTCCAGCTCCCCCTTCACCAGCCTGTTCTCCTGGTAGAGGTCCTTGAGGAACTTGCGGTAGGCCTCTCCCGCCTGCGCGGGGCTGTCGAAGATCCACTTCTCCATGCGCACGAAGTTGGCCACCGTGGCGGGGTCGTCCAGGTTGTCCATGAGCCCCACGTACTTGTCCACCATGAGCTGGAAGGGCTTGAGCATGAGGAAGCCCACGTTCATGAACTCCCCGGGGATGATGCCCATGGTGTCCACCATGTTGTCGATGTTCATGTGCCTGCTCCAGACGTTGAGCAGCCCGTCGGTGGTATGGAAATCTACGGGAGTGACCATGGTCACCAGGTTGCGTATCTTCTCGGGGTACAGGGCGGTGTAGATCACGGTGAAGGTGCCGCCCTGGCATACCCCCAGGAGGTTTATCTTCTCGCACCCGGTACGCTCGCGCACGAAATCCACGCAGTCGTTGAGATAGACGTCGATGTAGTCCTCCAGGGTGACGTAGCGGTCTCCGTGGTCCGGGTACCCCCAGTCGATGATGTAGATGTCCAGCCCCTGGCCCAGCAGGTTGCGGATGAGGCTGCGGTCCGACTGCAGATCCATCATGTACTGGCGGTTCACCAGGGCGTAGCAGATGAGGATGGGCGTGGGGCAGGAGAGACTCTCCCCGGGGAGGTAGTGGTAGAGCTTCATCTTGTCCTCCTCGAAGACCAGCTCCTTGGGAGTGGGCTCCACGTCCACGTCGGGGATGCCGGTGAGGATCTCGGCCCCCTTGACCAGCTTGCGGTTCACCTCCTCGAGCTCCTCGAGGAAGAACTTCGGGTCCATGAACTCCCTTAACATGGTCACTCCCCCTCCTCGGCCGCCTTGAGCGCCGCCAGCTCCTTCTTCAGCGCCCTCACCTCCCGCTTCAGCCGGTCAACCGTCCGGTAGAGGTGGTCCATCTCCGAACGGTTGGGGAAGGGGAGCTCCTTGGTGATCTCCTCCACGTAGGCCTGGAAGGCGCGCCGGAACTGCATCCCCCGGTCCACCAGCGACCCCAGCAGGCGGGAGAACTCCTCGGTGCGGAAGAGCTCGATGTAGATGTCCTCGTTGGTCTGCCACCACAGGCGGTAGAGGTCGCGAAAGGACATGGGCTCCTGCTTGCCCTCCGCCTGCATGGCCGCCAGGCGTTCCTGCAGCTTCTCGAACCCCCTGCTGCCCGCCCCCTGCAGCGAGGCGTAGAACTCCGAGAGCACCAGGTTGAACTCGTTGAGGGAATCCACGGCGCGTACCAGTTTCTCCGCCGCCTCGCGATAATAGCCCATCGCCGGCGCCCGCAGCAGGCGTCCGAAGCTCTCCTCGTAGGCTTTGCGCCATCCCTCGTACAGCTCCACGGCGGTCTGCGGGGACGGCCCCTCCGGGCTCATCCCCCGCGCCACGGTCTCGCGGGCGAAATCATACCAGGGCGCCCACATCTTGGCCAGGAGGCCGGCGGCCATGAGGGGGATCTCCCCCGAGTAGAGCTCGGCGATCCACTGCAGCTGTTCCGGGAGGGCGGGGGCGAAGACCTTGCGCACCAGCTCCCGGTACTCTTCTCCCCATTCCTCAAGCATACCCCCCAAGGCCTTGAGGTCGAGCTCCCCTCCCTCGCCCACCGCCCTGCGGTAGCGCTCGTACATTCCCGCCCACATGGCGTAGAGATGGGTGTAGACGTCGGCGCTCTGGAACATCTTGGCAAACGTGTCCGGCCCCACGCCTTGCGCGGGAGGGACGAACCTCTCCATCATCTCGCGCATGAAATCCATCCACTGGCGGTAGAGGTCGCCGGGCGTCCCGGCCCCTTTCTCCCCGCCCCCCTCCTCCGTCCTGCCCCGCTGACCCCAGGCGCCCAGCCACGTCTCCATCCAGCCGCGGTAGGCCTCGGCCTGCATCCTCTGCCAGGCCCTCCACATCTCCGACCACGCGGCGCCGCTCTCCTGCATGGCGTCCTCTCCTCCCTCACTCCTGGCCTATTAGCTCCTCCATCTTGCGCAGGCCGTCCTCGAGGTTGCGCCGGAACTCCTCGCGGCTCTTGCGCATGTTCTCCATCCAGTCCGCGAGGACCTTCTCCCCCTCCCTGCGCGCGTCCTCTCCCTGCTCGAGGATCACCTTCCAGACCTTTTCCATCTGCTCCTGCATGGCGTTCACAGCGTCGAAGGTCATGCGCATGCCGGCGCGCATGCCCTCCACCATCATCCTCTGCATCATCTTGGGATCCATCTCCGCACCCCTTTCCTTATCTCTCCGCCATCTACCCCAGCCCGGGCCGCTCCGCGGGCCTCGCGGGCCTCACCGTCCTAGACCCTCGCGGGACGTCGCAGACCGCCCGAATGCGGGCGCTTCCCGCACGTTACCGCTACGGTTATGGTTCCTCCGCGCGGTCGAGGGTAAACATGACCTTCACTTCCGCCCGGGCCCGCGCCGCCGGGCACGCGGCGAAATTCTACCGCCGGTAGGATCCCCTTATTGATCGGGCGCCGAACCGCAGGTCTTTAGCTTCCCTTCAGGGGAGCAAGGGCGGGAGCCCCCGCTCAAGCCCGAAGGGGATGCCCCATGCTTCCCGAGGCCGTCCTTGAGGTCGGCATGTGTGGCGGCCCGCCCCCCTTGTCCCGGGAATGCCGTGCGAGATCGGCGGGCGGAAGGGACGGCCGCTCAAAAGCCCCGTCCCGGGAAGAGGTCGCTTACGATTAGTCCGTTAGCTCGGGAAGGGATGGCGCCGGCACAACATGAGGTTGCGTTATGGGCTTCAAAGCCTATGTTTAGCGTGTGCCTGAGCAGATGTCAAAATCGTTAGGACGCTTTTCCCCTCCCGCGGGGTGGGCCGGGGAGAGGCGAGCCCATCAGCGCCGACAACCGCCGCTTTCCCCCTCCCGCGGGGTGGGTTATATTATTGCAATGACCACGGCTGTCCGGACATGGAAACTGGATCCCGAGGGGTGAAGAAGATGCCCGCAAGCTCCTTTCTCCGCATGGCCGCCTCGATCTGCGCCGGAATCGCGCTGGCCGCGCTTGCGGCGGGGTGCGGAAGCGCGCCCCTGGACGATTACCAGAGACGCGTGGGGGAGATCAACCGCACGTCCGCGGAGCTGCTGGCGGAGGCCGCGCACCTCGCGGAGGAAGGCGGACTTCCGGCGCACGAGGACGCCGGGGAGGGCGCGCCGTCCCCGGAGGAGCTGGTGGAGGAACTTCGCGCCGCAGCGCTCGAGCTCTCGAGGGTGAAGGTGCCCGCGGGCATGGAGGACTTCCACGCGGACCTTCTGGCCCTGTATGCCGGGACCTCTTCCGCCCTCGAGGGCTTGCTCTCTTCCCGGGAGCACGGCGCTGAGGAGGAGGGCTCCGTCCACGGCGGTGAGCCCTCCCCAGACGAGGAGTCCTCACACGGAGAAGGGGAAGCCCGCGAGGAGGAATCGACGGCAGGGCACGGGGAGCAGGGGGAAACGGGCGGGGAGCCGCACTCCGGCACCGGCCACTGAAGCCCCGACATCCAGGCCTCGGAGCTCGAGACGGGCATCACGGCGGAGAGCCGCGCTCCGTCACCGGCCGCATAAGCCTGACGACCTGGAGGGCACGCGTTTCGCCCCGCCCCGCGCGACAGGCCATCCCCGCCGCGGGCGCCGAGCGCGGAACCGCCCCTTTTCGCCCCTCACCGTCCCTCGGCGAGACCCGCCTCCTGGACGCCTCCCGAACGCGGACGGGCTCCAGCCTCCTCTCCCCCCGGCGCAGGCCGCCGCCGTGCACCGCCCGCTCGGGGTGTATAATCTTAGGCGTCAAGGGGAGGCCGCAACGCGACTTATACAGGAGGGCCAGCATGAACGAAGAAGACATCTACGAAAAGCTGTCGGAGCGCATCCTCACGAAGGGGAGCAAGTTCATACCCGAGCTCTTCCGCATGATCGCCGATGAGGAGGAGGCCCGCATCATGCTGGCCACCCCGGGAACGGCGGAGGACCTGGCGCAGCGCCTCGGCTATTCCGTCGAGGACATGGAGACTCGGCTGGAAAAGCTCTTCCAGAAGGGGCTGGTGTTCAAGGCCCGCAAGCCGGAGGGCACCATCTACCGCATGTGCAGGGACGTCACCCAGTTCCACGACGCCACCATCCTCTGGGAGGGGGCCACCAGGGAGTATCTGGACCTCTGGAAGCGCCAGACCTTCGAGGAACTGCCCGACTACATCAACATGATCAGCATGATCATGCCCAAACCCATGACCCGCGTGGTTCCCGTGAACCAGCCGGTGGAGGCACGCCAGAGCATCCTCGCCTACGAGGACGTGGAGCAGATAGTGAAAAACGCCGGTCGCCTGGCGGTGGTCAACTGCACCTGCCGCATGGTGGACGGCAAATGCGGCAAGCCCCTCGAGGTCTGCATCCAGCTGGGGAAGGCGGCCGACTACGCCCTGGAAAGGGGCACGGGTCGGGAGCTCACCGTCGACGAGGCCATAGAGGTGATCCGGCAGGCGGAGGAGGCGGGCCTGGTGCACGTGACCATGAACAAGGCCTACGACAGCCACATCATCTGCAACTGCTGCGGCGACTGCTGCGTGGCCTTCGGCCTGCCCATAGAGCCCACCAAGATCGTGGATCCCAGCCGTTTCCAGGCGCGGGTGGACGAGGAGGCCTGCAGCGGCTGCGGCACCTGCGTGGACCGCTGCCTCTTCGAGGCCATTTCCCTGGCGGAGAAGGGCGGCGAGGAGGTGTCGGTCATCGAGGCCGAGAAGTGCATGGGGTGCGGCCTCTGCCAGGTGACCTGCCCCGAGGACGCCATCTCCATGGTGGCGGTGAGGGAGGAGTCCTTCATCCCCAACCTGTAGATACCCGGAAGATGATGAGAAGAAGGGCGGGGTTTCACCCCCGCCCTTCTTGACGAGCGTCGTCCATCAGACGTTGAGCCAGACGGCGGCGTTGGTGATGCAGTACTCCTCCGGGCGCTCCTTGGTGGTGCAGCGGAAGACGATCTTGTCGTCGGACTCCTTCCACATCTGGGTGACGATGGTGTCCCCCGGCCACACCGGGCGGCTGAAGCGCACCTTTATGGCCTTGAACTTCGCGGGGTCGTTGTCGCAGAACTCCCTGAGCACCGCCCTTCCCGCGTGGCCGAAAGTGCACAGGCCGTGCAGGATGGGGCGGTCGAATCCCGCCATGGCCGCGAAGTTGGGGTCCACGTGCAGGGGGTTGTAGTCACCCGAGAGGCGGTAGATCATGGCCTGGGTGGTGAGGGTCTTCATCTCCACCACCTTGTCCGGGTCGCGCTCGGGGGGCTCGTTCCCCGGGTCGGGGCCGCGCTCGCCGCCGAAACCGCCCTCGCCGCGGATGAAGCTGGAGAACTTGTTGAAGAATACCACCTCTCCCGACTCGTCCACGGTGTCCACGTCGAGGTCGATCACCGCGCCCTTGGTCTTGTCCCAGACCGCGGCGATCTTGGGCTTGGAGGTCAGCTTGCCCTGCACGGGGATGGGCTTGCGCACCTCCAGGTACTGCTCGCCGTGCACCAGCATCACCAGGTTGATGTCCACGCCCTCCACCGCCACCAGGCCCATGAGGGCCGGGAAGGGCGGGATGACCCCGAAGGTGGGAAGGGCTTGGAGGCCGTTCTCGTAGACGAACTTGAGCTCGTCGGCCTCGTAACCCGCCCCCACGCCGAGGGCGTATAGGATCACGTCGCGGGTGGTGTACTCGTAGTCCAGCGGGGGAAGCTCCTTCCCCACCACCGAAAGATCGATAGGCATCTTATCAACCCCTTCGTTTTTCCGCTCGCCTCACCGGGCCTAACCCAGGTTCAGCTTGGAGAGCGCGTACCCCGTCTGCTCGGTGGCGCTGCCGAAGGTCTGGGCGCCCTCGAGGGAGACGATCTTTTCGATGTTCTCGTCGATCTTCTCCAGGGTGATCCCCTCCGTGGGATTGATGAAGACCCCGGGGCCCTCCATGAAGGCGGTGCGGCTGAAATAACCGGCGCCGGCCACAAAGGTGTAGCCGGAGAAGGTGCACTTCTCATGGCAGGCCCACACCACCATGGGGGCCACGTACTCGGGCTTGAGCATCTCCACCAGGTTGGGCGGCAGCACGGTGGCGGTCATCCTGGTGCCGGCGATGGGCACGATGACGTTGGCCATGATGTTGTACTTGGCGCCCTCCTGTTTGAGCACGTGCATGAGGCCCACGATGCCCATCTTGGCGGCCCCGTAGTTGGCCTGGCCGAAGTTGCCGTACACGCCCGCGGCGGAGGAGGCGGAGATGATGCGGCCGTAGTTGTTCTCCCTCATGTAGGGGAAGGCGGCCTTGCTGCAGAAGAAGGTGCCGTCCAGGTGGACCGCCATCACCTTCTCGTAGTCCTCCATCTCCATCTTGATGAAGCTCTTGTCGCGCAGGATGCCGGCGTTGTTGATGAGGATGTCGATCTTTCCGTAGGCGTCGATGGCGGTCTTGATGATGTTCTGGGCGCTCTCCCAGTCCGCCACGCTGTCGAAGTTGGGGACGGCCTCCCCGCCGGCGTCCTTGATCTCCTTCACCACCTGCTCTGCGGCGGTGGTCCCGGAGCCGGTGCCGTCCATGGCGCCGCCCAGGTCGTTCACCACGACCTTGGCCCCGCGGCTGGCAAGGAGCAAGGCGTATTCCCTACCCAGGCCGCCTCCGGCCCCGGTCACTACTGCGACGCGATCGTCAAACCTTAATTCCGCCATAAACCCTCTCCTTTCCTCGACTCGGGGGACCTTCCCCCACGGCTGCTCTGCCCTTGCCCGGGCCCGGGATGACACGCCGAGATGCTGCCGTTGCCTTTCCCTCGCCCGGTGTCCGCCGCGCGGCGGCCATACTATTATATACCCGATCGGTAAGGTTAAACACCCACGCCGGGACTTTTACCGGGGGTCTGTTCTCCGCTTCCCCGGAGGGCTCCCGCCGGGCGTCTCCACTCCGTTTTCGCGCTCCCGCCCGCGCGCCCCGCCATTCCCCGCGCGGCATGCGGAAGGAGGCTTCCGCTGGGCCCCGGCGCCGGGCGCCCCGTCCCGCGGGGACCGCCGCCTCTATGCGCCGGCGGTCCTCCCGGCAACTTGTCTCCACGACGAGAACTTGTGACCGATGCCTCCACGCGCCAGCGGTCCGCCCGGAACCGCTATAATGGTATTGCTGGGAGGCGTGACCGGCAGCATGGCAGGCGGCGTGTATCGGAAGGGGTGTTGGAGATGGGCTGCGAAGACCGAGTGATGCGCCGTGCCGCGGGCATGATCCTTTTCTCGACCGTCCTCGCGCTATCACTCCTCGTGCCCGGATGCGCCGGGCGGGGAGCTCGGGAAGGGGAGGAAGGCGGCCTGGTCGGCCTGGAGCCCGCGAGGGAGGTGGCGGTGAGCACCCTGGCTCAGGGCGTCTACAGCGAGTACGGCCGCCTGGAAGGGGTGCCCGCGGCGGAGAACGCCATGCCGGAGTGCCTGGTGATCACGGACACGGACGAGCTGCAGCGCCTGGTCTCCCTAGCCCGCTTCCAGGAACCCGTGGAGGATGTGGATTTCTCCCGCAGCGTGGTGCTGGTGTCCATGCTAGGGCCCAGGGACACGGGGGGGTTTGCCGTCTCCATAACCCGCGTCTGCCAGGAGGGCTCGGCGGTGCGGGTGGAGCTGGAGTTGGTGGAGCCGGAGCCGGGAAGCATGAACGCCCAGGTGCTCACCAGCCCCTACCACCTGGTCGTCGCGGAGCGGGAAGCCTTTCAGCCCCGCGGGCCGCTGCTCTTCACCTTCGTGGACCGCAACGACGACATCCTGGCGGAACAGCGGGCGGACATCTGAAGACACCCGGACGCGCGCACGTGCCGGCCTCCCGTCGCCGCGCGGGTATGTCTTCCGAAAATGAGCCCCCGCGTTTATAATCCATGCGACATCTCATGGACTTCCCCGCGCTCCGCAGGGATGCGTGCCCCCTCGAGCCGGGTCCCCGATCGGGCCGCGTGCACCGGCGGGATGTGCACATATGATAGCGCTCGGCCTTGCTACCCAAGGCACGGCGGAGGCCCGGGTCCCGCGGTGAAGGTCCGTGGGTGAGATGTGGGTGTGAGCGGCAACGGGCGGGCGTTCACGACCCGTCGGGGACATAGCAGGAGGCCGAGGAGAAAGATGGGCGGCAGGCGCGTGGTGGTCATAGGGTCGGGGCCGGGCGGAGCCGCGGCGGCGGCGCTCATGGCCCATGCGGGACATCGCGTCACCCTTCTGGAGAGGAACCCTTTCTTCGGAGGCAAGTGCTCCTCCCTTCCCCGCCATGGATGCGTGGTGGACACGGGCGTGCACATGTTCGGGCGCGGCCCCTTTGGGCCCTTCGGCGAGATCGGCCGCATCCTGGGGAGCGGTCCGGAATGGGTGGCCCGCAGGCCTTCCTTCACCCTGAGCCTCTCGGGAGGCGGGAAGCTGGAGATGGCCTCCTCCGTCCTCGACCCCCTTTCGGCCTTCAACTTCGCCAGAGGCCACCTCAGTGGCTGGCAGAAGATGGGATGGCTTTCCACGGGCGCGAGGTCCCTGCAACGCCTGGGGCCGGGTGGCCTGCTGCGCCTCGCGCGGAGGTTCCACGACCCCCGCTTCCCCCTCTACCGCGAGCTCCAGGGCGTGACGGTGGCGGATTTTCTCTCCCCCCTCTCCGTCTCGCCGGACTTCCTGCGCACCTTTCACGCCCAGGCCATGCTGACCATGGTCCTTCCCTGGCACCGCGCCTCCATGGGGGAGTTCGCCTACATCCTCGCCAGCACCATGCGCGCCGCCTATCTCTGCTACCCGCGCGGCGGAGCGGGAGCCATACCGGCGGCCTGCCTCCACGCCCTCGAGCGCCTGGGGGGAGAGACGAGGAGGGGCTGCGCCGCCGCGGACATATTGGTGGAGGGCGGCCGCGCCCGCGGGGTGACCACTTCGGAGGGGGAGTTCATCCCCGCCGACCTAGTCATCTCCAACGCGGGACTGGCCAACACCGTGGGGCTGGCCGGAAGGGAGCATTTCCCCCGCGAGTACCTGGAGCGGGCGGACAGCGCGCGCGACTCCGAGGCCTTCATCGCCGTGAAGTTCTTCCTCGAGGGCCGGATGAGGTCCATGCGTACCCCCTGCCTCCTACACCTGCCGGACCTCGACCCCTTCCATATGTTCGACTATCTCGAGGACGGGAAGGACCCGCAGGACCTCTTTCTCTTCGTCACCGCCCCCGCCGCGTGGGACGAATCCCTGGCGGCCCCCGGCAGGGACGTGCTGCTGGTGGGAACACCCGCGCCGTCGGCCCTGGCGGGCCGGGAGAGATGCGACGCCATACTGGACCTGGCGCAGGAGATAGCGCGGTCCCTCTTCCCGGAGATCGACGCCTGCGCCGACAGGGTGGAGCGCGTGACCACCCCGGCCATCGCCGCCTTGAGCGGACGGCGCGGCGGCGACTGCATAGGGCTGGCCCAGGAGGTGGGGCAGGACGTCTCCCTCCGCCCCTCCCAGATCACGCCCGTACAAGGCCTGTACCTGGTGGGATCGGACGCCGGAGGCCGCGGCATCGGCACCGAGATGGCCGCCGACAGCGCCCTGCGCCTCTATTACCTGCTGAAGGACGCCTGATCCGGAGACAGGGGCCGAGCCGTGATCTCTCCCGGTCGGGATACGAACAGGTGAAAGCCCCGAAGGTCCTCTTTCTCGGCCGCCTTCCTCCGGGCCCGCCGGCCAACACGACCGGCGAGCGCGATACCGCGGGAGCCGCGAGGTCAGGAGGCCTGTAAGAATTTACCATACGGCCGGTCGTGACCTCGGCGCGATGCCGCGGGAGCCGCGAGGTCAGGAGGCGGTCCGCCGACGCCCGCTACGTGAGCCTACCGCCGCCTTTGTACGCTCATTCACGATGCGGGGTATCGCATGCCTGGTGCAGCCTGCCGTCCCACAGGGCGGTGACTGCCGCATGGCTCGCTTGCCGGAAGTTCTCGCTTCCCGGCTATAATGAATAAGCCGATGTTGTCCGATCCGTTGCTATGCAGCCCGTCGTCTTGATCCTGCTGCCATGCAGGCCCATCACCGGAGGAGGTAT
Source organism: Actinomycetota bacterium (assembly GCA_014360645.1). Classification (NCBI taxonomy): domain Bacteria; kingdom Bacillati; phylum Actinomycetota; species Actinomycetota bacterium. The sequence goes on along the minus strand of JACIXD010000003.1, from coordinate 153,503 downwards.
GAAGATGTTCTGTCCCGGATGTGGCCAGGAAAATGCCGACAGCGCGGCGTTCTGCCGCTTCTGCGGCCAGGCGCTCGCGGGCGCCGCTCCCCAGGCGCAGGCGGCCCCCCAGGTCCCGCCCCCGCAGGCGGCGCCACCACCACAGGCGCCGGCTCCCGCGCCCTCCGGGGTCGGCGTGCCCTTCTCCGAGGAGCTGGCCCCTACCACCCTCGCGCAACTGGTAAAGGAATCCATGGAGCTGGAGAGCCCCAACGCCTTCAACCTGCAGAGCAAGAAGCTGCTGCGCGTGAACTTGGCGGCCTCCGGAGGGCAGGTCCTGGCCAAAGCCGGCTCCATGATCGCCTACCAGGGGCAGATCAGCTTCTCCCGCCAGGGGAGCGGCGGCGCCGCCAAGTGGATCAAGAAAGCCATCTCCGGCGAGTCCTTCACCCTCATGCTCTGCCAGGGCACAGGCGACCTCTTCCTCGCCGATGCCGCCAACGACATCGTGCTCCTCTACCTCAACAACGAGAGCATCACCGTGGAGGCGCTGAACCTCCTCGCCTTCAGCCCCAGCATCTCCTGGGACATCGTGATGATCAAGGGAGCGGCGGGGATGATGAGCGGGGGTCTGTGGACGGTGGAGCTCAACGGCACCGGCTACCTGGCCCTCATCTCCAAGGGGGAGCCCATGACCCTGAAGGTGACCCCCGAGCAGCCCACCTACACGGACCCCAACGCCACCATCGCCTGGTCGGCGGGGCTGAACCCCACCGTCCACGTGGACGCCAACCTCACCAGCCCCAAGGGCATCTTCGGCTCCGCGCACGGAGAGCTCTTCCAGCTCGCCTTCCAGGGAAACGGATTCGTGGTGGTGCAGCCCAGCGAGGAAGCCCCCAAGACCACGCTGCAGGACCCCAAGAGCGGAGGGAGCGGTCCCGCCGGGGGAATACTCGGCGGGGTCCTGGGACGCTAACCGCGTCGGCTCCTCGCCCGCAGGAGCGGGGCGCGCCCCCTACGCCCGCCGTCTCCGGACCTGCCTGCGGTACGCCTACCGCCGTATGAACGGCCCGGCATGCCGCCAGGCGGCGCGGGGGTTATCACCCACCGAAAAAAGGGGGATCCCCCCTTGCCGGCTCCCATGGGTGAACATAGAATCGTGAAAAGTACGTGCGGCAACTCGGCGCGGCGACGGCACGGCAACCGCAGGGAACGGCCCGCGCCCGTTCCTAGTGGAGCCTCCGCAATCATGGCCTTGTGTCACGGCACGCGCTACAATCCTTACCAGGGGTAGAGCCCCTCGCTGGGGAGGGAAGGGATGAAAAGCCTGGGCTGCGACGTCGGTAGCCTGTTTACCAAGGCGGTGGTGATGGACGGAGAGCGGCTGCTCGCCGCCAGGGTCATCGCCACCACCGGGAACCTGACCTCGGAGATGGAGTCACTCCTGGACGGGGTCTGCGCCGACGCCGGTCTGAAACGGGATGACCTCGACGGCATCGTGGCCACCGGCAGCGGGGCCGAGCTCGTCCCCGAGGCCAGCTTCCTGGAGGACGAGATAGCGTGCATCGCCTGGGCGGCGAGGTGTATCCTGCCGGAAGTGGACCTGGTGGTGGACATTGGGGGACAGAGCATCACCTCCCTGTTGCTGGACGAGGAGGGCGAGGTCCTGGACTTCATGCGCAACGACAAGTGCGCCTCCGGGACGGGGCGCTTCCTGGAGGTGATGAGCGGCGCCGTGGGCGTGCCCGTGGAGCGCATCGAAGAGGAGGCCTCGCGGGCACGCAAACAGGTCCCCATCAGCTCCCAGTGCGGGGTCTTCGTGGAGAGCGAGGTCATCACCCACGTGAACAACGGCGAGGCGCCGCGGGACATCGTGGCCGGGCTCTGCGACGCGGTGGCGCGCATCGTGGCCTCCCAGGCGAGACGTTTCGGCATGGGCAAGCGCTATACCTTCACGGGAGGCGTAGCCAGGGTGGGAACGGTGGTGGGGCTGGCGTGCCGCCGCCTGGAGGGCGAATACGTCCCCTTCCCCCTGGACCCGCAGCTGGCGTGCGCGGTGGGGGCGGCCCTCGCGGTGGAGGAGGACTGAGTTGGGCCTCTTCGACCAGCCCCTGGAGGAGATCCGCTCCTTCATCGAGGAGCGGCTCGCCGAGGGAAGGGCGCGGGTGCTGCCCTTCACCCCCGTCCTGCCGCGCGTCGAGTCCGCCCAGGTGATCCTCAGCGAGGACACCGGGCTGGAGCTGGGCAATCCCGGCGCCGCCTCCCGCTCGCTCCTGCTCTGGGATACGGAGGGCGGGGTGAGCGACGGCCGCATCGTGCTGGTAGGCCCGGATTTCACGCAGGCGACCTCCTCCAGCCTCCCCTATGCCCAGGTGGTGGTGGCGGGAGGGGAGTTCGAGGACGAATACGACTGCTACCGAGACCTGCGCGACGCCACCTACAACCTCAGGCTGCGCGGGTTCATGGCCCGGGTCTTCCCGGGCAGGCAGTCGGTGTGGTGCCGCATCTCCAAGGATGCCCTTGCGGCGGGCTTCAGCGCCCAGATCCTGGGGAGCGCCCTCATCCAGGCGGTCAAGGAGCTGCCCTTCGTGCGCTCCGCCGAGGTGCTCATGGTCACCTCGGACCGCGAGGACATCGAGTCCCTGGCCTCCCCGGGGGACAAGGTCATGGACATCGTCGAGGCCCTGATCAAGATGTACGAGGAGATGAACTTCGACTGCGAGGAATGCGAGTACCTCGAGGTGTGCGACAGCGTGGTGGAGCTGCGGCAGATCCGCGACCGCCTGCAACGGGAGAAGGGAGAGGGGGCGGCCGGCGCCGAAGGACGCCCCGAACCGCCCGCGCGGCAAGGGGAAGACGCGGAGGCATGACGTGGAGGATGAGGGCATGAAGGGCGGAGGACTTCCCGGGCGCGACGTCCTGGCGGTGTGCGGCAAGGGAGGGGTGGGCAAGACCACCGTCTCGGCGCTGCTGGCGCGCCTCCTCTCCGAACGCGGGGAAGGCAGGGTGTTGCTGGTGGACGCCGACCCCGCCGTGGGCCTGGGCATGGCCTTGAGCATCTTTCCGGAGCGCACGGTCAACGATATCCGCAAGGAGATCATCGATACGGTGAAGGAACACGCCACGGACAGCCTGGACCTCGCGGCATCGGTGGATTACAAGCTCATGCAGGCCGTGCACCAGAACGGCGGGCTGGGATTCCTCTCTGTGGGACGCCCCGAGGACGAGGGGTGCTACTGCCAGCTCAACACCCTGCTGCGCGAGGCTATCGAGTCCCTGTCGGCTCATTTCGACCTCACCCTCGTCGACGCCGAGGCGGGGGTCGAACAGGTGAACCGCAGGGTGATGCGTTCCGTGAGCCACCTCCTGCTGGTTTGCGACCCCACCCCCAAGAGCCTCAACGTGGCCGAGGCCATACGAAGGGTGGCCGAGGAGGCGGTGAACTACCGCAGGCTCGGCCTACTGGTGAACCGCGCCCGCGGCAAGGAGGATGCCCTTGCGCTGGCCTCGCGCAGCGACCTTCCCCTGTTGGGATGGGTTCCCGAGGACGAGACCGTCAGGGAGTTCGACGCCGGGGCTCACAGCTTCCTCGAGCTCCCGCCCTGCGAGGCGCTGCAGGCGGTGGAGTCCGCGGTGCTCGGGGGCGGTTTCCTCGACCTCTGACCCGGCTCGAGGGTGGCCGTCTCCTCAGGCCTCGCTCCCGGCTCCTATCTCCATCTCCCGCAGGTACTTCTTGTTGACCTTGAAGACCTCGGTGAGGGGCATCTCGTCCAGGAAGACCACGGAGCGGGGCACGGCGTACTTGGCCACCTTGCCCCTCAGGTACTCCAGGTAGTCCTCCTCGCTCACCTTCCCCTTGTATTCCTCCTTGAGCTGCACGAAGACCTTGATGCGCTCGCTCCCCTCGCGCTCCGGGTCCGGCACCCCGATGGTGGCGGCCATGGCCGTGGCGGGGTGCTCGTAGAGGATGTCGTCCACCTCGCGGGTATAGACCTTGTAACCGGAGACGATGGCCATGTCCTTGGTGCGGTCGACGATGGAGAAATAGCCGTTCTCGTCCATCTTCACCACATCGCCGGTGTGCACGAAGCCCTCCTCGTCCAGGCCCCGGCCGGGCTCCGGCCAGTAGCCGAGCATGCGCTGGGGTCCCTGCAGGAGCATCTCCCCCACCTTGCCGTCGCGGTAGAGCTCCTCGAAGGAGAGGGGGGCGCCGCTGTCCACCTCCACCACCTTCACCACCGTGTCCGGGAGGGGGATGCCGATGGTGGCGCGTTTCTCCACCTGGCGCGCCTTCTTCCCGCCGCCCGCGAACCTGGTCATGAGCCCTATGATGGTGCTGAACAGGTGCCCGTACCTCGCCGGCCCCAGCAGCCTGGCCTGGGCCCTCATGAAGGCGACGTTGAAGCGGTTGAAGAGGAGCTTGTTCATGAGGGGGACCCTCTCGCGCCCGCCCATGATGCGGATGTTGGTGGAGACGTTGAAGTGGGTGACGGGAGAGAGCTCGGAAAGCCCGTAGCCCTCGGAGACGAACCCGCCGCTGGTCTTCTCGAACTCCTCCTGCACGTTGGGCGGCAGGGCCGCCGACCCGGAGATGCCGATGATGTGGGTGCCCTTGAGATCCTCGCTGAGCAGTTTCATGAACTGGGTGGGCACCCCGAACTGCAGCACGGGGTGGTATTTCTTCACCATCGCCACCATGGCTTTGGTATCCCGAGGATCGGGGACGATGAGCATGTTGGCGCGCAGCCCCCCGATCATGGTGTGCATGATGCAGTGTCCGTAGCTGTGGAAAAAAGGCAGCCCAAGGATCGCCGAGACGTTTCCCTCCAGGATCCTGGTCACGGGCCCGAAGATGGCGATGTTCTGCAGAGCGTTGGCCACGATGTTGCGATGGGTGAGCATGCACCCCTTGGGAAGCCCGGTGGTCCCCCCGGTGAAGAGCAGCGTCTCCAGGTCCCGCGCCGGCTCGAAGGCGATGGCGGGGGGCAACGGCCGGGCCTGCTCGATCACCTCCGTCAGCCAGTACGCGCCGGCCACGCCGCCGTGCCGGGGCGGGCTTGAGGAATAATCTTCCAGTTCGGTGATGATGAGGTTGGGGGCCCCCATGTGCTCGCGCAAATCTTCGGCCATGGCAAGATGCTCGTACAGGCAGATGAGGGCTTTGGGCGAGCTCTCCCCGAACTTGTGGGCTAGGGTGTCAGGGGGCTCCAGGAAACTGCACGGCACGTGCACCGCCCCGGCCTTCGATATCCCCGCGTCCGCCACCACGAACTGGATGGAGGTGGGTAGGAGCGTCGCCACCCGGTCGCCCTTCTCCACCCCCATGGCCGCCAGCGCGCTGGCGAGGCGGTCGGCGTGTTCCTTGACCTCCGCGTAGCTCATCTCCAGGCCGAGCTGCACGCATCCCAGGCGCGGGCATGTCACCGCCGCCTGGTCCAGGAAGAAGTGCGTGGGCTCGTCCGGATAGGGCTCAAGGGTCTCGGGAACCCCGAAGAGCCTGTACTCCTTGAACCATGGGTAATCCATCGCCTTCTACCCCTTTCTCGTCATGACGAACCCCGGACCTTCGCCGCCTCGTCGGCATCCATACCCTCGGATGCCCCGCGGAAACGGGGCGTCCTGCTGTTCCGTGAATACCTCCCCCCGCCGTCGTCCCCGTTCCCGGCTCGAACCCGCGCCCTCGGGGCCGGACGCAACTCCCGCCTCCGCGCCCGTCCGACGCCTTCCCGCGCGCGCCGCTCCCCAACGGTCCGGCCCGACCGCCCCGCCACGTCCATGCGAGCCGGGGAACGCCGCGTACCGGATCTGTCCGCCTCGGGGAGCTCCGCGGCCGCCGCTCACTCACCGAGGCCCACCCCTTGGAACTGACACGCCATTACTATATCCGCCTGTTATCCGGCAGTCAATGAACGGACGGCATGAATAACGTTCGATTCTGCGAATCCATCAGCATCGTCCATGCCCCCAGAGTAGTAAACCTGCCCGCGTAGTAGCATCTGCGCCGCATGTGCCCCGATATGCGTGGTCTTACATCCCGGAGGTCCGCGGAAAGTTGAATGCTTTGCGCGGGTCATGCGCGTTACGGCAGTCGGAACCCGCCGGCGGCCGGAGGACGACCGTCTGCTTCGGGCGAGATAGCGGCAATATCGGCGGCGAAAGGGATAGGTCCGTGCAGTTGATGGGACGAGCCGTAAATCCCGGACCCCAAGGAACGGCCTGTCAGCACAGGAGGGGGATCTGCATCCCTTCACCGGCAAACCGACCCCGCTATAAGAAATCGCTCGATCTTCCGCCCTGCAAAAAAAGGAGGCCCGGATAGACAACCGGGCCCCGGGTACGCGCCTTTAGCCGTTCACAGGCCGCCCTTGCCGGCCATGCGCCCGATGGTTATCTTGACCTCACCGTTCTCCTCGCTGACGGTGACCACCGTGAACGACTCCTCGTTCACGTTCATCATCCAGGTGGCCTCCTTGGTGGCGGTGTCCTGGTACATGGGTTCGCCCAGCTTGTCCCGGTAGAAGTCGACGACCTTGGAATAGCTATCCTTGGTCATGAACTCCGCTCCCGCGGTGCTGAACTCTCCTTCGGGCCCGGTGGCGGTGGCCGATCCCCCGCTTCCCTCCACGTATTCCGCGCCGGGATAGATCGGCGCTCCCAGCTCCGCCTCGCTGGGTGCCTTGTCCGAACCCTCGTAGGTCACCTTGCCCTCTTCGGTCTCGTAGGTGACCTTTCCGTCCTTCTCCTCGACCCTCACCTCTCCCTCGGGGGTCTTCACCGTGGTCTTGCTTCCGCCGCAGCCCACCGCCATGACCAGGGACGCGGCCATAGCCAGCAGGAGCAGCATCACTGCAGCTTTCCTCAACTTCCTACCTCCTCTTCTCCTCCTCGACCAGCTCTTTCACTCCGACCGGGCCACCCGCAGCCACCCCTGCCGGACAGATGCGCTCATATCAATAGCATGAAGCACAAAATATAAAAAGTCCACCGTGTTTCTGAACCTAGGCACCCGCTCCCCTATCCCTCGGTCCCCGGATGAACCAAACCCCAATAAGAGCTACTCTTCAGACGGGTTTTCCGTAAAGAAGATAAGACCGGGGTTTCGCTATCGCAAAACCCCGGTTGGATGCTGGTGGAGCCGACGGGACTTGAACCCGTGACCTCTACCATGCCAAGGTAGCGCGCTCCCACTGCGCCACGGCCCCATCACCGCACTTAATGAAGTATAAGGACTGTCAAAAAACCCGTCAACGACCGCCCTTTGCGGACGCATGCCCTCGCGCCCGGGCCACGGCCGCGACCCCTCTCGGGCAGATCCCCGCGAGGTGGTCCCGGCGGCTGCGCTCCCACGTCACCTTCCCTCCGCCTCCGGTCGTCGGGAGAGCTCAGCGCGACGTCGCGGCCTTTCCCGTCTCCTCTTCCCACTCCACCAGGGGGGCGTCCTTCCAAAGCCTCTCGATCTCGTAGTAGGCGCGTTCCTCCGCGCGGAAGACGTGCACCACCACGTCGACGTAATCCAGGAGCACCCACCTGCGGTGCCGTTCCCCCTCGCGCCGGGCCGGCTTGTGTCCCATGGCGGCGAGCCTCTCCTCCACCGCCTCGCGGATGCTCCCCACCTGACGGTCGGTGTTGCCGCTGCAGATGACGAAATAATCGGTGAGGACCATCACCTCCCGCATGTCCATCACCAGGATGTCCTGAGCCTTCTTGTCGGAGGCGGCTTTCGCCGCCGCGATCGCGAGCTCCCTGTTTTCCTCCGCCGCCACGCACCTCCTTTACGTCGCTTCGAGCCATGCCTGCGTTCCCGGGCCCGGCCACACCGGGTCCCATCCCAAGCTTATCACAACCCGCCTCCGGCCCCAGGCCTCATGGCGCGGCGAGGTCCCTCCCCGCGATGAGGACCACCTCCGGACCTGCTCCCGTCTCGAACCTGACCTCCTTCACGGAGAGCAGGACCCCCAGATAGCGGGCATAGGCGGCTACTTTGGCGGCCTCGCTGCGGTAGATGATCACGCTTTCCTGGTGGGTGAAGTCGTTGACCTCCTCTCCGTCCACGTTGATCTTGGCGTTTCCGCCCGTCCCCGCCAGGGGGACCCCCAGGGAGAGAAGCCTCTCCCCCACCTTCTTGCCCAGGTCCGGGAGGCCGCACCCGTTCAGCACCTCCACCCGCGGCACCGCACGCACCACCAGGTCTCCCTCTTCCAGTTCCAGGAAGGCCCGCAGCATGGAGAGGAGGTACTCCCGGTCGCCCTGCCACGAGGCGGTGGAGGGCCTCATCTTCAACCCCTCCGCAGCCTCTTCGGAGAGAAGCCCTTCCGCCTGCCCGCCCCTCTCCTCCCGGAGCTCCTCTAGGTAGAGGCGAGCGCGTTCCCCGCGCCTCGCGTAGGCCTCCCTGCGATCCGTCTCGTCCGCTCCCAGGAGCCACAACAAGAGGCGGTCGGTATCCCTCACCTCCTGGCCCCGCGCCAGGAAATCGCTCTCCCCGTTCATGGAGTTCACCAGTACCGTGTCCTCGCCCATGAGCAAGGGGGGAGGCCGCAGCCCCTGGAAGACCCTCACCGCCTCCCAGAACTCCACCTCCACCAGGTAGTCGACCTCCTCGCCCGCGAGGTTGGACACCGTGCCGATGAGGAGGTCGTCTCCGTTATCCTCGCGCAGCGCCCTCCGCAGGTCGGTCTCCCTCCCGGATGCGTCGTAGGCCACGGAGTCCTCGGGCACGATGTACACCTCCCCCGCTCCCGTGGCCGTCGAATAGGTGAAGAGGGCCAGCCCCAACACGGTGCGCCCCTCCTCGCCCTCCATCCTGTCCGCATAGAGGGCCAGGAGCACCGATACGTCGCCCTCCAGACGGCTCCCGTTCCGGGGATGGGTGAGAAAAAGGTACGAGGGCCCGGCCTCCCCCGTCTCCCCGGGGGAAGAGGAGAGGAGCTCGCCCAGCTTCGCGCCCGCCACCCGTGCTAGGTTTATGTAGGGGATGTCCAGCGCGGCGCCCAGCGCCAGGGTCAGCCCCACCGCCAGGGCGATGATGATGACGGCGCGGCGCCTTCTCCTCGTCTCCGCCTCCCGCCGCCTCTTTACCCGCGAGGGCCTGACCTTGACCGCGCTCTCGGGCGCCTCCGCTTCCCCTTTCCTTCTCAACGATAGAACCCGTTCTTCTCTATGAACTCCCTGACCCCCTTCGGCACCAGGTAGGTTACGGGCCTCCCCTCCCTTACCCTCTCGCGGATATCGGTGGAGGAGATGGCGAGGGCGGGGATCTCCATCACCAGCACGCGCGGGTCTTCGGCGTGCCTCTCCTTCTCCGCCTCCGGCAGGGCGTCTTCCAGTCTCTTCAGGTCATACCCCGGGCGGGTGGCGGCGATGAACCTGGCCTCCCGCAGGAGCTTTTCCGGGTCCTTCCAGGTGAGTATCTCCAGGATGGCGTCGGCGCCGGTGATGAAGAAGATGTCGGTGCCGGGACCGTAAAGTCGCCGCAGCTCCCTCACCGTGTCTATGGTGTAGGAGGGACCGGGGCGCTCCAGCTCCATGCGCGACACCCGGAAGCGGGGGTTGTCGGCGGTGGCGATCACCGCCATGAGGTACCTGCTCTCCGGGTCCAGGCTCTCGCGGTCCTCCTTGTGCGGCGGATGCCCGCTGGGGATGAACAGCACCTCGTCCAGCCCGAACTGGTGCAGCGCCTCCTCCGCCGTCACCAGATGGCCGGTGTGTATGGGGTCGAAGGTGCCCCCCATCACCCCGATGCGCCTTCTCCGCAGCCTCCCCATCTCAGGGCCTCACCTGTCCTTCCCCGTAGATCACGAACTTGCTGGAGGTGAGCTCGCGCAGGCTCATGGGCCCGCGGGCGTGCAGCTTCTGGGTGGAGATGCCGATCTCCGCCCCCAGCCCGAACTGGCCTCCGTCGGTGAACCGTGTGCTGGCGTTGACGTACACGTCCGCCGAGTCCACCTCCGCGGTGAAGCGCCGCGCCGCTTCCAGGTCGCGGGTCACGATGGCCTCGGAATGGCGCGACCCGTAGTTGTTGATGTGCTCTATGGCCTCGTGCAGCGAGGAGACCACCTTCACCGCCAGGATGAGGTCCAGATACTCCTCGTACCAGTCCTGCTCCGAGGCCGCCTCGATCCCCGGTAATATGGCGCGCGTGCGCTCGCATCCCCTCAGGGTCACTCCCCGCTCCCGCAGGGCCGCCGCGGCGCGGGGCAGGAACTCCTCCGCCACCGCCTCGTGCACCAGCATGGTCTCCATGGCGTTGCATACCCCGGGGCGCTGCGTCTTGGCGTTGATGACGATCTTCTCCGCCATCTCCAGGTCCGCGCTGGCGTCCACGTAGGTATGGCAGTTGCCCACCCCCGTCTCGATGACCGGCACCGTGCTCTCCTCCACCACGGTGCGGATGAGCCCGGCCCCGCCGCGTGGGATGAGCACGTCCACGTACGTGCGCAACCGCATGAGCTCCCTGGCCGACTCGCGGTCGGTGAGGGGGATGAGCTGGATGGAACCCGCGGGCAGGCCCGCCGCCTCCCCCGCCCCCGCTATGACCTCGGTGAGCAGGAGGTTGGAGCGGATGGCGGAGGAGCTGCCGCGCAGGATGACCGCGTTCCCGGATTTCACGCACAGGCCCGCGGCGTCCACGGTCACGTTGGGGCGCGCCTCGTAGATGATCCCCACCACCCCCAGGGGGACGCGCACCTTACGGATCTCGAGCCCGTTGGGGAGCCTCCAGCCGTCGATGACCTCCCCCACGGGGTCGGTGAGGGCCGCCACCTCGCGCAGGCCCCGCGCCATGTCCTCGATCCTCTTCTCCGTCAGGGTCAGGCGGTCGACGAGCGCTTCGCTCATGCCCGACTCCCGCCCCGCCTCCAGGTCCTCGCGGTTGGCGGTCAGGATGTCCCCGCTCCTGGCGAGGAGGGCGCGCGCCATCTCCTCCAGGGCGCGGTTCTTGGTATCAGCGTCCATGAGGCAGAGCTCCCTGGACGCGGCCTTCGCCCTGGCTCCCATCTCCTCGATAAGGCCCATGTCTCCTCCCCTTCGCTCTAAGTATAGTCTTGGATGCCCTCAACGCGATTCCTGCTCTCCCGCGCAGGGGCACATGCCCGCACGGGAAGCGGGAGCCCCGCCGCAGCGCCCGCTGACCGGCCGGAAACCGCCCTTCCCCCTCACCCGCTATCCAGGATCACCAGGTAATCGCGGTGGATGACCTCCTCGCACTCCTCTTCTCCCAGGCGGCATGCCGCCTCGTCGCTGCGCAGTCCCTTGACCATCTCCAGCTCCGCGGACGAAAGCCCGCAGATGCCGCGGGCTATCCTCCTCCCCTCCTCGTCCACCACCTCCACGGCGTCGCCGGAGACGAACTCCCCGCGGCATTCCAGCACCCCCGCCGGCAGCAGGCTCCGGCCGCCGCGCAGGAGGGCTTCGCGGGCGCCCCGGTCCACCACGATGGTCCCCCGCGGGCGCGCTCCGTAGGCTATCCAGTGCTTCTGCCCGCGCAGCTTCCTCGCCGGGGGGTGGAAATAGGTGCCGAGGCGCTCCCCGGCCAACACCCTCTCAAGGACCTCGCGCTCGCGCCCGTAGGCCATCACCGTGGCGATCCCCGCCGCGCCCGCTATGCTGGCGGCCTCCAGCTTGGCGGCCATGCCTCCGCTGGAATGTTCTTCCACAGCGCCTCCCGCCAGCCGGAACATCTCCGGTGTGATGTGCTCCACCTCGCTGATGATCTCCGCCTCCGCGTGCCGCTTGGGATCGGCGGTGAAGAAGCCCTCGGTATCGGAGAGCATCACCAGCAGGTCCGCCTCCACCAGCACCGCCACCAGCGCCGCCAGGCGGTCGTTGTCCCCGAAACGGATCTCCTCCACCGCCACGGTGTCGTTCTCGTTCACCAGGGGCACCACCCCCATCTCCAGCAGGCGGCGGAAGGTGTTGCGGGCGTTCAAGTACTGGCTGCGGTGGGCGAAATCGTACTGGGTGAAGAGCACCTGTCCCACCTTGAGTCCCTCTTGGGCGAAGAATCCGCTGTACAGCCCCACCAGAAGGCCCTGGCCCACCGAGGACGCCGCCTGCAGGGTGGGGATGTCGCGGGGACGCTCCCCCAGGCCGAGCAGCTCCACCCCCGCCGCGATGGCGCCTGAGGACACCAGTACCACCTCACGCCCGTCCCGCCGCAGGGAAGCCACCTGCCCCACCAATCCCCGCATCTGGGCGCGGTCCAGGCGTCCCGCGTGGTCGCTCAGGGTATAGGTGCCCACCTTCACCACCACGCGCCTCGCGTCGATCCTCCTCCTTTTCTCAGCCGCCGTCATCCCGTATATTCCCTCTCTCTGTCTTCCCTCTCTTGATGCGCTCCGGCGTCTTTCGCGTCCCGTCCCGTCCTTCCGTCCCCGGACGGTCATGGCCGTTCCGTTTCTCGCGTCTCGCGAAGTGCGGGTTCGCTCCCCGTCCCCTCCCCCCCCGGAAAGGACCGCCGCACACAGCCAGTATAATTCCCGCGGCGGCTTCAAGTCCCGCCGCTCCCCGCCGGGGGGGCATGCAGATCACCGCATCCGCCCGCACCGGGGCCCCGGCCGCCCTTAGCGCCCGGGGAGGAAATCGAAGACGTATCCGGCGATGACCACCGTATCGCCCTCTCCGGCACCCTGCCTCATCAGCTCCTCCTCCACGCCCATCCGCATCAAGCGCGCCTGCATATAGGAGAGGGCCTGGGGGTTCGAGAGGTCCAGGCTCTTCACCAGCCGCTCCACCCTCTTCCCCTCCACGTGGAAGGCATCTCCGCGGCGCGAGACCCTGAAGCCGCCCTCCCGCTGGGGGTCGTAGGTGTAAAGGGTCCTCTCCCGCGGCAGCTCCCCGCCGCACTCCCCGCGCGCCTCCTCCACCAGCTCCGCCAGCCTCAGCACCAGGGACATCAGCCCCTCGCCGCTCACGGAGGAGAGGGGATAGAAATCCCAGCCCCTCTCGGCCGCCGCCCTCCTGGCTTCCTCCAGCCGCAGGGGGTCGGCGACGTCCAGCTTTGAGCCGGCCACCAGGTGGCGCCTCTCCATCAGGCCCGCCCCGTAGGAGGAGAGCTCCCCGAGCACCACTTCCAGGGCGCTTGCGGGGGCGAGGGGGGCGTGGGGCGAGAGGTCGAGAAGGTGCAGGATGACCGCCGTCCGCTCCACATGGCGCAGGAAGCGCAGGCCCAGTCCCTTTCCCCGGTGCGCCCCCTCCACCAGGCCGGGCAGGTCCGAGATGACGAAGCTCCTCTCCTCGTCCACCCGCACCACCCCCAGCACCGGCTCCAGGGTGGTGAAGGGATAGTCCGCGATGCGGGGCCTCGCCGCCGAGAGGCGCGAGACGAGGGTGGATTTTCCTGCGTTGGGAAGCCCTACCAGGCCCACGTCCGCCAGCAGCTTCAGCTCCAGACGTATCCATCTCTCCTCACCCGGCTCGCCCCGCTCCGAGAAGTCGGGGGCCCTACGCGCCGGGGTGGCGAAGGAGGCGTTCCCGCGGCCTCCCCTGCCGCCCGCGGCGGCGACCATTTCCCTGCCGGGCCGGGAGAGGTCCGCCAGCAGCTCCCCTCCATCGCCCCTCACCTGCGTGCCCACGGGCACCAGGAGCACCAGGTCCTCGCCGTCCGCCCCGCGGCGGTCGTTGCCGGACCCGCTCCCCCCGTCCTCCGCCCGGAAGTGTTTTCTGCGCGTGTATTCCACCAAGGTGTTCACGCCCTCCGAGGCGCGGATGATCACCGAGCCTCCCCTGCCTCCGTCCCCGCCGTCCGGGCCGCCCAGGGGACGATACTTCTCGCGGTGAAAGCTGGTGCAGCCGTCGCCCCCGCGGCCTCCCCTAACCTTTATCCTCGCCTCGTCGATGAACATCTTACCTCGCCGTCCGGCATGCCGTTCCCGGCGCCCCCTCTCATCGAGGGTGAAGAACGCCCGTCACCCGCGGCATCCACGCGCTCCCCGCCGGCGCCGCGGCCGCCCGTCCTCCTTTTATCGCCTTCGCCTCTCCGCTGCCCGTCTCGCCTCCGGCGCCCCAGCCTCCCAGGAGGCGCGCGCCTCGAGGCAGGTCGCTTCCGTGCCGGCCCGCGACGTCCCCCAACCCTTCCCGCAACGGCAGAACCCCGGCCCGGCCGGGGTTCTGCCGCCATGAAGGAGCCGCTGGCAGCGGCCTATTCCTGAACCGGCGTGACGCTAACGATATGGCGGTCTCCGCTGCGGCGGAAACTCACGTATCCGTCCGTCTTTGCGTAAAGGGTGTAGTCCTTGCCCACCCCCACGTTCTCTCCCGGCTTCACCCTGGTGCCGCGCTGACGCACCAGGATGGAGCCTCCGCTCACGAACTGTCCTCCGAAACTCTTTATACCCAGCCTCTTCGAGTGGCTGTCTCGCCCGTTGCGCGAGCTTCCCACGCCTTTCTTACTGGACATGCGACTTCACCTCTCCCTTTGCGGCTCAGTCCTCTCCGGCCTCCCCTTCCTCCTTTTTCCTCCCCGCCCTGTCGGCACGGAGCGCTCCCGTGATCTTGTCCACCCTCACCTCGGTGAACAGCTGGCGGTGGCCGCGCTTGCGGTGATAACCCTTCTTGGGCTTGTACTTGAACACGATCACCTTCTTGCCCTTGCCGTGCCGGATCACCGTGCCCTCCACCCTGACCTTGCCGGCCTCGGGACCCGCCAGGACCTTACCCTCGTCTCCCGCCAGCAGCACCCTGTCGAAGACCACCGCGTCTCCCTCGGGCACGTCGAGCTTCTCGATCCTGATGACCGAGCCCTGCTCCACGCGGTACTGCTTGCCTCCCGTCTCGATAACCGCGAACATGCTATACCTCCAGGGCCAATTTTACCACAGCAACAAACAGTAACACGCACGGAAAGCGGTGTAAAGGCACTGTGCTGGTTCACTGCATCGCGGACAGCTGCGCCCTGTCCGCAGCTCCCGCTCCCCGCACGGCCGGAGGGGCGCCGCACCGCGCCGGCGCCCCTCCCCTCTATGAAATCCCTCAACCGCCTATTGCACGCAACCCTCCGCGAAATACCACCTCCTGGAGGGCTCGCTCGCTCCCATGGCGTTGTTGCCGTCGGCCATGCCGCGGTAGTTGAAATATTGCGCCAGCTCCACCACCACCGGCGAAGAGGACCTCACCTCGGTGCTCACCTCGGCGTCCGCCAGGCCCTCCACCTCGTCCACGTGGATGGTATGGCGGGCGTGGGGACCGATCTCCACCTCGCGCTCCACCTTCAGGCCGTCGGAGCGCATGAAGACCACCTTCACCACGGCCTTCTCCTCACCGGGGTTGAGGAGGAGGACGTACTCGTCGAACTCCCCTCCCGTATATCCCTCCGCCAGGTACCAGCTCTCGGCGGGGGAGGCGGCGCCGACGGTCACATGCCCTCCACGCCGGCCCCGGTAGTCGAAGTACATGGCGCGCTCCGCCACGATGGGCAGGTCCGAGGTCACCGAGGTGGAGACGTCCGCGGACTCCAGGCCAGGGATCTCGTCCACGTGCACGGTGTAGCGACGGCGCCCGGGCACGCTAACCTGCCTCTGCACCACGCTGCCGTCAGGCTTCATGAACCTCAGGGTCACCGTGGTGGCTGCCTCGTTGGGGTTCTGCAGCAGGATCCAGGTGTCGAAGCTGTCGCCGGTGTAGCCCTCGGCGAAGAACCAGGTCCGGGAGGCCGAGCTGGCGCCGATGGAGCCGTGGCCGCCGTCCTTTCCTGCATAGCTGAAATACATGGCGCGTTCCGCCACCACCGGGAGATCCGCCACCACCTGTGTGGAGACGTCCGCGGACTCCAGGCCCGGGATCTCGTCCACGTGCACGGAGTGCCTGCGCCTGGGGAGGATGTTCACCTGGCGGGTGATCACCGCCCCGTCCGGGCGCATGAAGTTCAGGGTCACCGCCACCTCGCTGTCGTTGGGGTTCTGCAGCAGGATCCAGGTGTCGAAGCTGTCGCCGGTGTAGCCCTCGGCGAAGAACCAGGTCCGGGAGGCCGAGCTGGCGCCGATGGAGTCGTGGCCGCCGCGCCGTCCCTCGTAGCTGAAATACATGGCGCGCTCCGCGAGCACCGGGAGGTCGCTCTCCACCTGGGCGGAGAAGGAGCCGCATCCCACCGTCTCGCGCACCGGGACCGTGAAGCGGCTGCCCGCCGCCACCGTGTAGGAGAAGCTGCGGATGCCGCCGTCCTCGCCCTGGAAGTCCACCTTCACCCTCGCGTCCTCGGGGTTGGGGTTCATGAGCAGCAGGTAGGAGTCGAAGCTGTTGGACGGCGGGGCGGAGGGCACGGGCGCGGAGGGCGAGGTCCCGGCGGGCGCGGGCGCGATGTTCCCTTCCCGGTCAGCGGTTTCGGGGATGGGGGAGAAGCACATGAACTCCTGGGTGATGTAGAGGGTGTTCCCCTCCGCCACCACCCCCACCCCGATGCAGTTGAACTCCGCCCGCAGGATGTTCTCCCGGTGTCCGGGGCTGTTCATGAGCGCCTCGAAGGCCACCTCCACGCTGGGGGCCTTGGCGATGTTCTCGCCCGCCAGGGTCCAGCCGGTGATCCCCCTGGCCACGATGCGCTGCTGCAGGTTGCCGGACGCCGGCGAGACGTGCCCGAAGAACCCGTACTGAATCATCTCCGCGGAATAGGCGCGCGCGAAATCGGTGAGCTGCCGTTCCGCGTAGAGGGAGGGAAGGCCCGCCGTGTTGCGCGCCTGGTTGACCAGCTCCAGCATGCGGGCCTCCGCGGCCGTGGCATCGACCGCCGCGGCGGCCTCCACGGCCGGAAGGATCATCGGTACGGTCACGGTCAGGGCGAGAAAGACGATCGCGAGTAGAGGTGTTGCGCCCTTCTGCCACCGAGTGAGCCCCTTCATCGTCAGCCTCTCCTTTGTCCCCGAGGCCGGTGGCAACTCTCCCGTTCCCCGAAAAACGAACCGCCCTTTCCTCCACGGAAAGGGCGTCGCTTATGAGGCGGCAACCTGGCGATCATAACCGCTTGCGCGGCCTTAGACCCATGGCTTTGCGCCCTCTCCTTTCGGAAGAGTTTGCCTTTATCACCTACAGGGATATGCGGTTCTCAATGTCCGTTTCCATTATCGTCAGGGCGGCCGGATTCCTTGAGCCCGGACACAAAATTATATAAAGGCCGGATCTACGGCCAGCAGCATCAGGATGCGTCTTTTCCTGAACGGCGCCTCCTCTTCAACGGGTTCCCTGAACCGAGCCGCGTTTTCCCGGAATTCATGCCGCAATAAGCGGGCCGGATGCGCGGGTTGAAGGCACTGCTGACCGCGGGGGGCGGGGCCGCGACTCCGGTTGGACGACGGGCGCGGGAAGGATGCCTCGCCTCATCCCGGCCGGAGGTCGATATAGGCCCCTGCGGGGGAAGAAAAAACCTCTAAAGGATGGGGGCGGAAGCGCCGATAAGGATAATGCCAAAATCTACGCCGAGTGAGTTTTGGCCTCGACCGGAAAGCCTGCCCACTTTCCGGTCTCTATTTTTCCGGTCTCGATTTCCGGTCCCGCCTCCCTTTCCCTGGTTCTTATCCTTCCCTGGGAGTGCTCTCCACCAGCCTGGCGATTACCACTATGCGTTGCGCCGCGCTATACCAGGGGTGGCAGGCGGTGAGGGTCAGCTTGGGATCTCCCCCCTGTTCCAGCACCGTGAGGTCGGAGGGCTGCACCACGCGCTGCTCGTAGACCTCGTAGACGTAGCGGTTCGAGGCGGTGACCAGGGTTATCCTCTCCCCCGCCGTCAGTTGCTCGATATGGCGGAAGGGGGCCCCGTAGGTGGTGCGGTGACCGGAGATGACGCAGTTCCCCGCCTGCCCGGGATAGGCGGTGCCGGGGATGTGCCCGGGTCCCCGCTTGAGGTTCTCGGCGTCGTCCAGCCCCCACAGCTCCACCACAATGGCATCCAGGCCGATGCGGGGCGCGATGATGCGGGCTATGCCGTCCCCCACCCCCACCTCGCCGCTCTCCGGGGAGGGAGGCTCCCTCTCCCACTCCCGCCGCAACTCCTCCTGGGCCCTCGCTGCCCGCCGGTCGGTGAAGTAGATGTACGCGTAGACCCCCGCCAGGGCCAGCAGGCCTAGGAGGATGAGGGAGATGCCCAGGACGACGAGCAGCTTCCCCCTGCGGCGCCGCCTCTCCCCCTCCCCTGCCTCCTTTCCCGGGTGCCTCTTTCCCTTCATCGGCCGCTCCTCTCAGGGCTCACGGAACACCACGCCGCGCCCCTGACACACCGGACAGGTCTCGCCGAACACCTCCACCAGCCCCTCGGAGACGTTCTTGCGCGTCATCTCCACCAGGCCCAGTTTGGTGAGTTCCACCACATAGGTCTTGGTGCGGTCTTTTTCCAGTTCCTGGTTGAGAGCCTTGAGGACCGCGCGGCGGTTCTTGGCCTCGTTCATGTCGATGAAGTCGATGATGATGATCCCCCCGATGTCGCGCAGCCTGAGCTGTCGCACCACCTCCGCCGCCGCCTCGATGTTGGTACGCAGCACCGTGTCCTCCAGCGAGCGGTCTCCCACGTATCTGCCGGTGTTGACGTCTATGGCGGTGAGGGCCTCGGTTCTGTCGATGACGATGGAACCCCCCGAGGGAAGGGGCACCTCCCTGCGCAGGGCGTCGCGTATCTGGCGGTTGATGTCCAGGGCCTCGAAGACCGGTGTCTCATCGGCGTAGCGCACCACGCGCTCGGCCAGAGCTGGGGCCACCATCTTGAGGTACTGCTTGATGCGGCGGAAGGAACGGTGGGAGTCCACCAGCACGCGCTCGAAGCTCTCGTCCATGATGTCCCTGATCACCTTGATCTCCAGTTCGGGCTCCTGGTAGAGGATGGCAGGGGCCCTCTTCTTCTCCGCCGTCCGGTGCACCTGGCGCCAGACCTTGTTCAGGTAAGCGAGGCTCTTCCTCAACTCCGCCGCCTCCGCCTCCCGCGCCGCCGTGCGCACGATTATCCCCACGTCCTTGGGCCTCACCTCCTCCACCAGCTTGCGCAGGCGCGCCTTTTCTCCCTCGTCCAGGCGATGGGAGATGCCCACGCTGTTCATCTGGGGTAGGAGCACCAGGTAGCGCCCGGGTATGGAGAGGTAGGTGGTGAGCCGCGCTCCCTTGCTTCCCATGGGGTCCTTGGTGACCTGGACCACCACCTCCTGTCCCGGCTTCAGCAGCCTGGTGATGTCGCGCTTCCCCTTTTGTCGCTCCTCCTCCACGAAGATATCCCCCGCGTAGAGGAGGGCGTTGCGGTTGTGGCCGATGTTCACGAACGCCGCCTCCATGCCGGGGAGGACGTTCTGCACCCTCCCCTTGTAGATGTCCCCGACGATGGAGCGCCGCTCGTGATGGCCGACGAAGATCTCCTGCAGCTCGCCGCGCTCCAGCACCGCCACCCTGGTCTCATCGTGGTAGGACGCGACCACTATCTCTTTGCCGGGAGGGGCGTCCTTTCCCTTTTCAGCCGCGCTTCCTCTTCTTCTCGCCATGCTCTCACCTGCTCCCCACAGGCCGCCGCCACGGCGGCGGCGTCAAGCACCGCCCCTTCCGCTCATCTCTCCACCGGGCGCAGCTCGCCGCTCTCCGCGTGGTAATGATAGACCTCGTCTTGCACATCCTCGCATACCTCCTCGGGGGAGGCGTACAGCCCCACCCTTACCACCCTCCGCGGCCCCCGGGACCACCCCGGGCGCGACGACACCGCCGCCAAAGCGTCCTTCAGCCTCGCCTGGCTTTCGCCGGCCACCTTGAGGAGGAGGTAGAGGATGCCGCCCTCTCCCTCCAGGCGGTAGAGGCCGTAGCGCGCCCAGCGGGAGAGCTTGGGCATGCCCGGAGGGAGGAGGCGCACCTCCCGTACCGACAACCCCGCGGGCAGGGCGCGGTTCAGCGCCTCCACCGCCGCGTCCTCCTCAACCTCACCAGTCACGGACACCTCGAGGTATTCCGCCTCCGCCTCCACCCCCAGGGGCAGGGCGGGCGAAAAGCTCATGCGCGGCCGGGGGTTGTACCCGGAGGTGAACTCCAGGGGCAGGCGTGAGCGCCTCAGCGCCCTCTCCAACGCGCGCATGCTCTCGCGGTGAGAGAGCAGGGCCGCGTCACCGTGCTTGCCGTATTTTACCATCAGGCGCGCCATGTTCCCTCCACCTCAGGGGGACCGCCTTCCTTCTCCGGGCATGCCCCGCAGCCGCTGCAGGCGGCGAAGCGGCAGTCGGGGGTCTCCTCTTCCCGCGCCGCACGCCGGTACTCCGCCCACAGGAACTCCTTGGTCACCCCGGCGTGGAGGTGATCCCAAGGCAGGACCTCGTCCCGCTCCCTCTCCCTCTCCGCGTACCACGCCGCGTCCAGCCCCGCCGCCTGCAGGGCGCGCTCCCAGCGCTCCCAGGAGAAGCACTCGCTCCACCCGTCCAGGCACCCGGCGCGCGCGGCATGTAGCACCACCGGGAGCAGCCTGCGGTCACCACGCGCCAGCACCCCCTCCAGCCGGCTCATCTCGCGCGCGTGCCAGCGCAGGGTCACGCCGCGCATGCGCATGCCCTCCTTGAGGATGAAGTGCCGCCGCGCGACGGCGGGAGCCGGCATCTGACCCACCCACTGCAGAGGAGTATGCGGCTTAGGGACGAAGGTGGAGACGCTCACGGACACCTGCAGTCCCCGGGCGGGTGCGCCCGCGTTTCCCTCGCGCATGATGCGCCGCACCAGGGCGCAGATGGCCTCCACGTCCTCCTCCTCCTCGCCGGGAAACCCGATCATGAAATAGAGCTTCAGTCTTCTCCATCCCTCCCGGTACGCGCTGGAAACTGCTTCCAGGAGGTCCTCGTCGGACACCCCCTTGTTCACCGCCCTGCGCAGGCGCTCGGAGGCCGCCTCCGGGGCGAGGGTGATGCCGGTCCGCCTGACCTTGCGCAGCCTGGACGCGAGTTCCACGCTGAAGGTATCGGTGCGCAGCGAGGGCAAGGAGACCGCCACGTGTCTGGCCTCCATCTCCCGCGCCAGGTCGTCTACGAGGGAGGAGATGCAGCTGTAATCGGCGCTGTTCAAGGAGGCCAGGGTGAGCTCGTCGCAGCCGGTGTTGTCCACCAGCTCCCGCCCCCAGTCCTTCAGCAGCTCCTCTCCGCGCTCGCGCACCGGGCGGTAGACCATCCCCGCCTGGCAGAAACGGCAGCCACGGGTGCATCCCCGGAAGATTTCCAGGCTGCAGCGGTCGTGTACCGACTCCACCAGGGGTACCGGCGGACGCCGCGGATAGCGCCAGGCGTCCAGGTCCCGCACCGTACGCTTGCGCACCGGCAGGGGCGCTCCCCCTTCCGCCTCGATACCCTCCAGCCTGCCGTCAGCATGGTAGGCCACCCGGTAGAGGGAGGGCACGTACACTCCCGCCAGGTCCGCGCAGGCGCGGAGGAAAGCGGCGCGCCCTTTTTTCCCACCCCTCTTCCATTCCTTCAGGGCGTCCAGCAACTCGTGGACGACCTCCTCCCCCTCCCCCACCACCAGGAGGTCGAAGAGGCCCGCCACGGGTTCGGGGTTGAAGGCGCAGGGCCCTCCCCCGACCACCAGGGGACAGGCATCGTCTCGCTCCGCGGCCAGGAGGGGGATGTGCGCCAAGTCGAGCACGCGCGCCACGCCGGCGTAGGTCAGCTC
This sequence comes from Actinomycetota bacterium, assembly GCA_014360645.1. Classification (NCBI taxonomy): domain Bacteria; kingdom Bacillati; phylum Actinomycetota; species Actinomycetota bacterium. The sequence goes on along the minus strand of JACIXD010000003.1, from coordinate 131,936 downwards.
GTGCTGCAGAGTTATGCCCACAAGGTCGAAGGCCAGGAGGGGAGCGCGGCTCTCGAGTCCGAAGAGGGGCACGCCGCGCGCCCGCATGCGCTCCTGCATGTCCACCCACGGAAGGTAGGCGCGGTCGGCCATGGCGTCCTCGCGCTCGTTTATCTCCTCGTAGAGGATGAAAAGCCCCAGGTGGGACATGCCGATCTCATAGGCGTCGGGATAGACGAGCACGCAGTTGACCCCCTCGCTCCTCAGGGGCTTGCGCCGGGCATTGACCTCGATGCCCAGGTAACGGCCCGGGCGGGAAACCCCCGGGAGCTCCTCGCTCAGGAATCTCTCCAGCTCCGCTCTCTCCATGTCCCGCGTTTCTGCCTTTCCGTCTTTCAAACACAAAGGCGGCCCTCAGAGCCGCCTCATGAACTTCGCCCCGGCCTCCCGCGGCCGGTTCCGGGGTTCGGCCCTTCTTTACTTATTGCGTAGAAAGACCGGGATGTCCAGCTCCTCCGACTCGAAGACCATGGTCTTCTCCGGGGGCGCCTCCGTCTTCACGCCACGGCGTCCCGGCTTGCTGGGGGCAGTGCCGAACTCGAACCCCGTGGCGATGACCGTGACCTTGAGCTCGTCTCCCAGGGAGTCGTCGATCACCGCTCCGAAGATGATGTTGGCGTCGGGGTCGGCCACGCTGGCGATGATCTCCGCCGCCTCGTTCACCTCGAAGAGCCCCAGGTCCGTGCCCCCGGAGATGTTGAGCAGGATGCCTTTGGCCCCCTCTATGGAGGCCTCGAGCAGGGGGCTGGAGATGGCGGCCCTCGCCGCTTCCGAGGCGCGGTTCTCGCCGCTCCCGACCCCAATCCCCATGAGCGCCGATCCCGCGTTGGACATGATGGTGCGCACGTCCGCGAAGTCCAGGTTGATGAGCCCCGGCACGGTGATGAGGTCGGTGATGCCCTGGACGCCCTGGCGCAGGATGTCGTCGGCCATGCGGAAGGCGTTGAGGATGGAGGTCTTCTGCTCGGCGACTTCCAGCAGACGGTCGTTGGGGATGATGATGAGGGTGTCCACTTTCTCCCGCAGCTTGTCTATCCCCGCCTCGGCCTGCTGCGCGCGCTTGCGCCCCTCGAAGGAGAACGGCCGCGTGACCACACCGATGGTCAGCGCTCCCTGCTCCTTGGCGATCTCCGCCACGATGGGCGACGCGCCGGTGCCGGTTCCGCCTCCCTTCCCGGCGGTGATGAAGACCATGTCCGCGCCCTTGATGGACTCCGCGATGGCGTCCCTGTTCTCCAGCGCGGCCTGCTCCCCCACCTCCGGGTTGGATCCCGCTCCCAGCCCGCGGGTGATGTTGCCGCCGATGTACACCTTGACGTCGGCGTCGGACATCAGGAGGGCCTGTGCATCGGTGTTGATGGCCACGAACTCCACGCCCTTGAGCCCGGCGTCGATCATGCGGTTGATGGCATTGGTGCCGCCACCTCCCACTCCGACCACCTTGATCACCGCCAGATAGTTGGTCGCTGTCTCCGGCATCTCCGGTCCCTCCTTTATCCCCGGCCTCTCGAAAAACCCTCGAGGCGCGCTCTCAAAGTCTAAACCTTTGGTCGATACTCTTCACCCGCCGTACCGCCTCTCCTCTCCATTCTCCCTCCCGCCGTCAACTCTAGACTACGACGGGGCCCCGTTTATCTCCTTCCCCATCCTTCCTCTTTTACATACTTTTTCCATCTCGGCCCCGGAGGCGCCTCGTCACCGTCGGGGCCGGGCCGCAGCGCCAATCCCTCCAACTTTATCCGCTATATCCCTTCTCGCCCGCCGGAAACCGGTCCTCCCGTGTCTTTCCGCCTTCCCCCGCCGCACCGGCTCCCCACGCACCCCGGGTCCATACCGATCCCGGAGCCGCTGCCCACCCGCGTCCCTTTCCTTCTCTCGCCCCCGCGACGCTCCCCTTACCGCGTGGCCGTCCGATTCCCGCATCCTCACTGGGCCCGCATCCGCTTCTTTCCGGGCACCTTCCCTTTTCCCCGACTTCCTCAGCCGGCGGCCCCTCCGAGCACATCAACCGCGCGACACGCGCCGCCCGCGGCAATATTATACCTTAACGGTAACATGATGTTTGCATTATTGTCTAACCGTTAAGTCTTTATCTATACAGGATACAGGCGCCGACTTCAACCCCCACCGCTCCATAGCCGCCTCCATCCTGCCACCAGAGGGCGTCGCCGCCGCGCCTGTTCCTACGGGTAAAGCGGCACCGGAAGATCGCCGAGACGGAATGGCGCTGCGATCACGGGGTGGCGACGGGCTGAGTCCCATCCATGGAAACCGGCTTGACGACCGGGCGGTCGGGAAAAGACACGTCTATGTATTCCAGCGAGCCGTACCGTCCCGCCAGTTCCCCCAGCGCCAGGCAGGCTATGGAGTTCTTCCGTTCCAGCTCCGAGAGGTCTCCGTAGAACACCCTGGTGCCGCACGCCTCCAGGTACAGAGCGCCGTTGCTGCATCCCGCCGCGCTCACCATGCCCCCCAGCTCCGGGTCGAGGCTCAGCAGCAGGGAGGCCACGCGCAGGAGATCCTCCGCGTCCACCTTCTCTCCCGGCACCAGGAGGGGCAGCCCGGAGGCCCTGATCTCCGCCAGCCCGGTGGGGGCCTGCTCCAGACTCTCCAGCACCGTGCCGTCCCCGGCAACCAGCACGCACCTGCCGTTCTGCCGCACGAAACCAGCGGGCTCCCTCTCCCGCACGGTGAGCAGGACCGTGGCGGGGAAGCGCCTTGACACCCGGACTTCCTCGACGTAGGGCTCCGTGAGCAGCGCCCTCTCCACCGCCTTCACGTCCATCTTCAGGAGATGCGTCTCGGGGGTGATGCCGCTCAGGACGCGTAGGTAGGAGCCATCCAGTCTCCGGTTGCCACTTACCTCCACCTCCCGCACGTTCAGGACCCCCGTGGCGGTATACACCCAGAGCAGGCAGCCGAACGCCGCCACCAGGAGGACGGAGAGGATGACCGTCCTCGCCCCGCCGCCTTTTCGCCCGCCGCACGGACGCGGCCCGATCTCGGCCGCGCCCTCTCCCGCGACCGCCATCTCACCGCGCGCACGGGCGCCCGCCGCGCTTCCGCCCGCCGACGCCACGCCGCGCGCCGCCCCGCTCCCGCGACGCACACCGCGGAGACCGGGCGTTTCCGCTCTTTTTTTCCCGACCCTGCGGGAGGCCGATGCTCCGTCCGCGGCGGCCCGCGCGGCGCGCCTTTTCCCGGAGGCTTCGGACATCCCCACCCCGGGGGTCCCATCCGCCATCTCCGCCGGGCGCTCCCGGCCCGCGCGGCGTGGCCGCCTCCCTTTTTCTTCCCGGGCGGCCCTCTCCGCGGCAGGACCTCCCCTCCCGGCTCCGGTCAGGCGACCCGGGAGGGGGGCATCGTCCACCCTTGCCATCTCCGCCGGGCGCTCCCGGCCCGCGCGGCGTGGCCGCCTCCCTTTTTCTTCCCGGGCGGCCCTCTCCGCGGCAGGACCTCCCCTCCCGGCTCCGGTCAGGCGACCCGGGAGGGGGGCATCGTCCACCCTTGCCATCTCCGCCGGGCGCTCCCGGCCCGCGCGGCGTGGCCGCCTCCCTTTTTCTTCCCGGGCGGCCCTCTCCGCGGCAGACCTTAGTTCTTCGCCCTCCTCGCCCTTTACGATCCCCAGGAAAGCCAGGGGGGCCTTAGCGGCGGTCCTTTTCTCCCGCGTGCGGGACGCCTCCGCCTTGCGCTTTGCCGCCACCCGCGACCGGGCTCTGGAGGCCCTTACGCTGGCCCCGCCGTGTCCGGCGCTACGCGCTCTCACGGCAGCCACCCTCCCGGTTGATCTTCAGGCGCGCCGTCTCCAGGACCATCTCCACCACGCGGTTGAAGGAGATCCCCGCCGCCGCCGCCGCTTTGGGTATGAGGCTCAGCGAGGTCATTCCGGGGATGGTGTTTACTTCCAGACAGTAGGGACGCTCCTCCGCGTCGAGCATGAAATCTACGCGGGAGAGACCTTCGCAGCACAGGGCGGCGTGCGCCTCCAGGGCAAGCTCCTGCAGCCTCTCGGCGAGAGAAGCGGAGATGGGCGCGGGGACGATGTATTCCGTCATCCCCGGGGTATATTTGCACTCGTAATCGTAAAACCCTTTGCTGGCAACCACCTCGAGCACCGGCAACACGGTGGGGCCGCCCCCCACCAGGCCCACGGTGACCTCGCGGCCGGTGATGAAGCGCTCCACCAGCACCAGGTCGTCATGGCGCAGCGCCTCCCGTATCGCATCCTCCAGTTCCTCGCGCCCCCGAACCCTGCCCGCCCCCACCGTGGAGCCCTCGCAGTTGGGCTTGACCATGCAGGGGAAGCCCAGGAGGGAGGAGACCTCTCCGGCCACCTCCTCGAGCCCCTCCGCGCCCACCCGCGCGGCGCTTACCACCACGTCCTCGACCACGGGGATGCCGCAGGCGCGGAAGACCAGCTTGCTCAGGTGTTTGTTCATGGCCAGCGCGCTGGCCATGACCCCGGAACCGGTGTAGGGGATCCCCAGTATCTCCAGCAGGCCCTGGATGGTCCCGTCCTCCCCCATGCGCCCGTGCAGCGCCAGGAAAGCGGCATCGATGCGCCCCTGCAGGTCCGCCATGCGCAAGGCGACGTCGGGGCCAACGTCCACCTCCACGACCTCGTGGCCGAGTTCGCGCAGGGCGGAGGCCACCGCTCCTCCGGAGCGCAACGACACCTCCCGCTCCGCGGAGGTCCCTCCCATGAGCACCGCGACGCGCATCGCCATCAGGCCTCCAGGTCCTCTCCCACTATCCTTATTTCCTCCTCGAGCTCTATTCCCTCCCGTTCGTACACCTCTTTTTTCACCCTCCGGATCAGGGACACCACCTCGCTCGCCCTGGCTCCGCCCAGGTTCACGATGAAGTTGGCGTGTTTCTCGGACACCTGCGCCATGCCCGCTCGCGCCCCCTTGAGCCCGCAGCGGTCGATGAGCTCCCCGGCCGATATACCGGGCGGGTTCTTGAACACGCTTCCCGCCGAGGGGTATTCCAGCGGCTGGTGCCTCCTCCTCCATTCAAGCACTCTCTCCCTGCGCTCCCGGATATATTTTCTATCATCTTTATAAAGCTCAAGTTTAACTAAATATATGATCTCGCCTTCCTCGATACCCGTTGAACGGTACCCGAACCCCGCCTCGTGACGCTGGTAGGTGCGGTAGTGAACCTCTCCGCCCCTTTCCCCCGCCACGTGCAGCTCCGCCACCCGGTCCCCGATGCTGGTCCCCATGGCGCCCGCGTTCATCCGCGCCGCGCCTCCCACGGTTCCCGGTATACCCGCCAGGTCCTCGAGCCCTGCCAGTTCAGCCTCCTCCACCCAGGAAAGGAAGCGGTTTATGGTGCAACCACCCTCAACATAAACTTCATGTTTATGATTCTTTTTTATCCTGTTGAGACCCCTGCCGAGCACCACCACAACCCCCCGGAAACCCGCGTCGGAGAATAGAAGGTTCGATCCGTTCCCCATGGCCATCCAGGGGCACCGCGCATCCGCTATCGCCTGCAGCAGTCTCCCCAGGTCGCCCATCCCCTTGGGGAAAGCAAGGAGGTCGGCGGGGCCGCCGATACGAAAGGTGGTGTACTCCGAGAGCGGCACTCCCTCGACCATGCTCCCCTGGAATCTCCCCTTGAGCCTTTCCGCCACCTCCGCGCAGGCCTCGTCGCTTCCCTTACCGGTCCTCGCCACGTGCCTTCTCCCCCTTTTCCCGGAGTATGGTCGCGATCTCCGCCGCGCACTGCGATACGTCTCCCGCCCCCATGGTGAGCACCAAGTCGCCGGGGCGCAGGAAGGACGCCGCTCCCTCCCCCAGGGTCGAACGCTGGGGGAGATACACCACCTGGCGCGCGGGATCCGCATCCAGTATGGCGTTGACGATGAGCTTTCCGTTCACGCCCGGCAGCGGCTCCTCGCCCGCGGAGTAGACGTCCGTCACCATCACCACATCCGCGAGCGCCAAAGCCCTCCCGAACTCCTCCCACAGCGACGCCGTGCGCGTATAACGGTGGGGCTGGAATATGCACACCACGCGCTCCGCTCCCTCGTTCCTGGCCGCCTCCAATGTCGCCAGTACCTCGGAGGGGTGGTGGGCATAGTCGTCCACCAGCCTGACCCCCGCCACGCTCTCCACCTCCTGGAAGCGCCTCTGTACGCCGCCGAACCTCCGCAGCGCCCTCGCCGCCTTATCCGCATCCACCCCCATGGACAAGGCGAGGGCCAAGGCCGCCGTGGCGTTGAGGACGTTGTGACGCCCGGGGACCCGCAGTTGTATCTCCCGCCGCATGCCTCCCGGCGCACGGAGCACGAACTGCGACCTGCCCTTGAGGAGGCATATGTCCGTGCAGCGATAGGTGCAGTCCGCTCCCGTCCCGAAGGTCACCTCCCGCGCCCGGGTATGGCCGAGCACGGCCGCGGCTCCCGGGTCGTCGCCGTTCAGCACCAGCAGGCCACCCTCGGGCAGCATGGATACGAAGCGGCGAAAATGTTCCACGATGGCCTCGCGGCTCGCGAAGTAATCGAGATGGTCCTCCTCCAGGTTGGTCACCACCGCGGCCCACGGCCGGAGGAGGAGGAAGGAGCCGTCGCTCTCGTCCGCCTCCGCCACCACGTACTCTCCCTGGCCCGCATGGGCGTTGCTGCCCACGTCGTTGAGCTCCCCTCCCACCACGTAGGTGGGGTCCAGTCCCGCCTCGCGCAGGATCATGGCCAGCATGGAGGTGGTGGTGGTCTTGCCGTGGGTCCCGGCCACCGCGATCCCCTTCCCCTCCTCCATGATCCTTCCCAACATGGCGGCGCGGGGGATGATCTCGAGCCCCTTCTCGCGCGCCCTGGACAGCTCCACGTTTCTCTCCGGGATGGCCGACGACACCACCACCATCCCGGCGTCCTCGACGTTCTCCGGGCGGTGCCCGATATGGATGCGGGCCCCCATCTGGCGCAGCCTGCGCGTGTTGCGCGACTCCTTGAGGTCGGACCCGCTCACCTGCACGCCCCGTGCCAGGAGCACCACGGCGATGGCGCTCATGCCCGCTCCTCCCACGCCGATGAAATGGACTCTCCCGGCGCCGCTCATCCTCTCCTCCCCGCCGCCACCGCCACCAGGTCCGCGAGGCGCGCCGCCGCCCCGGGCACCGCCGCCCGCCTCGCCGCCTCCCGCATGCGCGCCAGCCCGGAGGCGTCGGCCAGCAGCGCCTCCACTTCCGCGCGGAGCCTGGAACCGTCCAGCTCGCCGTCGGGCACCATCACCGCCGCCCCCAGGGAGACCAGCTCCCCGGCGTTGGCCTCCTGGTGACCGGCGGTGGCATAAGGGTAGGGCACCAGGACGGCGGGGCATCCCGCCTCCGCCAGCTCCGCGATGGTGGAGGCCCCCGCCCGGCAGACCACCAGGTCGGCCGCGGCGTACAGCAAGTCCATGCGTTGGATGTAGGGGTAGGGCCGGTAGATGAGCGGGCCCGCCACCGCGCCGCCCACCAGGGAAGCGAACTCAGGGTATTTCTCCACGCCCACCGCGTGCACCACCTGGAGGTCGCCCCTTTCCCTCCATGCGGGAAGGGCCTCCAGCACGGCACGGTTCAGGGAAGCGGCGCCCTGGCTGCCTCCCACCACGGCCACCGTCCTCCTCCCCCTCTCGAGACCGAAGAAGGACCAGGGGTCCACATCCCCTCCCTGCCGCGCGCGGGACAGCAGGGGATTTCCGGTGAGTACTGTCTTTTTCTTCCAGCCCGGGGCTTCCTCCAGGGTGCGCCGGAAGGACACCGCCACCTTGCGCGCCAGGGGAGCCAGCATGCGGTTGGCCAGGCCGGGTACGGCGTTCTGCTCGTGTATCACCAGGGGCACGCCCAGGCTAAGGGCGGCCAGCGACCCCGGCACGCCCGCGTATCCGCCGAAGGACACCGCCACGTCCGGACGCTCTCTCTTCATCTCCGCGCGGCAGCGGCGGAAAGCGGCAAGCAGCAAGGCCAGGGAACGCAGGTTCCCGGTCTCCAGGGATCGCGAGAACCCTTGCAGCTCCAGGGCCACCACCTTCCTTTCCGCCAGCAGGTCGCCGACGGGTGACTTGCTGCTCAGGAAAAGGGCCAACTCCACCCCTTCACGCGATGCGAGCTCTTCGGCCAGGGCGAGCAGGGGATGGAGATGGCCTCCCGTTCCTCCTCCGCAGATCGCCACCCGCACTTCCGCTCCTTCTCTCCCGTCCTCTCCTCTCCGCCACCTCCTGGCGAGAGACGTTTATGAGTATACCTGCCAGGCACATGCAAATCACCAGCGAGGAGCCGCCGTAGCTGAAAAAGGGCAGCGTGATGCCGGTGATGGGCATGATCCCCGTGGCGGCGCCCATGTTTATCACCGCCTGCACGCCCAGCATGCAGGTTATCCCCATGGCCAGGACCCTCCCCAGGCGGTCGGGAGCCCTCCTGGCCACCCTCAGGCCCAGGCAGGTGAGGAGAACGAAGAGGGCCAGCACCGCCAGGGTGCCGATCAACCCCGTCTCCTCGCCGATGATGGAGAAGATGAAGTCGGTGTGGGCGTTGGGGAGGTAGAAGAACTTCTGCCTGCTCATCCCCAGCCCCAGCCCGCTCAACCTGCCCGAACCCAGGGCGATCATGGACTGGATGATGTGAAAACCGCCTTCGCGCGCCACGCTCCACGGGTCGAGGAAGGAGAGGAAACGCGCCTTGCGGTAGGCGGAGGAGAAGATGAAGATCACGGTGGCCCCCCCTCCCATCGCCGCCAGCACCGCCAGCCGGCGCCAGGGCGCACCCGCCAGGAAGAGGACGATGAACACCGTCAGGGCCACCACCAGCATGCTCCCCAGGTCCGGCTCGGCGATGATCAGGCCGCAGGTCAGGGCGGTGGCCAACAGCACCGGGTTTACGATCTCGCGCCAGTCGTCGAGCCTTTCTGCCCGCCGGCAGTAGAAGTGCGCGGCCAGGAGTAGGAGCGCCAGTTTGGCCACCTCCGAGGGCTGCACCACCACGGGCCCGATCACGATGGAGCGCTTGGAGCCGTAGGCCTGGGTGCCGATCAGGAGCACCGCTGCCAGCCCCACCAGGGTGACCGCGGTGAGCAGGGGGGAGAGTGCCGCCAGGCGGCGGTAATCCATATAGGCCAGGGCGCACATGGCCGCCAGTCCCACCCCGAACCACACCGCCTGACGCAACAGGTAATAATAGCTCGAGCCGTGCGCGCGCAGGGCCGTGCCCGAGCTGGCCGAGAAGATCATCACCATGCCGAAGAGGAACATCACCAGGACCACGCCGAGGATGGAGTAACCGGTGGCGGTGAGGCCGCCCGCCGAACGGACCCGGGAGCCTACCGCGGCACGGCCCGCCGTCCCGCTGCGCGGCGGCGAGCCGTGCGAGCTCGCGGACCTGGCGGCGTCTCGGCGCTTCCGCGCCTCCACCAGGGAGCGCGGGGGAGCTCCCCTCCCCGCTTCCTCCCTCCCGGCGGCGGCGGGACTACCCACGTCCGCTCACCTCCGCCGCGTACTTTCTTGCCATTTCCTGGAAATGTCTCCCTCTCTCCCTGTAATCCGCATACTGGTCGAAGGAGGCGCACGCGGGGGAGAAGAGTACCGTGTCCCCCTCTTGGAGCAAGGAGGGCAGGCGGTCGAAAACCTCCACCAGGTCGCGCATAACCTCCACGCGCGCCGGCATGTCCGCCGCTTCCAGGGCGGCGGCGATCTCCCGAGCCGCCTCCCCTATGAGGAAGACCGCCTTCACCTCGCCTCGCCGCGCCCGCCCGCGCAGCGCCTCCGCCAGCTCCCCGAAACCAAGGCCTTTGTTCCTGCCGCCCATGACCACCACCAGGGGACCCCTGAAGGCCTCCAGAGCACGCAGGGCGGCATGGGGGTTGGTGGCCTTGGAATCGTCGTAGAAACGCACGCCTCCCGCCTCCGCGGCCAGCTCCAGGCGGTGGGACAGCCCCCGGAAGGAACCCAGGGCCTGGCCCGCCTTCCCCGCAGGCACTCCCACCCCCATGGCCGCCGCCGCGGCGGCCATGGCGTCCTCGAGGTTGTGCCCTCCCGGAAGGGGAAGGTCGGCGGCGGCCATCACCTCCAGGGTTCCCCCGTCCCCCGCCGCCAGCAGCCGCGTGCGCGCCAGGACCTTACCCTCCCGCAGGAAGACGTCCGCCCCCGACTCGCGGAGGCGAGAGAAATAGGCCACCGGCGGCCTCGCGGAGCGCGCGGCGTCCACGCACCGGGGGTCGTCCAGGTTGCAGACCACCAAGTCCTCATCCCGCTGGTTAGCCCAGATGCGGCTCTTCGCGGCCACGTATTCCTCCATGTCCGCGTGCCAGTCGAAGTGGTCCTCGGCCACGTTCAGCAGCACGGAGACGCGGGGCCGGAAGGTCTCGGTGTGGGCGAGCTGGAAGCTGGAAACCTCTACCACCAACAGCTCCCCCTCCTCCGCCTCCTCCGCCGCCTTCACGAAGGGATGACCGATATTGCCGGCGGCGCGCGCCTTCATCCCCGCCTGCCGGCATATCCACTCGATCATGCGGGTGGTGGTGGTCTTGCCGTTGGTGCCGGTGACCGCGATCACCGGGCCGCGCGCGAACCTCCAGGCCAGTTCCACCTCGCTCCACAGGGGGATGCCGCGCTCTCTCGCCTCGCGCAGCAGCGCCGTCCCTCCCGGTACCCCCGGACTCACCACCACCAGGTCCACATCCGAGAGCAGCGCGGGGTCGTGGTGTCCCAGCTCGCAGGACGCCCCCATGGCCCGCAGGGCCAGGGCGGCCTCCCGCACCCCTTCCCCGCGCGAGATGTCGTTAACGGTGACCCGCACGCCCTCCCGCAGCAGCTTCTCGGCCGCCGCCCGCCCGGATATGCCTAGGCCCACCACCAGGGCCGAAGCGAAACCCGGGGGCAATCCTCGTGCGCCTTCCCTCGTCATGGCGTCACTTCCCCCCCACGTAGTTGATGTAGAAGATGATGAAGCCAAGCCCCACGAAGAAGCCCGCCACGATCCACAGCCGGATCAAGGTGGTGACCTCCGACCACCCCTTGAGCTCGAAGTGGTGGTGGAGCGGCGCCATGCGGAAGACGCGCCTGCGGGTGGCCTTGAACACCGCCACCTGGACGATCACCGACAGCGCCTCGAGGACGAAGATGCCCCCCAGCACCGCCAGGAGCAGCTCGGTCTTGGAGAGCACGGCGATGGCCGCGAGGCTGCTGCCCAGCGCCAGGGAACCGGTGTCTCCCATGAAGATGTAGGCGGGAGGCGAGTTCCACCACAGGAAACCGATGCAGGCGCCCATGAGGGCGCCGCAGAAGATGGCGATGTCCAGGGAGCCCTGCACGTGGGTGTAGAGATACTGGTGGTTGCGGAACTGGGTGAAGGCGATGAGGATGTACGCGGTGGTCACCAGGATGGTGGACCCCGCGGCCAGGCCGTCCAGGCCGTCGGTGAGGTTGACGGCGTTGGAGGCGCCGATGACCATCACGAACACCAGGAGATAATAGAAGGGGCCCAGGTCGCAGAGGACCGCGTCCCTGCGGAAGAGATAGAGCCTGGTGTCCACCCCGAAGCGCTGCGTGGCCAGGTAGGCGATGGCCAGCGAGAGCGCCAGTTGCCAGAAGAGCTTGCTGCGCGCCTTCAGTCCCAGGGAACGGGCGTAGCGCAGCTTGGTGTAGTCGTCGGCGAATCCCAGTAGTCCCCCGCCCAGCAGCGCCAGGCCGAGGGCGAAACCGGTGCCCGCCTGCAGCTTCTGCGCCATGGCCAGGAAACCCACCAGCGCCGAAGCGACGATGAGTATCCCTCCCATGGTGGGCGTCCCCTGCTTGGCCAGGTGGGCTTGGGGGCCGTCCTCGCGTATGAACTGCCCGATGCCCCGCCGTCTCAGCCAGCCCATGAGCCACGGCATGCAGGTTATGCATATCACCAGGCTCAGGAGCAAGGCGCCCATCACCCTGTACAAGGGACTCCTCCTCGCGCTCTCCCCGTGCCGGTCGCCGGCCTTCCCGCCCCGCGCGGGACAGCCTGCTCGCCGGCGCGACCTTCAGACGGATATTCTATGCCACCCGGTGGCGCGCCACCAGCTCCGCCAGCCTCTCCAGCCCCAGGAAGCGGGAGCCTTTGATGAGCACCACGTCCCCGGGCTCCATGATGGCGCGCAGGATCTCCGCCGCCCTGTCCACCCCGTCGGTGGCAAACACGCTCCCCCTGGGAAGGCCTCGCTCGCACGCCGCCTGGGCCGCGCGGCGGGCCTTCTTCCCCACCGTGATGAGGATGTCCGTGCCGTATTCCACGGCCATGCGCCCCAGTTCCTCGTGGGCTTTCTCGGAGACCGGCCCCAGTTCGCCCATATCCCCGAGCACCGCGATGGCCCTGCGGTCACGCGAGATGTCCCCCAGGGCCATGAGCGCGGAACGCATGGAGACGGGGTTGGCGTTGTAGGCGTCGTTGATGATGGTGATCTCGTCCGGTCTGGTAATCATCTCCATCCTCCATCCCGTCGTCTTTGCCTTCTCCAGCCCCTCCACGATAGTTGTCATGTCAACCCCCATGATCCTTCCCACCGCCGCGGCCGCCAGGGCGTTCTCCACGTTGTGGCGGCCGGGCAGAGGCAGCCTGACCCTGGCATTACCACCTCCTTTCTCGCTGAGCACGAAAGTCGCCCTCCCCTGGTCGTCCACCTCCACCTCCCGCGCCCTGAACCTGCAGCGCGGAGAGAAACCATATTCTACCACCGGGCAGGGGCTCATCTCCCGCAGCAGCCCGGCGTAGTCGTCGTCCCCGTTGATCACCGCCCTCCCGCCGCGGGGCAGCGACTGCAGCAGCTCCCCCTTGGCGCGCGCCAGGTTGTCGCGGGTGCGAAAATAGCGCAAGTGTGCCACTCCCACGTTGGTGATCACCCCCACCTCGGGACGGGCCGTCTCGCACAGGTGGCGTATATGCCCCCTGCCCCGCGCTCCCATTTCCAGGACCAGGAAATCGGTAGCGGGTCCCGCTTCCAGGATGGTGAGGGGCACGCCGATCTCGTTGTTGAAGCTGCCGCGCGCCGACACCACCTCTCCCGCTCTCGAGAGCGCGGAGGCGGTGAAGTCCTTGGTGAGGGTCTTGCCGGTGGAGCCGGTTATCCCTATCACCCTGGCCGCGCTCAGCTCTCTCTGCCACGCAGCCAGGCGCCGCAAGGCCTCCATGGTGCCGCGCACCCGTACCACCGCCGCGCCCCTCTCGCGCGCCAGGTCCAGCATGGAAGGCTCTATCCTCGACACCAGCAAGGCCGCGGCCCCCCGCCGCAGCGCCTCTTCCAGGAAGTCGTGGGCGTCATGGCGTCTTCCCCGCAGGGCGATGAAGAGCTCGCCCCCGGCCAGGGTGCGCGTATCGGTGCTCACCTTCCTCAGCCGGCGCCGTGGCTTGTTTCCCGGCCACACCACCGTCCCCGCCGCCGCGCGCGCCACTTCCTCGACGCTTGCCGCTATCAACCTCTTGCCTTTCTCTCCCGCAAGGCCATCCTGGCCTCCTCCAGGTCGTCGAAGGGGATCACCCGGTCGGAGAACACCTGCCCCCTCTCGTGCCCCTTCCCCGCCACCACCACCACGTCGCCGGCGGAGGCCGCCTCCACCGCCGCCCTTATGGCCGCACGGCGGTCCTCGATCACCTCGTAGCTCCCCCCGCCGGAGGCTCCCCTCGCGCCCCTTTCGATCTGCGCGATGATGGCCAGGGGGTCCTCGCTGCGGGGATTGTCGGAGGTGATGAACGCCAGGTCGGCCAGCTTCGCCGCCACCTCCCCCATGAGCGGCCGCTTGCCGCGGTCGCGGTCGCCGCCGCAGCCGAAGACCACCAACACGCGCCCCCGGGCGATCTCCCGCGCCGCCTCCAGCACGCGCCGCAGGGAATCCGGCGTATGGGCGTAATCGATCACCACCGCGAAATCCTGCCCTTCCTCCACCGCCTGAAAGCGGCCCGGCACCCCGGGGTGGGAGAGGATGCCCTCCAGGGCGCGCTCCGGATCCAGGTCCAGCAGGATGCTCGCCGCCAGCGCCGCGAGGATGTTGTGGAGGTTGAAGCGGCCGGTTATCGCGGTCTCCCCCTCCCAGCGCCTTCCCTCGTACTCCACCGCCAGCCGGCTGCGCTTGAGCCCCGCCTCCAGGAGCTCGCACCTGAGCTCCGCTTCCCGCGAGGTCCCGTAGGTGAGCACCTTGCCCGCGGCCCGTTCCGCCACCCGCCTCCCGTAGGGATCGTCGACGTTCACCGCCGCCGCGTGCGCCCCCAGTCCCCCCCGCGAAGGGGAGGAGAAGAGCCTCTCCTTGCTGCGGTAGTAATCCTCCATATCGGAGTGGAAATCCAGGTGGTCCTGGGTGAGGTTGGTGAACACGCCCACCGCGAACTCGCAGCCGTCCACGCGCCGCAGGGACAGGGCGTGGGAGGAGACCTCCATGCTCGCCACCGCGCACCCTGCCTCCACCATCTCCGCCAGCATGGCCTGCAGGTCGGTGGACTCCGGGGTGGTGCGCACCGCGGGTACCTCCCTTCCCGCCACCCGGTAGGACACCGTGCCCACCAGGCCGCAGACCAGGCCGCAGTGTACCGCCGCCGCCTCCACCAGGTGGGCGGTGGTGGTCTTTCCGTTGGTGCCCGTCACCCCCACCAGGGCCAGCCTGCCGCTGGGGTGGCGGTAATAGCGGTCGCTGATCAGGGCCAGCGCGAGGCGCGTGTCCGCGGCCCTCGCCAGGGCGACGTCCGGCGGCACTTCCGCGCCCCGCTCCCAGTCGCCGCAAACCACCAGGGCGACGGCTCCTCGCTCCAAGGCCTCTTCCACATAGAGGTGCCCGTCGGTGCGCAGCCCCCTGACCGCCACGAAGAGGTCGCCTTTTCCCACCCGGCGCGAGTCGTAGGCGACTCCCGAAACCTCCTTTTCCGCCCCCCTCAAGAGCGATACGCCCGCGATCCCTCCCACCAGCTCCCCCATCCTCACTCTCCGCTCACCACCTTGTCGCCGGTGTTGACCTTCTCCAGGCTGGGAGTTATTTCCAGATGCTGGAGGGCCGATTCCATGACCCTCGAGAAGCAGGGCGCGGCCGCCAGCCCGCCGTAGATGACGTCCGGCTCGTCCAGGGCGATCACCGCCACCAACCTGGGATCCTCCATGGGCGCCATGCCCGCGAAGGTGGCGATGTACGCCTCGCGGTAACCGCCCGCGGGGTCCGGCTTCATGGCCGTTCCGGTCTTCCCGGCGCAGTTGTACAGGGTCATGGCGGCGCGGGTCCCCGTGCCGATCCTCACCACCTCCCCCAGCACGTGACGCAGGGATGCCGCGGTGTTGGCGGAGAGCACCCGCTCGCCCTCCGGCGCCTCGTACTCCTCCTCCTCGCCCTCCGGGCCTATCTCGCGGCGCAGGAGGTGAGGGGTGACCCTGGTCCCCCCGTTGGCGATGAGCGCGGTGATGCAGGCGAGCTGCAGGGGGGTCACGGAGATCCCCTGTCCGATGGAGACGGTGGGCAGCGAGGTGAGGGACCACTTCTCCGGAGCGGGAACCAAACCCGCGGATTCCCCGGGAAAATCGATCCCCGTGGGCTTCCCCAGCCCGCAGGCCTCCAGATACGAGGCCAGCTTATCCTTGCCCAATGCCTGGGCGGTCTTGATGGTCCCCAGGTTGGAGGAGTAGGCGATGACCTCAGCGAAGGTGAGGTCGTCCCTGGGCATGGGGTGATCGTCCTTGAACTCGTATTCGCCGATCTTTATGGACGGGGGCACGTTGATCACCGAGGCGGTGGCCACCGTGCGCTCCTGGAGGGCGGCCATGGCGGTGACCATCTTGAGCACCGACCCGGGCTCGAAGGCGTCGGTCACCGGCCTGGTCCGCGCCGTCTCCGCGGGCACGGAGGGGAAGAGATTGGCGTCGAAGTCGGGGTACACGGCCATGGCCAGGATCTCGCCCGTGCGGCAGTCCATGACCACCCCGGTTCCGTTGAGGGCCCCACTCTCCCGCACGGAGCGCGCCAGCTCCTCCTGCAGCTTGAACTGTATCTGGGAATCAATGGTAAGCTGGACGTCGCTGCCGTCCACGGGCCGCCTGATCACCCTGGTGACGCCGGGAATGGGGTCGCCCATGGGATCGAGCTCCACCGCCACCTCCCCTCTTTCGCCCGCCAGGACCGCGTCGTACTGCAGCTCGATACCCGCCAGTCCCACGTTGTCCGTGCCCACGTATCCCAGGACGTGGCACGCCAGCGAACCCTGGGGGTAGACCCTCTTGCTCTCCTTCTCCAGGCCGATGCCGGCCAGGCCGAGGGAATCGATCTCCTCCGCCGTCTCCGGGCTCACCTTGCGCTCCAGATACACGAACCCTCCCTGCGAGCGCAGCTTCTCCTCCAGCTCCTGGCGCGGCTTCTGGAGCACCAGGGAGAGCTCCGCCGCCGCCAACTCGGGGTCCTCCACCAGGTAAGGGGTGGCATAGACGGAATAGGCCTCCTTGCTGATGGCCAGCACCTCTCCGTCGCGGTCCAGGATGCATCCCCGGGTGGGCTCGAGGTCGGCGAGGCGCTGTCGCTGCTCCTCGGCGAGGTCGCTGAGGCGGCCGGCCCTGACCAGCTGGAGGTCCACGAGGCGGTAGGCGACGGCGCCGAGCGCGAGGAACAACACCAGGGCTGCCAGGTTCACCCTGGCATACCCCTTACCAGCATTTGACATCTCGTCCTCCCTGGATGCCTCTTTTTATGTGTATGCCGGGTCACGGCCTTATATTTGGGTTCGCCGCCCCGCGTCGCATGACCTTTCGACTGCTCCGCTGCGGTACTCTACAGACCTCCTCCCGAAGAGGCGTCGCTCACCATCCCCTCCCCGACGCCTTCCGATCTCCCGCCGTCCTTCCTGGCCGTCCGGAAAGCGGGCGTCTCTAGGTACACGGCGCCGGAGACCCGTTCCATCTTCAGCTCCTCCACCGCGATGCGCTCTATCCTCCTCGGCGCCTCCAGTGAGGCTATCTCCACCCGCAGCGACTCCTGCCGGCGCCTCTCCAGCTCTATCCTTTTCTCCAGCTCCCTGGTCCTCACCTCGTCCTGCACCACCATGACGTGCAGGAACACCGAGAGCAGCAGCAGGCCGCAGACGAAGGCAGCCACGCAGGAGAAGCATGCGAATACGAGGCGCGTGCGGCGCCTCTCGGCCTCTCCGCGGCGGGGGCGCTCCGCCGCCTCGCGCGGCCTCGGCCTCGCTTCCCGCTCCGCCGCCTCGGAGGGATATCTCCACTCCACGGCCAGGGACATGGTCAAGCCTTCCTCTTCTCCGCCGCCCGCAGCTTGGCGCTGCGGGCCCTGGGGTTCCCGGACACCTCTGCCTGTGACGGAGTGAGGGGTCCTGGGGTCAGTATGCGCAGTTCCTCCCGGGCCCCGCAGCGGCAGCCCTCCCCTTCGGGAGGACACGGACAGCGCGAGCCGCGCGCGGCGAGGAACCGCTTCACCATCCGGTCCTCCAGGGAATGGTAGGAGATGACCGCCATCCGTCCCCCGTCCCGCAGGACCCTAACCGCCTGCGGCAGGGCCGCCTCGAGCTCGCGCAACTCCCCGTTCACCTCCATACGCAGGGCCTGAAAGGTCCTCCTCGCGGGATGTCCTCCCCTGCGGCGCGCCGCCGCGGGGATGGAATCCCTCACAATCTCAGCAAGTCGATCCGTGGTGTCGATGGGCGCGCGCTTTCTCGCGAGAGCGATGTTCCGAGCGATACGGGGAGCCCAACGCTCCTCGCCGTATGCGCGGATAATGCGCGCCAGCTCTCTCTCCTCATAGCCGTTCACCACCTTCCAGGCGTCGAGTTCCCGGCTGCGGTCCATGCGCATGTCCAGTCGCGCCGGGTAGCGGAAAGAGAACCCCCTCTCCGCCTCCTCCAGTTGCAGCGAGGATACCCCGAGATCGAAGAGGATGCCGTGTGGCGCCTCCACGCCCGCCTCCTCCAGCACTTCCTCCAGCCGCGAGAAGTCCGCGTGCACCAGGAGCACGCTGACCGCGTAGGGCCGCAGGCGTTCCCGCGCCACGCTCAGCGCCGCTTCGTCCCTGTCCAGCCCGATCAGGCAACCCTTCCCCCCCATTTCTTCCAGCAGAGCCAGGGCATGCCCGCCCTCTCCCACCGTGGCGTCCACGTACACCCTGCCCGGTCGGGGGCGCAGTATGTCCACGACCTCCGAGAGCATGACGGGTACATGCCTGGCATCACCTTCGCCCATTTGTTTCCAGTAGGTGGCGCAGGGTACGGCGCGCCTCCCCTCGGTTGTACGGCCAACGGCGGCGGCCCTGCGCGATCAACTCCAACATGCGCCGACCTCCCCGCGTACCGGCCTCAAAATCCCATCTCCGAAAGTTTCTCCGCCGTCTGCTCGAAACGCTCCAGTCCTCCCTGGGTGGATTCCTGCCAGCGTCGGCGGTCCCATATCTCCACGCGGTTCATCATCCCCACCACCTCGACCTCGCGGTCGAGCCCCGCCACCTCCCTCAGCTTGGGGGGGATGGTGATCCTCCCCTGGCGGTCGGGAACGGCCTCGAAGGCATGGCCGAAGAGCACGCGCACGAACTCGCGCTTCTCGGCGCTTCCCTCGGGCAGGGCCTGGATGCGCTCCGCCATCTTCTCGAACTCGCCGCGGGGGAACACCGCCACGCACTGCTCAATCCAGCGCGCCATGACCACTCCCTCCGCGAGCCGGGCGCGGAACCTGGAGGGCATGATGATGCGCCCCTTGTCGTCAAGCGCGTGTTCGAAGGACCCGAAGAACATCATCTCTTCCCTCTTCCGCTCCCCCGGCCTTCGCGAGAGCCCCCTCTCTCCCCCGGATGCCGCCACCGGAGCTCCACGTAGCCCCTTCCTTTACTCCATTATACTCCATACCAAACCATTTTCCTCCATTATGCCTCTATATTCGACCATATGAAAGGGAAAATCAACCACCCTGAGGGACTTTTTTTGGGAGATCAACATCCTGTGCCGCATGCCGCCGCGCGGACACAACTTGTGGGGCCCGCACGGTCTCCCAGCGTCATACGGGTGGCGGGGCGGCCGGGTGGGCGCGCCGCAAGGGCGGGGAGCGGATACCCCGGCGGCGCGGGGCCGCGGGATTCGGGCGCGCCCATGCCCGCAACGGGCGCGTGATGGAACAGCTAAGGGATGGGGGGAGCGGATACCCCGGCGGCGCGGGGCCTCGGGAGCGGGGAGGAAGTCGCCCGCGGACCTTCAGCCGCTGACGGGGAGGCTGTCAATGGGTGCTCCCCCGGCCAGGGCCTTGGCCCTCAACCACTTCTCCACCAAGTAGGGCTTGAACCACTCGAACTCCTCCGCCTGGCGCTGCACAAAATACTCCGCCTCCATGCTGGTCATGTTGCGCGTGCGGATGGCGCTGTCGGCGGTGCGCGCGCAGTACAGGGGCACGAGGGAGTCGACGAGTTCCCGCCTCGATACCTCGCAGTCGAAGTTGTAGGCCACCGCGAAGTCATAGACGATCTTCGCCCACAACTTGTCCGGAAAGGTAAAATCTTCCTCTTTCTCCGCCATCCTCGCGAAAGAGACCTCCATCATGTTGGACGGCTCCAGCACATCCTCCCACAGCTCCTGGTATCCCTCGAAACCGCTCTGGAAGTGGTCGATGAGGTTCTCCACGTTCACCTCCATGGCCTCTGGCTCGATGTAGCGCGGGTCCCCGAAGACGCGCGTAGCCGTGGACCCCTTCACCTGCATCCATTTCACCTCGTGCACCCCCATGAGGTAGAAGATGGTGGAGGCCACCTGCCTGAACATGGAGCCGAGGTCGCTTCCGGGGTCCTTCACGTTGTGTATCTTGACCCCCATAGCCGACTGGCAGATGCGGAAACCCTCGGTGATGGCGGTGGTGGTCATCCAGATGTCGATGCCGAACTTGGCGATGTCCGACTTCCACACGTCCATGTGCGAGTAGAGCAGGGCCAGGGAGCCGGTGAAGCCGAAGTCTCCCCCGATGGGCTGGCGGATGCGCCTTCCGTAGAGGGCCTGGGTCAGGGGGTAGGCCAGGCAGTTGGTGATGGTGCCGTCGTACTTGTGGCGTATGTAGTAAGGGGCCACGAAGCCGTAGCTGTTCTTCCACACCGGCTCTCCCAGCAGTCGGATCCACTCCGGGGTGATGCTGCGCAGGTCGGAGTCCACCACCACGCAGATGCGCGCCCGGAGCCGGGAAGCGACCTCGAAGATGGCGTTGAAGGCCGAGCCCTTGCCGGGCAGCCCCTTGTAGGGGGTGACGATCTTCTCCACCTCCGGTGGGACCGGGGTGTCCAGGACCACCCGCACGGTGTCGTCGGTGGAGCCCCCGTCGGAGTTCACGATCACCGGCCGCAAGCCCGGGAAGTACCTCACCATGCCCTCGGCTGCGGTGCGCACCACGTGGGCGATGGTGTCGGCGTTGCGGAAGCTCGGTATGCCCACCAGGATATCCGCGCAACCTATGTCCTGGCAGCGGCGTATGACCTCGGGGTCCAGTACGCTGCGCGACTCTCCCATCAGGCATCAACCCCGGTCATCGAAAGCCTCTTCCACCACCGCGCGCAGCTCCCCGCTCTCCCCCGCCGCGTGCATGAAACCCTCCCACCCGCGGCGCCACTCCATGTAGGCGAGGAAGGGGTTATCGGGTATCCATTCCGGAGAGCGCGCGCGCAGGAGGTTGCGCATGCACTCCTCGTATCCCTTGGCGTCCCCCTGCGAGAGGTAGTGCAGGGCCATGAGCACGACGGTGCGGAAGATGAGGTCCTCGAGGTCGTCGCGGAGAAAACGACCCGGGTAGGGGTCGAGCTCCTCCACCTCCACCCTACGCGCCGCCTCCTCTACCGGCACCTGGCATCGCAGCTTGGCGCGGCTGTAGATGAAGCGGTCCAGGTCCTCCCGGAACCTGCGCCAGAGAGGCGCCGTCTTGGGGGGAGGCAGGTGGCGGATCCAGAGGGTGTTGTCGAGGAGGAAGAGGTGGCCGAGGAACCTGGCGTTCACCAGGTAATCTATGTCCTCTCCCCGCGTCACCAGGGGATCGAAGGCCACGCGCATGAAAAGGCCGCGGTGGATGACCATGTTGCCGCCGAACACCCACGGCGTGGGCTTGAGCCTCTCTCCGCCGGCGATGATGTCGAAGGCGAGGTTCATGCGCTCCGCGGCCGGCCACTCCGCGAGCACGGGGTCGCGGTTGGGAGGCACGCGGTAGCTGCCGTCCGGGTTGACGTAGTAGCCGGCGATGCCGAGGATGGGTCCCCCGCCCCCGTCCTCGCCTATGTTCTGCGCCACCTTGTGGAGGTAGTAGGGGTCCTCGTATACCTGGTCGTCGTCGAAGAGCACCGCCGCCTCCGCCCCGGTAAGATGGGCCGCGATGAGGCAGAAATTCCGGATGTTGGAATATCCCCGCAGGGAGACGAAACGGGCATGCGCTTCCATGCCATTATCTTCCAGGATATGTATCATCTCCCTCTCTTGCCGGTGGGTGAGAAGGGCGAGGGGATAGTGCCTGCGGAAGGGCGCGACGATCCCCCGCAGCTTTTCCTCCACCTCCGCCTCCAGGTCGGGATGGGTGGCCGCGCCCAGCACCACCACCCGGAAGTCCCGGTACCTCAGGATGCGCACGCTCTCCAGGGCGCGCGCCAGGGTGCCTCCGGCGTCCAGGGGCGTGGGATGGTCGTAAACGGCGTCCTCCTCGTTGAGGGGCTCGCCCGAACTCCTCCCCCAGTAGGAGGGGATGACCACCGTCAGTTGCTTGCGGCGCGACATCTCACCCACTCCTTCCGCTCGCTTCTTCCCGGCTCCCGCGGCCACCGACGCCACCTCGGGAGGAGGAACGGCCGGCCCTTCGTTCCCTCTCCCGGCGCCCCTCCCCACACCCGACGGCTCCGGGAAGAGGCAGGGCCCTGCGCGGCCGTAAGGCGCTTCCGTCCGGCCTCTCCACCCCGCGGACGGCGCCCGGGGACTTCCTCCCCGCTCCGCGGCCTCCGCTTTCCTCTTTTCTTTTTCCCTTTCTCTCGGGTTTTTTTGCGCCGCCCTTGAACGTCCGCGAGCGGCCGCGTGTCGCCGGCTCCCCGCGGCGCACGGCGGGACCTCCTCCTCCGCGCCGCGGGCCTCGGGACGGCCTGACCTCCTCACCCTCCCCGCGCCCTTCCCGTCTCGCCGCCTGGCACCCACGGCCGGCCTCTTCTCCCGCCTTGCCAACCCTCCCCCGGGGCACCGTCCCGGGGACCGAGGCCATGCCCGCCCTAGTGCCATCCCTTCCCCCGGGAGCCTCCCGGCTCTCAGCGGGGACGGAGAGCGGCCGGGTTCATGACGTTGCGGGGCTCGCCGCGGTAGAAGGCCACCACGTTCTCCACCGCGATGGCGGTCATGCGGTCCTTGGCCTCCCGGGTGTTGAAGGCGATGTGCGGGGTGAGCACCACGTTGTCCAGCTCCACGAGCTCGCGCAGGTCGGGCCGCGGCTCACCGGGGTAGTTGTCCAGCCCCGCCCCCCGCAGTCGCTTTTCCCGCAGGGCGGCCGCCAAGGCCGAGAGGTCCAGCACCTCTCCCCGGCTGGTGTTGACCAGGATGGCGTCGGGGCGCATGAGGGCGATCTCCCGCTCGCCGATGAGACCGCGCGTCTCGGGCGTCAGCGCCACGTGCAGGCTCACGAGGTCGCAGGTGGACAGCAGGTCGTCCAACCCCAGCCAAGCAGCGATGTCCTCCATCTCCGGCCTGCGGCACGGGTCATGATAGTACACCCTCATCCCCAAGGCATGGCAGAGCCTGGCCATCTCGCTCCCCACCGCCCCCATGCCCACCAGGCCCACGCTCCTGCCCGCCAGCTGCACCCCCTCCAGGGCGGCAGACGTCCACTCCCCCCGCCTGAGGTCGCGGTCGCCCCGCGCCACATGCCTGGCCACCGCCAGGGCCAGGCCCAGGGCGTGCTCGGCCACGCTGCGGTTCCCATAGTCGGGGGTGTTGGTGACCACGATCCCCCGCGCCGTGGCCGCCTCGATGTCCACGAAGTTGGCGGCCCCCACTCCTATATAGGAAACTATTTCCAGGTTGCCGCAGGCCTCCAGCACCTCCGCGTCAAGGTTGGACCAGTCCAGAAAAACCGCGTGCGCTCCCCCGATGCGCTCCAGCAGGAGGCGGCTCTCGTCCAGGCGGTTCTTGTAGTAACGGTAGGAGCCGAAGGCGAGCAGAGGCTCCAGGAACTCCGCGTAGGCCTCGGTGCCGGCGATGAACTCCAGGCCGTCGAGGAAGACGAAAAGCCGCTCCTTCCCGGGAATCCCTCCCTGGCGCTCACCTATCAGCGGCATGGGCGGCCTCTAACCCCCCTCCGCGATCTCGCGCAGGGCCTTCTCCAGGCGGTCGTTCTGCGCCTCGTCGCCGATGGTGATGCGCACGTGGCCGGGCACCCCCAGGGCGCCCCCGTCCCGCACGATGACCCCGCGCCGCAGCAGGCGCAGGAAGAGGTCCGGGTAGGGCCCGTTCTCCACCAGGATGAAATTGGCCTGGGTGGGGACGTAGGCCATGCCCAGCTCGTCGAAGAGGCGGTAGAGCCTCTCCTTCCCTCGCTCGTTGGCCTCGCGCGACCTGCGCACGTGTTCTTCGTCCTCCAGGGCTGCCAGGGCCGCTTCCTGGGCGATGCGGTTCACGTTGAAGGGCAGCTTCACCTTCTCCAGCGCCTCCCTCACCGTGGGGTCGCAGACGGCATAGCCCACGCGCAGGCCTGCCAGCCCGTAAGCCTTGGAGAAGGTGCGGGTGATCACCAGCCGCGGATTACCGAAAAAATATCCCAGCGCATCCGGGTGCCCGGGATCGGTGACGTATTCCACGTAGGCCTCGTCCAACACCAGGAGCACGTCGCGGGGCAGGCATTCCAGCATCTCCTCCAGCTCCGCCCTGCTGACCGTGGTCCCGGTGGGGTTGAGAGGGGAGCAGAGCACGGCCATGCGGGTGCGCGCGCCCATGGCGTCGAGCATGGCCGGGACGTCCTGGCGGTAGTCGCGCAGGGGCACCTTGCGCACCCTCGCCCCCATGGTCAGCGCCGCCAGCTCGTAGGAGCTGAAGGTGGGGTCGCCCACCACCACCTCGTCGTCCCGTCCCAGGAAGGCGTAGGCCAGGAGGTCGAAGATCTCGTCCGCGCCGTGGCCCACCAGGATGCAGCTATCCGGGATCCCCAGCCGCCGGGAGAGGGCCGCGCGCAGCCGCGTGCAGTCGCCGTCGGGATATACATGGGCCATGGACAGCGCGGCCTTCGCCGCCTCCACCGCCAGGGGCGAGGGTCCCAGGGGGTTCTCGTTGGAAGCCATCTTCACGCAGTCCGTCACCCCGTATTCCCGCGCCGCCTCCTCCGGGGACTTGCCCGGACTGTAAACCGGGAGGCCGCGCACCTCCTCCCTCATCAGCCTCCGCGCGTCGAACTCCATCTCTCCATCCTCCAAGGGCTTCCAGGGCCTGTCTCCGACGTGGCCGCGCACCGCGCGGCTTCTCCTCCCCCGCCCCTCCCTTCCCGCCGCCACGGCGGAAGGCGCGTCCTTGTCTCCGGTCATGCCGCACGCGGATGCCGCGCGCCGCCGACGCACGCAATCATGCATGTAATTATATAGGTCTATCTCCTGAATGCGCACGGATATCGGCCGTTCGACGCGGCCGCGGAGACGCACCCCCGTCCTGCCTGCGGCTTTCCGGCTTGGGGGGATGGACCTGGATCATCGATACCTGCACCGGCGAACGAAGAGACGGCTCGAGACATGGCCGCATCGCATCGCGCATCCCGCCTCCAATCCATACGCTCGGGCATGAAGATCCGCGTCCCGACTCCTTGGGGTACGATGGTATAATATCCCAGTAAGTGAACGATCTGAGGTTCACGGCATCCGGGACTCGCCCTATGCCCGGTGCAGGTGGACGTAGCCCTGACGCTTATAGTACCCGACGTTGACGACCCGCGTCCTGCCTATGCGCAGCTCGCGCCGGGCCGGCTGGTGTACGTGTCCGTGGTAGAGGAATGCGGGCTGGTGCTCCTCCACGTAGGCGAGCAGGCTCGCGCTCCCCTCCACCGGCCGCCCCGCCACCACGTCGAACACCGCCTCCTCCACGCGTGGGGGGATGTGCGTGCACAGCACGTCCACGGGCCCCAGCTCCCGCAGGCGCCTGCCGTAGGCCTCGTCGTCCATCTCCGCGGGCATCATGAACGGCGAGTAGAGGGCGCCATGCACGAAGCCGAAACGCTGGCCCTCTATCTCCGCCCTCTCCGGAGCCAGCACCGCGTTCCCGGCGCCGTCGAGGGCCGCGGCCAGCGCGCCGGGGATGTCCCCGTTGCCGTAGATGACGTAGGTTCTGCAATCCATGCGGCTCAGGGTCGCGGTGAACCTGCGGTAGGATTCCCGGACGCGCTCCTCCAGGAGCGCGAAGTAATCGCCGTCCGGCCGCAGGAGCTCGTCGCGTAGCTCCACCGCCGCCCGGGGCCCCGCGGCCGCCGCGGCCATGAGCTTCCCCACCAGCGCATCCTTGCCCACCACCTCGGGGAGGATGCCGCTGATGTCCGCCCAGTCGATGAGGTCGAGCACGTCTCCGAGGATGATGAGGGTGTCCCCGGAGCCAACCTCCCGGGGGAGGTCCTCGAAACGGCCGTGGGGATCGGCAATCAGTTTTACCGCCAACTCATGACCCTCCGCTGCTCTCCGTCCCACGGTATACCGCTATCTCTCCCGCGGGAAGGTCGCGGGCCTGCCTCATGGCCTCCACGGCGCAGGCATAGAGCTTTTCAGGGAAACGCACCTCCTCGGGGAAGGACGCCAAGCCCCAGAAGAACTCCAGCGGCATGCCGGCAGCGGACTCCCTCAGCTCGCTCTGGAAGTACCGGCACAGGCGCTCGGACATCACCTTGCCCCCGCGCCACCCCGTCTCGGGGAGGAGCACCGCGAAGCTCCCCTCCCCCAACCTGGCCACCACGTCGCAGTCCCTGGTCATGCGCACCAGGGCGGAGGCCACGGAGCGCAGGAGCTCCCGCGTCCTCTCCGAGCCCTCCGCCTCCAGCACGGAGGCATAATTGCCGATCTCGAAGAGGACCAGGGTGATGTCGTGCGCGTAGCGCACCGAACGCCGCAACTCCTCGATCATGCGGCCGTGGAAATAGTTCTTGTTGTATATACCTGTGTCGCGGTCCCGCAGTGGGTTTTCCATTATCTCCCTGGAGTGTTCGTAATGGTAGGCGGAGGCGGCGGCCTGCAGCAGCAGGTCGAAGCAGGAGTTGACGCGCTTCTCGAGCTGGAAATCCACCACGTACTTCAGGTCCACCTGCTCCCGGAAGAGGTTCCAGAACTCGTTGCGCATGATCACGTGTTCCTGCACCAGCTCCTCGATGGAGTAGCCCTGTTGCCTGCGCTGCCTGCCCAGTTCCTCCGCGATGACGTAACTCTCTCCGCCGGGCTCGAACTGGCGCGTGAAATCCTCGTCGTCCACCACGGCCACCAGCGAGACCGCCAGCTTCTCCATCCTCTCGCCCGCCTCTCCCCCGGTCACCTGCACGTGCGCCGGCAGGGGAAGGCGTTGCAGTTCCTGCTTCCACCGCTCCAGGAGCAGGTCCGCCCTTTCCTGCAGCGCCGCCATGACCGTCCCCCTTTCTCTCAGGCGATTATCTTGGAGATGGGCAGCTCGATGATGTCCTCGGCGCCCTTTTTCACCAGCTCCGGGATGAGGAGGTTGATGCCCTTCTTCTCCACCACGCTCTCCACGGCGTAATAGCCCTCGCCGTGCAGCCTGGAAAGGGTGGGCGCCTTGAGGGAGGGGAGCGCTCTCACCACCTCCTCCAGGTCCTTCTCCGCCACGTTGAACTTTATGAGCACCTTGCCGCGGGCGTTGAGCGCTCCCAGGATGAGCAGGCGCAGCTCCTCCATGAGCTCTCGCTTCCGGGGTTCGGCGTAGCTCTCGCGGTTGGCGATCAGGCGCGTGGTGGACTCCAGCACCGTGTCGATGATGCGCAGCCCGTGCTTGCGCAGGGTGCCTCCGGTCTCGGTCAGCTCCACCACCGCGTCCGCCATCTCGGGGACCTTAGCCTCGGTGGCGCCGTAGGAGAGATAGATGTTGGCCTTGATCCCCAGCTCCCGGAAGTAATCCGCCACCAGGTTGGGGTACTCGGTGGATACCCGCACGCCGTCGGGCAGGTCTCTGGGCTCTCGGTAAGGAGAGTCTCCCGCCACCGCTAACACCACCCGCACCACCGTCCCCACCGCCGTCTTGGTGTAGGGCAGATCCGCCACCTCCTCCACCTGCGCCCTCGACTCCCTTATCCAGTCGTATCCGGTGATGCCCAGGTCGAAGAAACCGTCCTCCACGTACTTGGGGATCTCCTGGGGGCGCAGGATCCTCACCTGCTCGATACGGGGGTCGTCGATGGCGGCGTGGTACTCGCGGTCTCCGCTCCTGCGCACCGCGAGGTCGGCGTCGCGCAGTATCTCCAGGGTGGTGTTCTCCAGGCTGCCTTTGGGGATGACCAGTTTGAGCATCTCTCTCCTCTCTCGCGCCCGATCGCCGTCAGATTCCCTCTTCGTCCTTTTCCTCCAGCTTGCGTCCGTATACGTCCTTGAGGCGATAGTTGTCGTCCTCGCTGGTGAAACCGATATCTATCTCCAGCACCCTTCCCCGCCCTCCCAGCGACCTGATCTTGTGCAGGCCCATGGCGGGCACCATGAACTCCTCTCCCTCGCGGGGCAGGAAGACCCTGTCGCCGATGGTGACCTCCAGGCCGTCATCCAGGATTATCCACATGTCGTCGCGCAGCTTGTGGTAGTGCAGGCTGGTCTCCTGCCCCGCCTCCACGGTTATCAGCTTCACGGTGCAGGGCTGGTTCACGGCGTACGCCTTGATGCTCCCCCACGGCTTGTCGATCAGCATCCCTCTCTTCCCTTCTCGCCTTCACTCCCGCCTCAGTGCCGCCGTCCGGAGGCTGCTCTCTCCGCCTGCCTTCTCAACGCGCGCGAACGTCCGCGTTCTCCTCCGTCATCCCGCCGAACCGCCCCGCCGCTCCCGCTCCGGGGACGCCCCGCCGGACAACTGTATAATACCAATTTCCTCTCTCTTCGTGACCTCGCTTCCGGAGTGCGCCGCCGCTATCCCCCGGGCGGCATCCCGGACCCCTCGCCCCCCTTCTTTCCCGCGCCTGGCGGAGAGGACATCCGCGCCCGGGGCGGCGGCCTCGCGCCCGCGTCACCTCGCGCCTCTCGCGCTTCCCCACCCTCCCGCACGGATCCCACGGGGCGACCTTGCCACCAGCCATTCCAGCACCTCCCCCTCCCTGCCCGCCAGCTCGGTGTGGCCGGCCCCCTCCACGAGCATGAACTCGGCCTTGTTGCCAAGTATTCCCAGCATGGCATCGAGGTCGCATCGGGAGTAGAAGGCCTCGTTCTCGGCGTGCACCACCAGCAGGGGGACGGCGGGGAAGCACGCCGCCGCCTCCAGGGGGAGGGGGCCTCCCTCGTTCACGGCCCTGAACCGTGCCCCCAGGAAGCGCAGGAACAGCGACCACAGCGGCAGCAAGCGGCGGTAGGGGGTGATGTCCGGAAGCGCGGGCGGAGCGCCCACCGTCACCACCGCGTCCAGGTCCCCGTCCAGGGAGGCGAGGAGAAAGGCCGCCATGCCCCCCAGGGAGAACCCCACCGCCCCGACCCACTCGTATCCCCGTCCGCGCACCTCGTGTACCACCGCGCGCAGGTCCTCCAGCGGGCCGCCGAGGTTCATCTCCAGCCGCCCCCCGCTGCCCCCGTGGCCGCGGAAATCGAAGGTGAAGACGTCGAAATGTTCCGCTGCGGCCTCCGCGAAATCCACCAGGGGCGCGTAGCGCTGCCCGGTCACCGCGGGGTGGGCGACGATGAGCGCCGCTCCTCCCGCGCCCTCGATGTGCCTGGCGGCGATCCTCACTCCGTCGGAGGTGGTGAGGGTGAAATCCCGGAAGCGGCGCTGCGCGGGGTCTCGCCTCGGCATCACCCTGGACCTCCAGCGCCACGAAGCCGCTGCCGCGGCGCAGGCGGCGGCGGCGAAGATGACCGGCTTGACCCCGGGAGTATGCTTCATGGCCTCACCACCGTGAAAAAAAAACACGATGGTTCTATCCTACGCCATCCGCCGTGCGGGCGCTCTTCCCCTTCTCCCCGCCTCGCGCACGCGGGTCGACTTCGCAACGCGCGCGGTCCTCCGGTAGGAGGGAGCGGCGCCTTCCGTCGGCTGCCGGCGGGTCGGGAGCCGGGAGCTCCCTCCCTCAACCCGAGGCCGCCCTCTCCTTCCTCGCGCCCTCGGCCGCCAGCTCCCGGATGCAGGCGACGATGTCCTCGAGGTCGCTGCCGGGGCCGAAGACCTCCTTTATCCCCATGGCCTTGAGGGTCTCCGCATCGCGGGGAGGCAGGATCCCTCCCACGATCATGGGGATGTGGCGGGTGGCATCGTTGTCCTGCAGGGCATGGAATATCTTGGGTATGATGGTCATGAGCCCGCCAGAGAAGATGCTGATGCCCACCACGTCCACGTCCTCCTGGATGGACATCTCCACCACCTCCTGCGGGGTGATGCGCAGGCCGCCGTAGAGCACCTCCATGCCGGCATCCCGCAGCGCTTTGCCCACCAGCTGGATACCGCGGTTGTGGCCGTCCAGCCCCGCCTTGGCCAGCAGTACCCTGATCGGTTTTCCCTCCATGGTCATGACCCCTTTTTCCCCTCGTCTCGCGTGCTTTACCTCTCCGGCCGCCCGTCTCCGGGGGTTGCCCGCCCCGGCCCGGCCGTTCAGCAGATGAAGGCGTCCTTGCTCTCCTTGCCGGCGCCCAGGGCCTCCTGCAGGGCGTTGCGCATCTCCTCCAGGGTGGCGTAGGCCTTCACCGCCTCCATGCACGAGGGCACGATGTTGCGGTGGGCGGCGGCGTCCTCTTTCATCCTCTCCAGCGCCCTCCGCAGAGCTTCCCCGTCGCGGCGCTCCTTTACCTGTCGCAGCATCTCCACCTGGTGCCTCTCGTGGGCGGGATCGATGCGCAGGATCTCGATGGGGACCTCCTCGTCCTCGCTGTCCTGGAACATGTTCACCCCCACCACGGCGATCTCCCCCGCTTTCAATTTGCGGTGGTACTCGTTGGAGGCCTTCACCACCTCCCGCTGCACCCAACCCGCCTCCAGCGCCGCCACCATGCCGCCCATGTCGTCGATCTGGCGCAGGATATCCTCCGCCTCCGCCTCGATGTCGTCGGTGAGCTTCTCCACGAAATAGGAGCCCGCCAGGGGATCCACGGTGTTGGCCACCCCGCTCTCGTAGGCGATGATCTGCTGGGTGCGCAGGGCGGTGCGCGCGGCGTATTCCGAGGGCAGGCAGTAACACTCGTCCATGGAGTTGGTGTGCAGGGAGTTGGTCCCGCCCAACACCGCCGCCAGGGCCTGGATGGTGGTGCGGATGACGTTGTTGATGGGCTGCTGGGCGGTGAGTGAGCTCCCCGCCGTCTGCACGTGGAAGCGCAGCAGCCACGAGAGGGGGTTCCTGGCCCCGAAGCGCTCCCTCATGATGCGCGCCCACAGCCGCCGCGCCGCCCGCAGCTTGCATATCTCCTCGAAGAAGTCGTTGTGGCAGTTGAACATGAAGGAGAGGCGGGGCGCGAAGTCGTCCACGTCCATGCCCCGGCCCATCAGCTCCTCCGTGTACCCGATGGCGCTGCCGATGGCGAAGGCGATCTCCTGCGCCGCCGTGCTCCCCGCCTCGCGTATCTGGTAGCCCACGAAGCTGATGGGGTTCCAGCGCGGCACGTGCTTGCGGCAGTACTCCACCACGTCGGCCGAAAGCCGGAAGCCGTCACGCAGGCTCACCACGGACATGTTCACCGTGTAGTACTGCGAGAGGACGTCGTTCTGCAGCGTGCCCCGCAGGCGATCGAAGGGGACCCCCCTCTTCTCGGCGAGGGCGAGGTACATGGAGAGGATGAAGGGCCCGGAGTGGATGATGGAGGTGGACACCTTCTCCATATCGATGCCGTCCATGATCACCTCCATGTCCCGCAGGGTGCAGGTGGGGACTCCGTCCCTGCCCACCTCCCCCTCGCACAGGGGATTGTCGGAGTCCAGCAGGTTGGTGGTGGGGTTGTCGTAGATGATGTTCAGTCCCGTCTGGCCCTGCTCGATGAGGAATTTGAGGCGCTTATTGGTCTCCTCGGGGGTGGCCAGCCCGGTGATCAGCCGCCGCGTCCATAGGTTGGCGCGGTACCCGGTTGGGAACACCCCGCGGGTGAATGGGTACCAGCCCGGAAAACTGATGTCCCGCACGTAGCTCTTGCCCGCGATGTCCTCCGGGGTGTAGACCCTCTGCACGGGATGACCCGACTGGGTCCTGAATTCCTCTTTGCGCTCGGGCCATCTCTCCATGATGGGACCGAGCACGGTGAGTTCCCACTCCTCGCGGGTCTTGCGGATGGCCTCAAGCTCGTCTTCCATGAACATGGCGGCAGCCCCCTTGGCTCTGGATCCTGCGGTTTTCCCATAGACAGCCGATGTTATTTTATTCATCGCGTATAAATATTGTCAAGTTTTAGTTTAGTAAGAGTGCACTTTTCATGAGGCCTTCGAGGCCCTGGACGCCCCGCTCTGCCCGTGCGCGGCCCCCGGCTTGCGTTCCCGCGGTCACGCACCGACGAGCGCCGCCTTCTCCGCGCGGGAAGGGGCCCGTGCGCGGCCCATCGAGCGGCCACGCGGTCTGATATAATCACCATGACCATGACCAGGGGGGCGGGCCGAGACGCGGTGGGGACAGCCGCCGGGTACGGCGGAGACCCGCGATCCGTGGGATGGTGCCAGGAAGCGGTGGACGACGCAAAGAGCCGCGCGGAGACGGGAGGGCCCGCCGCCGCTCGCGCTCCCCAGACCTATGGCTCCGGAAGGTGAGAGGGGGGGATGTCGTTGGCCGGGCGAAAAAAGCGCGGGCATGAAGGCTGGCAGGCCGTGCTCGAGGCGCGGGGGGAGGAGCGCGAGCGGCGCATCGCGGAGCTGGTCTCGGACATGTCCCTGGACGACAAGGTGCGCGAGATGTCCGGGACCACCAGCCCCTTCAAACAGCTTTACATGATCTTTCATTACAACCGTTTCCCCTTTCTGGCGGGTGGAAACCGGCGCCTCGGCATCCCTCCCATAAGGTTCACCGACGGGCCGCGCGGCGTGGCCCTCGGCAACTCCACCTGTTTCCCCGTGTCCATGGCCAGGGGGGCGAGCTGGGACCGGGAGCTGGAGGAACGCATCGGCGAGGCCATGGGCATAGAAGCCCGAGCCCAGGGAGCCGACTTCTTCGGGGGAGTGTGCATCAACCTCCCCCGCCACCCCGGCTGGGGCAGGGCGCAGGAGACCTTCGGCGAGGACCCCTTACTGCTGGGGGAGATGGGCGCGGCCATGGTCAGAGGCCTGCAGAGACACGTCATGGCATGCGTGAAGCACTTCGCCTGCAACAGCATCGAGGAGTCGCGCTTCTTCGTCGACGTGCGGGTGGACGAGCGCACCCTGCGCGAGGTCTATCTCCCTCATTTCAAACGCTGCGTGGAGGAAGGGGCGGCGGCGGTGATGAGCGCCTACAACCGCGTCAACGGGGACTACTGCGCCCACAACCGGCACCTCCTGCGCGACATCCTCAAGGGGGAATGGGGCTTCCGGGGAGCGGTGATGTCCGATTTCCTCTGGGGGACGCGGGACACCGTGAGGGCCGCCCTGGGGGGCTTGGACATCGAGATGCCCTTGCGCATCCACTTCGGGCGCAAACTGAAAAGGGCGGTGCGCGAGGGAAAGGTGTCGGAGACGCTCATCGACGAGGCGGTGACCAGGATCCTGCGCATAAAGGCTGATTTCGCCGCAGTCGGGGACCCCTCGCTATACGGGCGCCTGCGCGTGGCGTGCGCGGAGCATACGGCGCTGGCGCTGGAGTCGGCACGCAGGTCCATGGTGCTGCTCCGGAACGAGGGCGCGCTCCTCCCCCTGGACCGCGAGGCCGTCAGAAGGCTGGCGGTGATCGGCAGACTGGCAGATATTCCCAACATCGGGGACAAGGGCAGCAGCCGGGTGAGGCCGCCCCATGTGGTCACCCCCCTGCAGGGCATCCGCGAGCTGTCGGGCGGGACGGAGGTCCTCTACCATGACGGCTCCCATCCCGGCCAGGCCGCCGCGGCGGCGGGGAGCTGCGACGCCGCGGTGGTGGTGGTGGGCTTCACCGGCAGGGACGAAGGGGAGTCCATCCCCTACATGAAGGGGGTGGGGGGCGACCGCGAGGACCTCTCGCTGCGACCCCGGGACGTCGCCCTCATCGAGGCGGTGGCGGAGGCCACGGACCGCTGTGTGGTGGTGGTGGAGGCGGGTTCCGCCTTCCTCACCTCGGGCTGGCGGGACAAGGTCGGGGCCATCCTGGTGGCGTGGTACCCGGGCATGGAGGGAGGCAGGGCCCTGGCGGAGATCCTCTTCGGAGAGGTGAACCCCAGCGGCAAGCTCCCCGTCACCTTCCCGGAGGACAACGCCCAGCCGCCCCCCTTCGACAAAAGGGCGGAGTCCGCGGAGTACGGATATTACCACGGCTACCGGCTCTTCGACCGGGAGGACATGCGGCCCGCCTACCCCTTCGGCTTCGGGTTGAGCTATACCAGGTACGAGTACTCCGACCTCAGGGTGAGCGCTTCGGGCATGGACGAGGACGGGGAGATCGCCGTGGAGGCCGACGTCGCCAACCGCGGGGAGCGCTCCGGGGAGGAGGTGGCCCAGCTCTACGTGTCCTGTCCGGCCGCGGCCGTCGACCGCCCCCCCAGGGAACTCAAGGGTTTCGCGCGTGTGCGCCTGGAGCCGGGTGAGAAGAAGACGGTTTCCTTCCGGCTGCGGGCCGCGGACCTCGCCTATTTCGACGCCTCCACCTCCACCTGGAAGATCGAGGAAGGAGAGTACCGGGTCTTCGTCGGACCCTCCTCGCGCTCCGACGACCTGAAGCTGTCGGCGTGCTTCCGCATCCCGCCGCCGGGCACGGACCGCGCACCCGCATAGCTCTGCCTCGAGGGGGCGGTTACGCCGAGGTCTGCAAAACGGTGTGAGCGGGCGTGCTCACGCATCCCGCCGCCGGGCACGGACCGTTACGGCGGCAAGCGCGGTCGCGGGCTGCGTCTCTCCTCTGTCCTGCGTCCCGCCCCGCTCCCGGCCTCCTCAGCCCTCTCCCCGGTACATGCGCTTGAAATGGCCCCAGGCGGAAGCTACCGCCTCGCGCACCAGGTCCTCCGCCTTGGCCGTCTCCCTTCTGGTAAGATATTCCAGGAGAAGGGCGTGGTCCATCTCCTGCGCCGCCTTCTCGCAGGCCTCCCAGGAGAGGATGGAGCGCACTACGCGGTCCACGGCCTGCTCGCGGCAGTCGTAGGGGCGCGGCTGCATGTCGTGACCTTTCCAGCGCGCGTACCCGGCGCGCAGGGCCAGCCCCGCCACCGCCACGTTCATGCCGTTGATGCGCGCCCCATGGTCGATGTCGTACTTGCCCGGACCGCCCAGGACGACGCCGTCGTTGTAACCCTGGCCGTTCACGTGCATGTGCACCAGCATGCCGTTGTCCACCTCCTCCACGGTGTCGTGGACGAGGTCCAGTCCCACCATCTCCGTGTGCCCGAACTCCTTGTTTATCCCCTTCCCTGCGAGGTCGACGCCGTATTCATCCTCCAGCTTCTTCCAGAAGAGGATGGCGCTGGCCACGGTGGGGAGGAGCATGGCGGGGTGGCCTTCGTTGGGCTTGGGCTCGAGGGCCATGAACATACCGCCCCCCATCTCCACCTCGCGGCGGCACAGCGCGGCCACGCTCTCCTTGAGGTTGCGGTACATCTCCGCCACCGCCGCGCTGGCGAGGTCGTATCCCCATGAACCGTTCCAGAGCACGAAGGAGGGCGCCAGAGCGGGTTCGGAGTGCCAGGCGGGACGCAGGGGACCGTGGGCCAGCTCCAGCGCGCGCTCGCCGAACTCCTCGGCGGCCCTCCGCTCCTCGGCGTCCAGGGAGGCGATGCCTCCGTAGGCGAAGCGGCGGTGGGCTCCGGGGGTGAAGAGGGCGAGGTGGATGCCGTGGGACACCAGGGCGTCGGCCACCTCCCCGGCGTTCCCCTCGTCCACCTCGTAATCGTAATGGAATTCCATGCCCAGGCGGATATGCTCAGGCAGGCGGGGCCTTATCTCTCTCGCCGCCAGCTCCACGCATCCCGGGGTGTCGAGGGCAGCCCACTCGGGGATGGAGTCGGGGGGCACGAAACCCCCCTTCCCGGCATGGAACGTCCAGCGGCAGATGCTGTGAAAAGAGGTCTCTTCCCGCATCACACGCCTCCTTTTTCTTCCAGATGTCTGCCTCGAGGGCCCCTGTCGCCATGGGGCCCGCCCCTTCCACGGCGAGGGCTCGGAGAGCGGGCCGGCATCTACGCGGCGGTCAGGTCATCTGCCGCTCCAGCTCCGCCTTCCAGCGTCCGTACGCCTCGCGGTAAGCCTCCTCCAGGTCCGGGTCCGGCTCCACCGTCTCCACTCTCTCCAGCCCCCTGAAGGCCTCCGCAACGTCCGCGAAGACCCCCGCTCCCAGCCCCGCGCCCCGCGCGGCCCCCTGGGCGCCGTCGGTGTCATAGACCTCCAGCGCCGCTCCCGTGACCGCGGCGAAGATGCGGCGGAAGAGGGGGTCGAGGAACATGTTCGCCCGGCCCGCGCGTATCCTCTCCGCCCCGGCCCCCATGGCGCGCATGATCTCCAGGCCGTAGTGGAGGGCGAAGACCACGCCCTCCTGAGCGGCGCGCAGGAGGTGCGGCCGGCGGTGACAGTTGAAGTCCAGTCCGCGCACGGAGGCCCCGGGCAGGCGGTTCTCCAGCGTCCTCTCCGAACCGTTGCCGTAGGGAAAGAACATGAGGCCCTCCGACCCCGGGGGCGCCGACGCCGCCTCCTCGTCCATGCGCCGGTAGTCCGGTCCTCCCGCCGTTCCTCCCAGCAGGCTCCTGAGCCAGCGGTAGGTTATGCCCGCGCCGTTCACGCACATCAGCACGCCGTAGCGCGGGTCCTCCTCCCGGTGGTTCACGTGCACGAAGACGTTGACGCGTGAGCGCGCGTCGCTGCGGGGCTCCGCGGACACCCCGTAGACGACTCCCGAAGTACCCGCGGTAGCGGCCGCCTCCCCCGGCTCCAGCACCTCGAGGGCGAAGGCGTTGTTGGGCTGGTCCCCGGCGCGATAGGCCACCGGGATGCCGGGGCGCAGGCCGAGCTCCGCGGCCGCTTCGCGGGTGAGTTCCCCCTGCACGGAAAAAGTGGGCCTCACCTCGGGGAGCATCCCGGAAGGGATCCCGTAGTGTTCCAGGACCATCACCGCCGCCTCGCCGGCGGTGAAATCCCAGAGCACCATCTCCGAGAGGCCCGAGGGGGTGGTGACCGCCTCCCCCGTCATACGCAGGGCGAGGTAGTCCCCGGGCAGCATGGCCTTGTGCACGAGGCGGAAGAGCTCCGGTTCGCTCTCCTTCAGCCAGGCCAGCCTGGAGGCGGTGAAGTTGCCGGGCGAGTTCAGCAGGCGCCCCATGCAGCTCTCTACGCCCAGCGCGCGCAGCGCCCTCTCCCCCACCTCCACGGCGCGCGAGTCGCACCAGATGATGGAGGGGCGAAGGGGCTTGAGGTCCCTGCCCACCACCACCAGCCCGTGCATCTGGTATGAGATGCCGATCGCGGCCACTTCACTCATCTCGGCGCCGCTCTTCCGGCGCAGCACGGCGGTGGCGCGCACCAGGTTCTCCCACCACGTCTCCGGGTCCTGTTCCGCCCAACCCGGGCGGGCCGCCGCGATGGGCAGCTCCCGATCCGGGGAGCTCGCGGCCGCCACCTGCCGCCCCGTGGCCGCGTCCAGCAGGGACGCCTTGATGAAAGAACTCCCCGCGTCATAACCGAGCAGATAGGCCATGGCCTCCACACACCTTGCCGGGACGCCTCCGCCGACTTCCCTTGCGCGGCGCGGCAGAGGATCCCGAGCCCCGCCGCTTCCGCCGCGCTCGGGCACCGTTTATCATGGGGACATGTTAGCAAGAGAGGGTTCCCCCGAAAAGCGGGGAAGCCACGGCCTCGCGCCCGCTGAGGCCGGCCTCCGCCCACCCGCGGCGGTTGGAGGAGGTGTGGAAGGGGCGGCGGGGGCGGTGCCTCGAGAAGCGTCCTGCACGGCGACGGTCCTCATGCCCGGCTCTTCAGGCCGCTCTGCGGGAGGACGAGCCGCGGCCAAAGGGGCGGAGTACGCCAAAGGCATCACGAACCCCCGGTGCCGGCCTTCTCCGGGGAGGCCCAAACCCATAGAGGACCGGTGATGCAGCTTGAAGGTCGAAGAATACCGCCGCCAGCGCGCGGTTGAGGACAGGCACTGGTGGTACCTGGGCCACCGCCGACTCTTCTCTTCGCTCCTCGAAAGTTACTGTCCGGACGCGCCGCGGGGCCGGGTGCTCGACGCGGGATGCGGAACGGGTGGCTTTACGTGCTGGCTGCGTGATCGCTACCGGCCCCGCCGGCTGGTGGGCGTGGACGTCAGCGAGGAGGCCCTGCGCTTCTGCCGGGAGCGCGGCCTGGAGGAACTGCGCTGTTGCGGGGTGGAGGAGCTCCCCTTCGCCGGCGACCGTTTCGATCTGGTGGTCTCCTTCAACGTGATCTACCACCGCGCGGTGAGCGACGACCTCGCGGCCCTGCGCGAGATGGCCAGGGTCCTTGCCCCCGAAGGATGGCTGCTGTTGAACCTCCCCGCCCTTGCCCTCCTCCGCGGCAGACACGACGAGGCGGTGGATGGGGCTAGGCGTTATCGCGCCAGACAGGTACGAGAGATGCTCACCGCGTCAGGGCTCGAACCGGTGAAGGTCACTTACTTCGTCTTCACCCTGCTGCCAGCCATCGCGGCCTTCCGCCTCGCGAGCAGGATGGACGGAAGACCGGCGATCCGCGCGGACCGCTCTCCCTCCCCCAATCCTTACGGCCTCCTTCGACCTTCCTCCGATCTGTGGATGCCTCCGCCACCCCTGAACGCCGCCCTGACCTCCCTGCTCGGCCTCGAGGCTCGCGCCGCCTCCCGCTTTTGTCTGCCCCTGGGAAGCTCCCTCGTCGCCTTGTCTCGGAAGGTAGCCCGATAGCGTGCGCCGCCGGGGACATCCGGTCGGGCCCGCGGACGCTCCCCGGGTAACGGCGCTCGCTCCTGGCAGCGCAGGGCCGCGCCGGGAGCGCGATTACGCTATGCCGCCCGCGGGCGTGCCCCGCACCCGGAGGAGGCTTCAGTTGTGGATGTCCTCCACGAAGGCGAAATTGATGCCCTCGGCACGCAGCGTCCTTACCATCTCCCCCACCACCGAGGGCGTGTTGGGGCGGTGGAAGTGGCATATGCCTATGGCCGTGCCGTCCTGACGCGCTATGCGCGCCAGGCGGCGCATGGCCTCCCTTATGGTGTAGGGCTCGTTGTGGTGGTCGATGAACACCTGGTTCCTGCGCCGGGGGAAACCCAGCTCCTGAGCAGCCCTGGTGACCTGGCTGTGGGTGGAGCTGTCGCTGTCCACCACGAAGAGGCCGCGTTCCCTGGCCCACTGGCACATGTAGTTCATGAGCTGGTGGTCGTTGCAGCCCCTGCCGCCCTGGTGGTTGTTGATGCCCGTCACGTGGGGCACCGTGGCCAGGTCTCCGTCCACGGTGGCGAACACCGTGTCGCGGCTCATCCCCACCGCGAGCTGCCCGGTTCCCGAGAAGGAGTTGGGGGGGTCGTTCTCGGTGGGGATGTGCATCATGATGCGGTATCCCGCGGCGCACAGGCGCTCCGCCGTGGAGGCGGAGGCCTGGCAGTGGGGCATAACCGCGAAGGTTACGGGGGCTCCGACGGCCAGCCAGCGCTCCAGGTTGGTCACGTCTCCCCCCGTATCGTCCACCACGATGGCCACGGTGGGCGGGCTGGCGACCGAGGCCTTCTCCCTCCTCGGCGGCTCCTCCGGGGTCGCGCCTCCCTCCCGGCCTCCGCCTTCCGCCTCTTCCTCCGCCGCCGCGGGCGTCACCACGGCCCCGTTGCCCTCCGCGGCGGCCTGCTCCTCCCGGTCAAGGCCTCCCTCAACCCCCTGCTCCGAGAAAAACAGACCCCTTGCCGGCCCCCAGGGAGAGAGGACCAAGGCCGCCGCTAAGAGCGCCATGCAGGCGGCAACCACCACGGTCCGCCTGAGCCTCCTCCGCCTGCGCAGGCGCCTGCGCCGCGCCAGCACCTCCCGCATGTCCACGTGGAACTCGTTGTCCTCCATGTCACCCCGGCCATCCGTGCGCCCCGCATCCGTCTCGGGCGCGTGTCCTACTCCGCTTGAGACCACATTCTACCCCAGGAGGGTTCCGCGGCGACATGACCGTCCCCGATATCCCCGACCCGGGACGTTTCTGCCCAGGCGGAGGTGGTTGTCCGACACGGTCCGGAAGCCGCCATATACCCATATACATGGGGTACATGTGGTCCCGAGACGAGGGGATCGCGAGCGCCGTCTTACTCACTTGTCGTCGCGGACGATGCGATCTTCTTTCCCGTCTCCAGGTTTGCCTCTGTGGGGCTCTCGAGCGTGCCGAGCACCCCGGGTCGTGGGATTTCGGATCCCTACGGGAAACAGAAGGCAAGGTGAGGTTAAGCCCGGTGACCGTATTTCCGCCCCCGCGCGAAAGGGCAACCCGTCCGGGGAAGACGGCGAGCGGGCGCCTGCCCGAGGCCGGGCGCCCGCTTCCGCCGCCTCCATCTGCCGCGCCCGCGGCCGGATGCCGCCGGCACGCCCATGGCGCCGGATGGTTCAGGTCTTCTCGATGTCCGAGGGTATGGGTTCGCCCTTGAAATCGATCCCCGTCCAGGGGGGCTCGCCGGTCTTCAGGCATTCCCAGCCCCCCAGCATGTTGTTCATGATCAGCACGGCCTCGAAGGATTTTCCTCCCGGCACCTCCACCTTCACCACTTCCCAGTTGGGGTTCTGGGCGCTGCGCTTGACCAGGGTCACCTTCCACTGCTCGGAGCCAGCCGTGGACTGTCCCTGCGCCTGGAGGTAGTCGATGACCGCCTGCTTCTGCTCCGCCATCTTGTCCTCGTCGCTGCCGATCTTGAAGATGGCCTCGTTGCTCTTTCCGGCATCGTTCTTCACCGTGACCCCGTAGGTGTTCGGCCCCAGATTGGGAGGCACCACGATGGTGATGGAGGTATCCGACCACTTCTTGACCTCCGCGGTCCCGGTGCCGAAGAGGACCTTGCCGCTGCCCTGCTCCTTTCCGAACCCCGTGCCCTTGATGACCACCTCGTCGCCGGATCTGCCCCTCTCCGGCTCCAGCGAGGTTATCCTGGGGCCCGCGGCGGGCGTTCCCGTGACCTTGAACTCCACCTCGTTGCTGGCGCCCTTTTCCGTCTCCACCTTGACTCCGTAGGCGGCCTCGGCCATGTCCGCGGGAAGCTTCACCGTGATCACGGTGTCGGCCCACGCCACCACCTCCACCTGCCTGCCGCTGAAGAAGACCACCCCCGTCCCCTGCGAGGACCCGAACCCGGACCCCTTGATGACCACCTCGCTCCCCGGCGGCCCGCTCACCGGGTCCAGGGAGCTGATCTGCGGCTTCGCAGCGGACTTGCCGCAGCCGGCGAGGAACGCAGCGGCCAGCGTCAAGAGAGCCGCAAGCGCCACTCCCAAGCGCCACATCCTCTTCATCATGTTCTCTCTCCTTTCCTGTCCTCCGCGCGCCTTCGCCTCATGCGTCGCCCTTAGAGAGGTATATCGGGACGGAGCGCGCCGCAGTTAACCCCTCGCAGCGTGGTGATACGCGGCGCGCGGCACCCGCCTGGCATCTGCGCCTCCTGTTCCCGACCGGATCTCCACAGACGACTGGCTCGCTCCGGCGTGCGGCGCAAGATGGACCATACGGAGAGGGGCTTGTTCCGCCGTCCTCTCTGCCGCCTTCCCGCAGCAAACGGCATCCTCGGAAACGCTCACCATATATTCCCATGAAGAAGGTGGGTGAGGCGTTCGTGTGCGTCCTCGGGAGAGCGTTGCATGGAGAGAAGCGGGTGCCGCACCCACCTCCCCGCTTCCCGAGGGGAATCGGCCCGTGAGGGCATTTGCCTTATATTGCCATGAAGAAGGTGGGTGAGGCGTTCGTGTGCGTCCTCGGGAGGGCGTTGCATGGAGAGAAGCGGGTGCCGCACCCACCTCCCCGCTTCCCGAGGGGAATCGGCCCGTGAGGGCATTTGCCTTATATTCCCATGGAGAAGGGGGTATGATGTTCGTGCAGGCCCTCGACGGCGGGAAAGGCCGGCGAGGCGGCGCGGACCCGCAGCAGCGGCTTAATGACCCTGCCTGCGGCGGATGGCTTGCGGACATCATCGGCATGTAAACGCGAGGTGCGCATGGACGTCAACGTTGGCTGGGCTCTGCTCATCACCGCCGCCGCGGGGCTGTCCACCACCTTCGGCAGCCTGCTCGCCCTGTGGCTCGAGAACCCCGGCCCGCGTTTCATCAGTATGACCCTGGGCTTCTCCGCGGGGGTGATGCTGCTGGTATCCTTCGTCGAGCTGCTGGCATCAAGCCGGGAATACCTGGGCCTGGGCCCCGCCCTCCTGGGCTTCTTCGCCGGGATGGCCTTCATGTTCGCCGTGGACGCCCTCATCCCCCACGAATATTTCGCGGAGAAGATCGGCGCTCCCGCGGAGGAGAGCCGCGAGATGTACCGCACCGGCGTACTGGTGGCCCTGGGCATCGGCATCCACAACTTCCCGGAGGGAATGGCCACCTTCGCGGGCTCCCTGCAGGACCTGCGGCTCGGGCTGGCCATCGCCGTCGCCATCGCCATCCACAACATCCCCGAGGGGATGGCGGTCTCCACGCCCGTCTACCTGGCGACGGGAAGCCGCCGCAAGGCTTTCTGGTGGTCATTCCTCTCCGGAGCCGCCGAGCCCGCCGGGGCGGCGGTCGCGGCGGCGGCGCTTGTGCGTCATATCAACGAAACGGTGCTGGGGTGGGTCCTGGCCGCCGTCGCCGGCATCATGGTCTACATCTCCCTCGACGAGCTCATCCCCGCCTCGCGTGAATACGGCATGGACGCCCATGCCATGCTGGGGGTGACGGCCGGCATGGCGGTGATGGCGCTCAGCCTGTGGTTGCTGTGACTGCGGGAGCCGGATAGCGCCCTCACCCCGGCGGGATGGACGGCGGTGATCGCCTTTAGTCCGTGGTTGCCGTGAAATCGGTGGAGCCGGGCGAGGCGGCAGCTTGTTTATATGAAAAACGGGAGGACAGGATCGAGGAGACGGCGATGAGGGGACCGTTCTGGTCGAGGGAACTATCCCTCAAGGACCTGCGGGAGAGGAACCGGGCCGCCTACCTGCTGCTCGTGGTTCCCGCCTGGGCGCTGGAGGGTTTCCTGCTCCTCCTCTTTCTGCTGCTGCTCTTCTCGGCCGTGAACCCCTGGCTGCACGCGCGGGTGATCGTCTCCGGGTCCATGGAGCCCACCATCCGGACGGGGAGCATGGTGGTGGTAATACCGCGTGAAGAGTACCGTCCGGGCGAGATCATCGCCTTCCGGGACCCCAGGATCGGGAGGAACGTCCACCGTATCGTGGACGAGTTCGAGCGCGACGGAGAGCGGTACCTCGTCACCAAAGGCGACGCGGTGGAGATGCCGGACCGTTTCCCGGTGCCGCTGGAGGAGGTGGAGGGAAAGGTGGTGGCCATCTTCCCCTACCTGGGATATGTCGCCTACCTGGGATACTTCGCCGCCCTGGTCCCGGTGGCCCTGGCGACCCTGCGCCTGGCCAGGAGGTCGGGTGCGCGAAAGGCCTCTTCCTAGGCCGAGGGGACGGCCCGAAGGCCTCGCGTCCCCGGAGCGCCCGTGCCGGATACCATATTGTGGTATCGTAGATCTCGGGAACGGAGAAGGGGATCGGAGATGGCGAAACTGGATATCGAGGAGATCGTGCGCCGCAAAGGCACTCAAGGCTTACCTGTATCCGAAGCTGGAGGAGCCCGACGTCTTCAGG
Organism: Actinomycetota bacterium; assembly: GCA_014360645.1. Classification (NCBI taxonomy): domain Bacteria; kingdom Bacillati; phylum Actinomycetota; species Actinomycetota bacterium. The sequence goes on along the minus strand of JACIXD010000003.1, from coordinate 88,963 downwards.
ACCCACTCGGTGGCTGAGCTGATTGAGGCGGCCGTGAAAGTGGACCCCGTTTTCTCCCGCGCTAAGAGATCCAAATCTTTGGATGCCTATTATATCCCCACGCGGCATCCCGACAGCCTCCCCGGCGGTGTTCCGTCCCGGTTCTACGACGATCCCATCGAAGCCGAGGAGGCGGGCAATCTGGCCAGGCAGGTCATCGAGACGGTTAAAGCAACCTTCCCCGGCGGCGCATAGCCGCGAAGCGCGGTCTTCTCTGCCCCTTCGCGCGGGCGTTCGCCTTTTTATCTCAAGCAAGCCCTCTTTCCTGCTCCTGTTTAAGCCCCCCGGTGGGTATTTACGTCTCCGGGTGCCGTTTCATGCCGCGGGCTTTGCGCTAGCCTTGCGCCATTAGGGGTGATATATGGGGTACTCGGGGTGAACGGATCGAGATGTGAAAACGAGGTGATCCGGGGGTGTCGAGAGGAGGGATATCGCCATGAAGACAGTGGAGGCAAGCGTCCATGCCCAAGCTCCGATCGATCGCGTATTCGATCTCATGATCGATACCGAAGGCTGCCCGGCATGGTTGAAGGGTGCGAGCAGGGCGAGACTGCTCGAGGAGGGGAGCGCTGCTAGATACGGGGTAGGCGCGGTCAGGAGCATCCGCCTATCCGGCATCACCTTCGTCGAGGAGATCGTGAAATACGATCCGCCTCACTCATTCGAATACAAGGTCAAGAAAAGCACCCTGCCGATGAAGCACGAGCTGGGCCGCATGGAATTCACTCGCAGCGGGGAGGGCACGGACGTCCGCTGGATAAGCCGCGCCAGGGGCAAGCACATCGGGCGCCTGCTTGAACCCGTAGTGGGCCGCGCGATGACCAAGAGCCACCAGGATATCCTGGAACAGGCGAAAGCGGCGCTTGAGTCTTGAAAATCGCTCTTCCTAAAAGGCGAAGCTCGCGAGCCTCACGCAACTGATCGTCCACACCAATGAAAAGGCCCCTTGCGGGGCCTTTGAACCTGGTAGCGCATGCGGGATTCGAACCCGCGATCTCCGCCTTGAGAGGGCGGCGTCCTAGGCCAACTAGACTAATGCGCCACGCATTCGATATTCAGTTTTGGCTGGGGGAGAAGGATTCGAACCCTCACAACGAGATCCAGAGTCTCGCGTCCTACCGTTAGACGATCCCCCAGGGACTGTCCTCGGCTATGATAGCATAAGGCTTTTTTCGGCTCAATGGCTTACGGCGTCCCGTCAGCACACATCGAAGCGGTGAGCACAGATCCTCCATAAGCGCACTTTATGGACCCGCAGGCAGCGAGGAACGCGCCCGACCCTTCAGAGCCTGACCAGGGTGCGGCCCTTGGAGCGCTTGTCCAGGAGCAGCCTTATCCTCTCCTCCACCCCGTCCAGGGTGACCTCGGTGGTCATCTCCTCGAGGTTGTCGAGCTTCCACTCCCCCGCCAGCTTCTCCCACACCTTGAGGCGCGGCTCCATGGGGCATTCCACCGAGTCCACGCCCAAAAGGCTCACGCCGCGTAGGATGAAGGGATAGACGTTGAGGTCCAGCTCGTGTCCGGCGGCGTTGCCGCAGGTGGTCACCACCCCGCCGTAGGCGGTGGACTTGACCACCGTGGCCAGGATGTTGCCGCCCACGGTGTCCACGGCGTTGGGCCAGATGCCCTTGAGCAGGAGCTTGCCCGAGGTGTCGTCCACCTCAGAGGCGGGTATGACGCGGGAAGCGCCCAGGGCCTTGAGCCTGGCCTCGTACTCGGAGAGCTCCGCCTCGTCCATGATACCGGCGGCCGCTGTCACCTGGAACCCGATCTTGGCCAGGATGCGCATGGCGAGGGAGCCCACGCCCCCCGTGGCCCCGGTGACCAGCACCTCTCCGGCATCGGGCGTTACCCCGGCCTCGGTCAGCTTGAGCACGGAGAGGGCGGCGGTGAACCCGGCGGTACCGTAGATCATGGACTCGCGCAGGGTGAGTCCCGCCGGCAGCCTCACCACCCAGTCCGCGGGCACGCGGATGTACTCCGCCAACCCGCCGGAGGTGTTCATGCCCAGGTCGTACCCCGTGACCAGCACCTCCTCACCGGGGGAGAAACGCCCGCTGGCGTCCTCCTCCACCGTGCCCGCTGCGTCGATGCCGGGGGTGTGGGGGTAGTTCCGGGTGACGCCGCGGTTGCCGCTGGCGGAGAGGGCGTCCTTGTAATTGACGGAGCTGTAGCGGACCCGGATCACCACGTCGCCGGGCGGCAGGTCCTCGATGTTCCTGGTCTCTATGGCGCGGGTGAAGGACTTGTCCTCCCCTTCACGTACCACCAGGGCCTTGAAAGACTTGTTCTCCATCTCACCCCTCCGTGTCCGTTCCCGTTCCGGCTATCAAACATTATGTATGAGCGTACCGGCACCGTCAAAGAACCCGGGACCTGGATGACGGCGGCAGCACCGCATGACCCCCGAGGGGCGATGCGGAGGGGAAGCCGTGCGCTCAGATCTCCATGAGGCGGTTGAGCTCCGGCTCGCGCACCTCCACCTTAAGGCCCATGCGCCGCAGCCCCTCCCGGAAGGGACCCAGGTCCACGTGGCGGCTGAGGGGCGGGTAGAAGTCGTCGTGGTGATGGGGGACGACCACGCGGGGCCTTACCCTGCGCACCAGCTCCGCCGCCACCTCGCAGATATCCGTCCTTCCCTGTACCGGCACCAGGAACACGTCCACCTCCGCCTCCAGGTCCCAGGGCATGCAGGCGCTTCCCAGGTGGAAGAGGCGTTTTCCCTCCGCCACCAGGTACCAGCCCAGGACCTGGCCGCAGGGGTACTGCGAGGGGCCCAGGCGCGCCAGCTCCGCGAGGCGGGGAGTGCACTTCCATAAAGTGGTAAGCATCAGGCGGGCGTCGAAGGTCACGTGCTGCGCCGGCACCGCCGTAAAGCGAAAGGGCCCCACCTCGTCGCTCTCCCCGCCCCAGCGCGGGCGCATCCTGCTCCAGGGCACGCCCCTCGCGGCCAGGGACTGGCAGACCGTGGGGGAGGCGTACACCTCCGCCCCGCTCACCTCCACCAGCTCGGCCACGTCGTAGGCGTGGTCGAAATGCCCGTGAGAGATGAGCGCCGCCCTGGCGTGGGGGAAGTCGCCTGCCCGCAGTGCCTGGCGCGGGCGCGCCTCGGGGTTGCGGGTGAAATAGGGGTCGATGAGCAGGGAGACATCGCCGCTCGTGACCTCGAACCCCGCCGTTCCCAGCCAGCGCAGCCACACGTTCCCCTACTCCTCTCCTACCCCGTCCAGGGCCCTGGCGATGCGACGCAGGCATGTCTCCCTCCCCAGGATCTCCATGGACTCGAAAAGAGGCGGGCTGACCTTGCTCCCGCTGATGGCGGCGCGCACCGGCTGGAAGGCCTTGCGGGCCTTCAGGCCCATCTCCTCCGCCATGGCGCGCAGGGTCGCCTCCAGGGAGGAGGCGTCGAAGCTCTCCAGCTCCAGGAGCCTCCTGCCCGTCTCCCTCAGGATGGCCCGGTTCTCCTCTCCCCTGAGCAGCTCGCGCGCGTCCTCCTCCACCTCCACCTCCCGGAAGAAGAACGCAACCAGCGGCAGCGCGTCGGCGAGCACCTTGATGCGCTCGCGCACCAGGGGCGCGATGCGCCGCATCCTCTCCAGGGTTACGGGGTCGTTCTCCTCCGCCAGTCCCGCCCGGGCTAGGAAGGGCATGAGGGCCCGCGCCAGCTCTTCATCCTCCATGGCCATGACGTACTGGGAGTTCATCCACAGGAGCTTCTCGTCGTCCCATACCGCGGGCTTGGAGCTCACCCGCTCCAGGCTGAAACCGGCGATGATCGTCTCCCGGTCCATGAGGGTGGTGGAGTCGTCCAGAGACCATCCCAGCAGGGCGAGGAAGTTCACCATGGCCTCGGGCAGGAATCCCCTTTCCTGGAAACTACCCACCGCCACGTCCCCGTGACGCTTGGAGAGGGGCTTTCCGTCCCTACCCACGATCATGGGCAGGTGGGCGAAGGCCGGCTCCTCCGCCTCCAGGGCACGGTAGAGTAGGATCTGCTTGGGAGTGTTGGAGAGATGGTCGTCTCCGCGCACCACGTGGGTGATGCGCATGTCCAGATCATCGACCACCACCGCCAGGTTGTAGGTGGGGGAGCCGTCGTTGCGCAGGAGCACGAAGTCCTCTATCTCCCGGTTGCGGAAACGGATCTCGCCCCGGATGAGGTCCCGGACCACCGTCTCCCCCTCCGGGACCGCGAAACGCAGCGCGAAGGGCTTGCCGTCCCTGGCCATCTCCTGGGACTCCTCCGCGGGGATGGAACGGCAGCGCCGGTCGTACATGGGGCTCCTGCCCTCCCTGACCGCCGCCTCTCGCCGCTCCGCCAGCTCGTCGGGCAGGCAGAAGCAGCGGTATGCGGCGCCCCTCTTGAGGAGCTCCTCGGCCGCTCGGCGGTAGAGGTTCACGCGGCCCGTCTGACGGTAAGGCCAGTGCTCCCCTCCCACCTCGGGACCCTCGTCCCAGTCCAGTCCGAGCCAGCGCAGATCCCGCACGATGGCCTCGATGGCCTCCTCGGTGGAGCGCGTGAGGTCGGTATCTTCTATGCGCAGGATGAAGGAGCCCCCGGAGCGGCGTGCCAGCAGCCAGTTGAAGAGCGCGGTGCGCGCTCCTCCCACGTGGAGGTATCCCGTCGGGCTGGGTGCGAAACGCAGGCGCAAGGCGGGGCTCCTCTCTTCCCTGTTCTCCTTCTTCGCCGGACCTATGATAGCACAGCCCGAGCCGACGTACGGCCTCGCATCGGTCGCGGCATCGCGCCGCGAAAGCCCAGGGCGGACGGCTGCGTCGGCTCCGGCGTCCAGTGCGTGTGAGGCCGTGGCGGGCGACCCGCGGATGCCCCGAGAAAAGGGGTGGCACGGCCTGCCGATGCGGCCCCGGGGCACGGCAGGCCCGTGGTGCGGCGTCTCCCGCGGGGAGGCACGAACGCCGTCACCGGCGAGTGGGCGGGTTGTCGCCGGTCTCCTCCAGCCGGATGTAGGTCAATGTCCACAGGGACGACCGGTAACACTGCACTGCCGTCTGGCCCCCCACCAGGAAGGCCGCCAGCACGGCGTAAGCCGCGCCGTGGACCAGCCACCGCAGGGGGGCGGCACGCAGGAGGCCGGACGCCATTCCCGCCCCCCAGGGGACCAGGGCTGAGAGGGGCCAGGCGAGGACCAGGAAGGCGAGGTCCGCCGCCAGGACCTGCAGCCAGGCCGCAAGACAGCGCACGGCGTGGCGGCGCAGGAGGCTCCATCCCCTCCGCCAGGCCTCCCGCATCCCCTGCCGCTCCAGGAGAGCGCCGCGCGCGGCCAGAGCGGCGGTGACTCCGACGAGGAAATCCGCGGCCGCGAGGAGGGCGAACCAGGCCGCGAACAAGGCCACGTAGAGGAGAAGGTGGTCGAGGCGGGGATCCCAGCGGTTCCAGAGGGCGAGGAGCGGCACCGGCAGGTAGATGAGGAGGGCGCGCAGGGCGTCGCGGGGGAGAAGGGCGGCCGCGAGGTGGATATATCTCCCGCGGGAGGCGGAGAAGGCCTCCGTGAACCAGGGCATCTCCGACCGCACACCCTGGGCCACCTGGCGTATCAGGACCATCTCCCCCAGGTAGCCCGTCGCCTTTAAGACGACGAACGCGGCCAGGGCGACGGCCAGGAAGACGGCGAGTGAACCGGCGTCCCCCAGCCGTCCCGCAAAAGCGCCCTTCCACCTCTCGCCCAGGTACTCCGGCCCCCAGCCGTAGATCACCCACCAGGCTTCGGAGAGGGTGAGGGCGGCCAGCAGGCCCGCCGCCCACAGCCGCCTCTCCCCCAGCGCATAACGCAGGGCCTGCCTGTAATCCGGCTCCATGTCCTCCCCTTCCTCGCCTGCCCCGAAGGCAGCCCACGGACAGCGATGCCGTGGGAACCACGTGCATCATCCCGTCGCCACCACGGTGTTGCGCAGGGGGTCGAGGCCTTCTATGACCACCTCCACGCGATCCCCCGGGAACATCTCCCCTACCCCGGAGGGGGTGCCGGTCATGATCACGTCGCCGGGATAGAGGGTCATGATGCGGGAGGTGAAGCTGAGGAGGTCCGCCGGGCCGAAGGCCATGTTGGCGGTGGTGGAGGACTGGCGCGTCTCGCCGTTGAGGCGGAGCTCTATCCTCAGGTCGGAGGGGTCCAGGTCCGTCTCGATGAAGGGCCCCAGAGGGCAGAAGGTGTCGAAGCTCTTGGCGCGCGTCCACTGCCCGTCCTTGGCCTGTAGGTCCCGCGCGGTGACGTCGTTGCCGCAGGTGTAGCCGAGGATGCAGGAAGGTGCCTCTCGCGGGGATACGTCGCGGCATTCCCTGCCGCAGACCAGCGCCAGCTCCGCCTCGTAATCCACCCGCCTGCTCATCTCCGGATAGACGATCTCACCCCCATGAGCCAGCAGGGAGGAAGGCGGCTTCATGAAGAGCACGGGCTCCTCGGGCATCTCCAGCCCGAACTCCTCCGCGTGGTCGCGGTAGTTGAGGCCCACGGCGATGATCTTCTGGGGAAACACCGGCGTCAGCAGCTCCACCTCCTCCAGCCCGTAGCTCCGCCCCTGCCGCTTGAGGTCAAGGAAGGGGGTGCGCTCCAGCTCGTGCAGCATTCCGTCCTCGAGCACGCCGAAAAAGATGTGGCCTCTGTACCTGTACCTCGCCAGCTTCATGCCGCTTTCTCTCCTCCGGATCGCTTTTTCCGCCCGCCCCGCCAGGCGCGGGCGGGCGCCGGAACCTCGGCCCCTCTCGCCCGGGCCTCATTCCGGCTGGGCCTTCTTGTGCAGGAGGCCATACTCGATGGAGTCCACCAAGGCCTGCCAGGAGGCCTCGATGATGTTCTCGGAGACCCCTATGGTTCCCCAGGTCTTCTCCCCGTCGCCGCTCTCGATGAGCACCCGCGTCACCGCCGCCGTGGCCTTCTCGGGGTTGAGGATGAGCACCTTGTAGTCCTCGAGGTCGATGGCGTCGAGCTCCGGGTAGGCGCGGCCGATGGCCAGGCGCAGCGCGTTGTCCAGGGCGTTCACGGGGCCGTTGCCCTCCCCGGTGGCGATGATGCGCTTTCCGCGCACGTGCACCTTGATGGTGGCCTCGGTGACCACCTTGCCGTCCTCCCTCTTCTCCATGATCACCCGGAAGCTCTCCAGGCGGAAGAAGACCCGGTGCAGGCCCAGGTGGCGCCGCAGGAGGAGCTCGAAGGATCCGTCGGCGGCCTCGAAGTGATAGCCGCGGTGTTCCATCTCCTTCACCAGGTCCAGGATCTCCTGCACCTTTTCCGGGCTCTGGGAGAGGTCGTAGCCCAGCTCCTTTCCCTTGATGATGATGGTGCTCTTCCCGGAGAGCTCCGAGACCTCGATATGCTGCCGGTTGCCCACCCACTCCGGGCGGATGTGCTCGTAGGTCTCCGGCTCGCGTACCACCGCGCTCACGTGCATGCCGCCCTTGTGGGCGAAGGCCTTCTGGCCCACGTAGGGCTGGTGGGAATCGGGCTTGATGTTCATGATCTCGCTCACGAAGTGGGAGAGTTCCGTGAGGCCCCTGAGCCTCTCGGCATCCACCGCCTCCCGCCCCATCTTCAACACCAGGGCGGGGATGATGGAGCAGAGGTTGGCGTTACCGCAGCGCTCCCCGTAGCCGTTGATGGTGCCCTGGACCATGGTGACGCCCTCCTCCACCGCCACCAGGCTGTTGGCCACCGCGCACTCCCCGTCGTTGTGGGTGTGCACCCCCAGGGGCACGGAGAGCTCCCGCCCCACCGCAGCGGTTATCTCCCTCACCTCCCAGGGCAGGGCGCCGCCGTTGGTGTCGCAGAGGCAGACCCAGTCAGCCCCCGCCTCCACCGCGGCCCTTACCGTCTTCATGGCGTATTCCGGGTTGTTCTTGTAGGCGTCGTAGAAGTGCTCCGCGTCGAAGATCACCTCGCGGCCGCGGCGCTTGAGGTAGTCCACGCTGTCGGCGATCATGTACAGGTTCTCCTCCAGCCGGGTGCGCAGGGCGGTGCGCACGTGCAGCTCCCAGCTCTTGCCCACGATGCACACCGCGGGGGTCTCCGCGCGCAGGAGCTCCTCCAGCCCGCGGTCCTTGTCGGTGCCGATCATCGCCTTGCGCGTGGAGCCGAAGGCCACCGGGACCGCGTTCCTCAAGTCCACCCCGGCCAGGCGGCGGAAGAATTCCTCGTCCTTGGGGTTGGAGGCCGGGTAGCCGCATTCCACGTAGTGGAAACCGAACTCGTCCAGCCGGCGCAGGATCTTGAGCTTGTCCTCCACGGAGAGGGAGACCCCCTCTCGCTGGGCGCCGTCCCTGAGGGTGGTGTCGTAAAGCCTTACGGCGCCGCCTTCCATCTCCGCATCCCGCCTGGCTGCGCCACCGTCATTCATACGCCGATCTCCGCCTTCCGTCTTTATTCTTCCCGGGCAACGCCCAGTTGCCCACCGTACCCCCGCGGAACCCCGCCGCCCGCCGCGCCATGCAGGGAGAACGCCCCGAAAAGGACGGCGGTATAGGTGCTCTCGTTCAGGTGCGGTACCGCCTCCGGGCCCTTACCGTGCGCCGTCCGCCTCGGAGGACGGAGGCCGCCCCCGGGCCGCCGGAGCCTCAGTCCACGTACTCGAGCCAGTGCTCGTAGGCCTTGTCGCCGCCCGACACCACCTCGAAGAACTTCTCCTGGATGCGCCGGGTGATGGGGCCGGGATCGCCTATCACGCGGTCGTCGATCTCCCTTATGGGCACCACCTCGGCGGCGGTGCCGGTGAAGAAGGCCTCGTCGGCGATGTAAAGGTCCGTGCGCACCAGGTCCTTCTCCCGGCAGGGGATGTCCATGTCCTCGGCGATGCGCATCACCGAGTCCCTGGTGATCCCCTCCAGGGCCCCCGCCGAGGTGGGGGGGGTGAAGACCACGCCGTTCCTCACCACGAAGACGTTCTCTCCCGCCCCGTCGGCCACGTGCCCGTGCATGTTGAGCAGGATGGCCTCGTCGTAGCCCGCCTCCACCACCTCCATCTTGGCCAGGATGGAGTTGAGGTACTGACCGGTGGCCTTGGCGGCGGTGGGGATGGAGTTGGCCTCGTTGCGCCGAAAGGAGGATACCTTGGCACGCACCCCGTGCTTTATCCCCTCCTCGCCCAGGTAGGCCCCCCAGGGCCATACCGCTATGGCCACGTTCACCGGCGCGCCCATGGGGTGCAATCCCATCTCCCCGTAGCCGCGGAAAGCTATGGGCCGGATATAGCAGCTCTTTAGGCCGTTGGCGCGGATGACCACCTTGGTCGCCTCCACCAGCTCCTCCAGGGTGAAGGGTATGGGCTTGCGGTAGATGGCCGCCGAGCGGAACAGCCGCTTCATGTGGTCGGTGAGGCGGAAGACCGCCGCCCCCCGCGGGGTCTCGTAGGCGCGTATGCCCTCGAAGACCCCGGAGCCGTAATGCAGGGAATGGGAGAGCAGGTGGATCTTGGCGTCCTTCCAGTCCACCAGCTCGCCGTCCATCCAGATCTTCTCTACTTCAGGTATGGGCATCGAAACTACCTCCGCTCCGCTTCTCCTCCCCCGCGGCTCTACTCATCCTGCTCCCTGATGTATTTTACGACAAGATCCCCCACTTCCGAAGTGGACTTCCCCATGCGTCCCGCGGACAGGGACTCCAGGTCGTGGGCACAGACGCGCATCACCGCCCTCTCCACCATCCCCGCCGCCTCGCGCTCCCCCAGGTGGTCGAGCATCATCTGCACGGCGCAGATGGCCGCCAGGGGGTTGATGACGTTCTTCCCCGTGTACTTGGGCGCCGATCCCCCGATGGGCTCGAACATGGAGGTCCCCTCGGGGTTAATGTTCCCTCCCGCGGCTATGCCCATGCCCCCCTGGATCATGGCTCCCAGGTCGGTGATGATGTCCCCGAACATGTTGTCCGTCACCACCACGTCGAACCACTCCGGGTTTTTCACGAACCACATGCAGATGGCGTCCACGTGGGCGTAGTCGGTGGCGATGTCGGGGTAGTCCGCCGCCAGCTCGTTGAAGGCCCTTTCCCAGAGGTCCCAGGCATAGGTGAGCACGTTGGTCTTGCCGCAAAGGGTGAGCTTGCGTCCCCTGTTCCTGCGCCGGCAGTACTCGAAGGCGAAGCGCAGGCAGCGCTCCACGCCCTTGCGGGTGTTCACGCTCTCCTGCACCGCCACCTCGTCCGGGGTCCCCTTGCGGAGGAAGCCGCCGGTGCCGGCGTAAAGCCCCTCGGTGTTCTCCCTCACCACCACGAAGTCGATGTCCTCGGGCCCTTTGTCTTTGAGGGGACAGTCCACGCCGGGATAGAGCTTGACCGGCCGCAGGTTGATGTACTGGTCGAGGGCGAAACGGATGCGCAGCAGTATGCCCTGCTCCAGCACCCCCGGCCTCACGTCGGGATGCCCGATGGCCCCGAGCAGGATGGCGTCGTAGGCCTTCAGGCCCTCCAGCTCCTCGTCGGTGAGCACCACCCCCGTCGCGAGGTAGCGATCGCCTCCGTAGTCGAAGGTGTCGGCCTGGAAATCGAACCCCGCGCAGCCGGCGGCGGCCTCCAGGGCCTTCACCGCCTCGCGCGTGACCTCGGGACCGGTGCCGTCCCCGGGAATCACCGCTATCCTGTACATCTCTCTCCCCTCTTGCGGCCTCCGGCCCGGATCGATCTCACGTGCGGACCGCGGAGCCGCGCTCTCCTCGTCTCCCGTCTTCCCCTACCGGCCCTCACCCCGCCCCAGGCGGTTTCTCACGTATCCCACCAGGCCGCCGAGGGCGATGATCTCCCGCATGAAGTCGGGAAAGGGCTGTGCTCGGTAAGACTTTCCGGTGCTCAGGTTCTCTATGGTGCCCTTCTCCAGGTCCACCCGTAGGCGGTCGCCGGTCTTGGTGCCCTCCACCGCCTCGGGGCACTCGAGGATGGGCAGGCCCACGTTGATGGCGTTACGGTAGAAGATGCGCGCGAAGGAGGAGGCGATGACGCAGGACACCCCGCACCCCTTGATGGCCAGCGGCGCGTGCTCCCGCGATGAGCCCGAGCCGAAGTTCTCCTCCGCCACGATGATGTCCCCTCTCTCGACCTTCGCGGCGAAGTCCGGGTCCAGGTCCTCCAGGCAGTGCGCTCCCAGCTCGCGCTCGTCGGTGGCCGTGAGGTAGCGGGCGGGGATGATGACGTCGGTGTCCACGTCACGCCCGTAGCGCCAGGCCTTTCCCTCCAGCACCGCCACGCTCATCTTCCCGCCACCTCCCCGGGATCGGTTATCCTCCCCGTCACCGCCGAGGCCGCGGCCACCGCGGGGCCGGCCAGGTATACCTCACCCTCCTTGTGACCCATGCGGCCCACGAAGTTGCGGTTGGTGGTGGACACCGCCCTCTCTCCCGCCGCGATCACCCCCATGTGTCCGCCGAGGCACGGCCCGCAGGTGGGGGTGCTCACCACCGCGCCCGCGGCCAGGAAGATGTCCATCCACCCCCTGCGGATCATCTCCCGCTTGATGCGGGGGGTGCCGGGGAAGATGATGCAACGCACGTGGGGATGCACCTCCCTGCCCTCCAGTATCCTCGCCGCCGTCTCCATGTCCTCCAGCCAGCCGTTGGTGCAGGATCCGATGACCACCTGGTCCACCGCGATCTCCCCCACCTCGGACACCGGCTTCACGTTGGAGGGGAGGTGCGGCAGCGCCACCTGGGGCTCCAGGCCGCTCACGTCGAAGCGGATCCTCTCCGCGTAGGAGGCGTCGGGGTCGCTCTGGAAGACCATGTACTCCCGCCGCGCTCTGCGCTCCAGCCAGGCCCGGGTCTTGGCGTCCACGTGGAAGATGCCGTTCTTGGCCCCCGCCTCCACCGCCATGTTGGCCATGGTCAGCCTGCCCTCCACGGAGAGGGCGTCTACGGCGGGGCCGCGGAACTCCATGGCGCGGTAGCGCGCCCCGTCCACCCCGATGGCGCCTATGGTATGCAGGATGAGGTCCTTCCCGCACACCCAGGGCTTGAGCTCCCCTTCGTATTCCAGCAGCATGCTCTCGGGGACGCGCAGCCAGACCTCCCCCAGGGCCATGGCCATGGCCAGGTCCGTGGACCCCATGCCCGTGGAAAATGCTCCCAGGGCCCCGTAGGTGCAGGTATGGGAGTCGGCTCCCACCACCAGGTCGCCCGGCAGCACCAGGCCCTCCTCGGGAAGGAGGACGTGCTCGATGCCCACCCTGCCCACCTCGTAGTAGTTCTCCAGCCCCTGCCGGCGTGCGAACTCGCGCATCATGGCGCAGTTCTCCGCCGCCGCGATGTCGCGGGCGGGAGCGAAGTGGTCGGGGACCAGCACCACCCGCGCGGGGTCGAACACCCGCTCCGCGCCCATCTCACGGAAGGCCTGGATGGCCAGGGGAGCGGTGATGTCGTTGGCCAGCGCCAGGTCGACGCGGGCGTTGATGAGCTCTCCCGGCCGTACCTCGTCGCGTCCGCAGTGGGACGCGAGTATCTTCTCGGTGATGGTCATTCCCATGGGATCTCACCCTGCGGCAGGATCAGGCCTTGCCGGACTTCGCGGCCTTTTTGGCGGCCTTTTTCGCGGCCGCCTGCTTGGCCGGGGTCTTTTTCGCCGCGCCCGAGGACCTCGCCTTGAGGGCGAGCTTCTTCTTCTCCAGCAGGCCCTTCTGTACCGCGCGGTTGATGGCGTTGATGTAGGCGCGGGCGCTGGCCTCGATGATGTCCGGGCTCACCCCCCGCCCCACCACCTCGTGTCCCTCCACGTCCAGCTTGATGGTCACGTCGCCCATGGCGTCCAGGCCCTTGGTTATGGCCTGAACCTGGTAGGCCTTGAGCTTGGCCTTCACCTTGGTGGCCTTGAGGATGGCCTTGCACACCGCGTCCACCTGCCCGTCGCCGGTGGAGGTGGCCTCGTAGCTCTTCCCCTCGCGGGAGAGCTTCACCGCGGCTATGGGGATGGCGCCCGTGCCCGAGGAGGACTGCATGTAGTCTAGCTGGAAGAGCTCCTCCAAGGTGCGGATCTCGTCCAGGGCGATGGCCTCGATGTCCTTTACCGAGATCTCCTTTTTCTTGCTCGCCAGTTCCTTGAAGCGTATGAAGGCGCGCTCCAAGCCCTTGTCGTCGAGGTAGAACCCCATCTCCTCCAGCTTGGCCTTGAGGGCATGCCGCCCGGAATGCTTCCCCAGGTAGATCTCCGACTCCACCAGCCCCACGTCCTCGGGGCTCATGATCTCGTAGGTCTGGCGGTGCTTGAGCACCCCGTCCTGGTGGATGCCCGACTCGTGGGCGAAGGCGTTCTCCCCCACCACCGCCTTGTTGGGCTGCACGTTGTAGCCGGTGAGCATGGACACCAGGCGCGAGGTCTGGTAGATCTCGCGCGTTTTCACGCCCGTGGTCATGTCCGTGGCGTCGCGGCGGGTGTTGATGATCATCACCACCTCCTCCAGGGAGGCGTTCCCGGCGCGCTCACCAAGGCCGTTCACGGCCACCTCGATCTGGCTCGCCCCCGCCTTGGCGGCGGCGATGGAGTTGGCCACCGCCAGGCCGAGGTCGTTGTGGCAGTGCACGCTCACGATCACGTCCTCGATGCCGGGCACGTTCTCCATGACCCCCCTGACCAGCTCCGCGAACTCGTCCGGCAGCGCATAGCCCACGGTATCCGGGATGTTGATCACCGTGGCCCCCGCCTTGATGGCCGCGGCGTAGACCTGGTGGAGGAAGGCGGGGTCGGAGCGCGTGGCGTCCATGGCCGAGAACTCCACGTTGTCCACGTACTTGCGAGCGTAGGCCACCGCCTCCCGCGCCATCTCCAGCACCTGCCGGGGCGTCTTCTTGAGCTGGTATTTCATGTGGTACTCGGAGGTGGAGAGGAAGGTGTGGATGAGGGGCCTCTCCGCGTACATCAGCGCCTCCCAGGCCCAGTCGATGTCGTTGCGGTCGGTGCGCGCGAGGGCGCAGATCACCGGTCCCTTGACCGTCTTGGCCACGGCCTTCACCGCCTCGAAATCGGAGGGGCTGGAGACGGGGAAGCCGGCCTCGATGACATCCACCTCCAGGCGGGCGAGCTGCTCCGCGATCTCCACCTTCTCCCTCTGGTTGAGGCTGATGCCCGGGGCCTGCTCGCCGTCCCGCAGCGTGGTGTCGAAAATATATATCCTCCTCGTCATCTCCGAGTCCTCCCCCGTACGCTCACCACAACACGATGAACCTGCCGTCCTTGACCCTCGGCACCGCCCGGATCTCCTCCATGACCTCGTCGGGTATGGGGATGTCCACGTTGATGCCCATCACCGCCTCTCCGCCTATCTTACGCCTTCCCACCTGCATGTGGGCGATGTTGATGCCGTGGTCCCCGAGGATGGTCCCGATCTTGCCGATCATCCCCGGGACATCATCATAGCGGAAAAAGGCCATGTACTGCGATGGCCCCAGGTCGATGTCGTATTCGTAGACGTGCACGAAGCGCTCGGCGTTGGAGAGGCCTACCAGGGTGCCACCCACGGCCACCTCCTCTCCGTCGCGCCGGCCCCGCACCATCACCAGGTTTACGTAATCCCTGGTCTGTTCGGACTTCGTCTCCCGTACCGCGATGCCGCGCTCCTTGGCGAAGAGGGGCGCGTTGATGTAGTTCACTGGCTCGAAGACGATCTTCTGGAAGAACCCCTTGAGCGCCGCCACCGTGAGCACGCCGGTCTCGTGCCCCGCCAGCCCGCCCAGGTACTCGAGCTCTATCTCGTCCACGTGCCCCTCCACCAGGTGGGTGAGGAGAAGGCCGAGCTTCTCCGCCAGGGGGAGGTAGAGGCGCACCGTCTCGTCCACCTCCGCGGGCACGGGCAGGTTTACCACGTTGGCCACGAACTCCCCCTTGAGGGCGGCGCTCACGAACTCGGCGATCATCACCCCCGCGCGGTCCTGCGCCTCCTGGGTGGAGGCCCCGATATGGGGCGTGGCGATGACCCTGGGGTGCTCGATGAGCGGGCATTCCGTGGCCGGCTCGTTCTCGAAGACGTCCAAGGCCGCCCCCGCCACCTTGCCGGAGTCGAGCGCCGCCAGCAGGGCGTCCTCGTCGATGATCCCGCCCCGGGCGACGTTGAGCACCCGCACCCCGTCCTTCATCTTCGCGAACTCCTCCTCTCCCAGGAGATGGTAGGTATCCTTGGTCTTGGGCAGGTGCACGCTGATGAAATCGGCCTGGGCGAGGAGTTCGTCCAGGGTGGACACCAGCTCCACCCCCAGCTTCCTCGCCTTTTCCTCCGAGATATAGGGGTCGAAGGCCGCCACGCGCATGCCGAAGGCCAGGCAGCGCTGGGCCACCAGGGTGCCGATGCGCCCCAGCCCCACGATCCCCATCACCTTGTGGTAGAGCTCCACGCCCTCGAACCTGGAGCGCTCCCAGCACTTACCGCGCAGGGAATTGACCGCCTCGGGGATGTTGCGGCACATGGCCATGAGCAGGGCCATGGTCTGCTCCGCGGCGGAGATGATGTTGCTCTGGGGGGCGTTGATGACCATGATCCCCTTCTTGGTCGCCGCCTCCACGTCGATGTTGTCCACGCCCACGCCGGCGCGGCCGATGACCTTCATGCGCTCCGCGGCCTGGATCAGCTCGGCGTCCACCCGGGTGGCGCTGCGCACGATGAGGGCCTCGTAGTCTCCGATGCGTCCGAGGAGCTCCTCGCGGGACATGTCCGGGAGGTAGTCCACCTCGAAGTCCTTCCTGAGCAGCTGCAGGCCGCTCTCCGCGATCTTCTCCTTCACCAGGACACGTGCCAACTCTCAGCCCTCCTTCCTCTCACCGTGCCTCCATCAACGCCTATGGACCGCCTCGGCGCACCATGCCGGGTTCAACTCCGCAGCGCCTCCGCGTAGGCCTTCTCCGCCGCCGCCAGCCCCGCCCCCAGCTCCAGGGGATGGCCCAGCTCCGCGAGGGTGAGCTCCAGGGCGGAGAGCGCTATGACCATGTCGAAGAAGTTATAGTATCCGACGTGGCCGATTCGGAAGATCTTTCCCTTCAGCCGGTCCTGCCCGCCGGCGATGATCACGCCGTGCACGCGGTTCATGTGCCTGACGATGTCCCCGCCGCCTATCCCCTCCGGCGCCTTCACCGCGGTGACCGCGTAGGCCCGGTCCAGCACCCTGGGGAAGAGCTCCAGCCCCATGGCCCTGACCGCCGCCCGGCAGCATTCCGCCAGCACGCGGTGGCGTTCCCAGGCCGCCTCCAAGCCCTCCGTCAGCAGCAGTTCCACCGCTTCGGACATGGCCTTCACCAGGCTGATGGCCGGGGTATAGGGCGTCTCCGGATTGTCCGAGTTGTATTTCTTCCGGGCCTTCTTGAAGCAGAAATAGTACGCCGGTGAGTCCGCGGCCTCGATGAGCTCCCACGCCTTGGGGCTCACCGCGGCGGCGGCCAGTCCCGGCGGGGTCATGAGGGCCTTCTGGGAACCGGTGACCAGCACGTCGATCCCCCAGTCGTCAGTGCGCAGCTCCAGGGCTCCCGCGCCGCTGATGGAATCGACCACCAGGATGGCGGGCTTCTCCCTGACCAGCTCCCCGATGGCGGCGACGTCGTTGACCACCCCGGTGGAGGTCTCGCTGTGGGTGACGAAAACGCCTTTGATGTCCGGCTTCTCCCTGAGGTAGCGGGCGATGACCTCGGGATCCGCCGCCTCGTCCCAGGGGTACTCATAGAGCTCCACCTGGAGCTTGTAGACCCTGGCGATCTCCGCGAAGCGCTGCCCGAACTTGCCTCCCGCGGCCACCAGGACGCGGTCGCCGGGGCTGAAGCAGTTGGAGACCGCTCCCTCCATGGCCCCCGTCCCTGAGGCCGCGAAGGTGAGCAGGTCGTTTTCCGTGAGCAGGACCCTCTTCAACCCCTCCACCATGCGCACGAAGAGCTCGGTGTAGGCGGGCGTGCGGTGGTGGATGATGGGCTCCGCCTGCGCCAGGCTCACCTGGTGGGGGATGGGCGTCGGCCCCGGGGTCATGAGGTATTCCTTGCGTATCATCTCCGTCCTCCTGTCATCTGCCTTTCCGCCTTCACCCGGTTTTCAGGGTAACCTACACCCACGGCGATCTTGCGATTGTTGCTGGCGCAAACACTCCCGGGGCGGAGCCCCTCCGAAGGAGCTTTCGCCCTGGAAAGGGTCATGTCCTCTAATAATAGCAGAATATCCCGCGCCGTTCATGCGAGGCGGGCGGTCTTTTTCCGCCCTGCCTCGAAGGGGGCACTGGCCTAAACGCCGGGATCCACCATGTCTATTATTTCAACCAGCTCATCATGGAGCGCAGATCCTTGCCCACGCGCTCGATGAGGTGCCCGGCGTCGCGTCGGCGCAGGGCATGATAGACCGGCCTCCCCGCCTGGTTCTCCAGGATCCACTCGCGGGCGAACTCGCCGCTCACGATCTCCTCCAGGATGCGCCGCATCTCCGCGCGCGTCTCCTCGGTGATGATCCGCCTGCCCCGCGTGAGGTCGCCGTATTCCGCCGTGTCGCTTATGGAATAGCGCATGTAGGAGATGCCGCCCTCGTAGATGAGGTCCACGATGAGCTTCAGCTCGTGCAGGCACTCGAAGTAGGCGATCTCCGGCTGGTATCCCGCCTCCACAAGGGTGTCGAAACCGGCGCGGATGAGCTCGGAGACCCCGCCGCAGAGCACGCACTGCTCCCCGAAGAGGTCGGTCTCCGTCTCCTCCTCGAAGGTGGTCCTTATCACCCCCGCGCGGGTGGCCCCCAGGCCCTTGGCGTATGCCAGTCCGATGTCCAGGGCGCGCCCGGTATAGTCCTGGTGCACCGCCACCAGGGAGGGAACGCCGCTCCCCTGCTCGTACATGCGGCGAACCATGTGTCCCGGACCCTTGGGAGCCACCATCACCACGTCGACGTCGCGAGGCGGGATGACCTGGTGGTAATGGATGTTGAAGCCGTGGGCGAAGAAAAGGGCGTTCCCCTCCTTCAGCCCCGGCTGGATGCTCTCCATGTAGATGCGGCGGTGGTCCTGGTCGGGGACGAGGATCATCACGATGTCGCCAGCCTCGGCCGCCTCGGCCACCCCCGCCACCTCCAGGCCGGCCTCCCGCGCCTTCTCCCGCGAGGGACTGTTCTCGCGCAAGCCCACCACCACGTCGACGCCGGAGTCCTTGAGGTTGAGGGCGTGGGCGTGCCCCTGGCTGCCGAAGCCGATGACCGCCACCTTTCTTCCCTCCAGGAGGGAAAGGTCGGCGTCCTTATCGTAATAGATCTCCGTCATCTCCAACCTCCTGTCGCCTGAGCTCGATGGCCTGTATCCCGTCCGCTTGTCCCGGCCGTGTGCGCCTCCTTCATGGGCGAATTCACGGCGGCGCCGGCATGTCCCGATGTACCCTCCTCTCGGCGGCCCCCTCCCGGCACGGAAGCGTGGGGCCCGTGCTGCCCACGACCACCGACCGTGCCTTTACACGCAAGTGATGCCCGAGCCTCGCGCCGGCGCCACCGCGGCCGGAGGCCGTCCCCCCGGGACCCGCCCCGGCTTCCCGCGACCCTACCTGCCGCGCGGCAGCGCCACCTTGCCCGTCCTCACCAGCTCCTTGATGCCGTAGGGCTTGACCAGGTCCTCGAAGGCGCTGAGCTTGGAGGCGTTGCCGGTCACCTCCACGATGATGCTCTCGCGCGAGACGTCCACGATGTTGCCGCGGAAGATGTCCGTGATCTCGATGATCTCGGAGCGGTTGGAGGTGTCCGCCCTAACCTTGACCATCACCATCTCCCTGGCCACCGAGGCCTCGGGGTCGAGGTCCACGATCTCGATGACGTTGATGAGCTTGTGGAGCTGCTTGCGCACCTGCTCCAGGGAGTGCTCGGCCACGTCCACCACGATGGTCATGCGGGATATGTCGGGTTTCTCGGTGGTCCCCACCGCCAGGCTCTCGATGTTGAAGCCGCGGCGCGCGAAGAGCTCCGCCACCCTGGCCAGCACCCCGGGCTTGTTCTCCACCAGCACGGAAAGCGTGTGCTTCATCCCCATCACCCCTTTAGAGGAAGGGCTCCTCGGCCTTCTCCGGGTGGACCTTCTCCACCGGATAGAGCATGTCCCCGATCATGTCGTAGAGGGGGGCGCCGGGCGCCACCATGGGATAGACGTTCTCCTCGGGCTCCACGCGGAAGTCGATGACCACCGGGCAATCGGCCTCCAGGGCCTCCAGCAGGGCGGGCTCGACCTCCTCGGGCTCCCTGACGCGCAGGCCCTTGGCGCCGTATGCCTCCGCCAGAGCCACGAAATCGGGACAGTCGCGCTCCCTCTCCAGGCAGGAGCAGGAATAGGTGCGGCCGTAGAAGAGCTGCTGCCACTGCCGCACCATGCCCAGGTAGCCGTTGTTGAGGATGGCCACCTTCACCGGGGCGCCCTCCAACACCGCCGTGGCCATCTCCTGCAGGGTCATCTGGAAGCTTCCGTCTCCCGCGATGTCTATGACCAGCTCCCCGGGCCTGCCGAGCTGGGCCCCGATGGCGGCGGGAAACCCGAAGCCCATGGTCCCCAGCCCGCCCGAGGTTATGAAACGGCGCGGCTTCCGCACGGGATAGAACTGGGCGGCCCACATCTGGTTCTGCCCCACCTCGGTGCAGATGATGGCCTCTCCCCGCGTCACCTCGTGGATCTTCTCCACCACGAACTGCGGCTTGAGGCCGCCGCTCCGGTCGTAGGTGAGGGGGTACTTCTCCTTCCACTCGGAGATGAGCCGGTTCCACTCCCCGCGGTCCGGCCTCTCCATCTCGGCCTTCATCTCCTTGATGGCCGCGTTGAGCTCGCGCAGGATCTGCCTCGCGTCCCCCACGATGGGGATGTGGGCATAGACGTTCTTGCTTATCTCCGCGGGGTCGATGTCGACGTGCACCACCGTGGCCTTGGGGGCGAACTCCGAGAGTTTGCCGGTGATGCGGTCGTCGAAACGGGCGCCCACCGCCACGATGAGGTCCGTCTCGCACATGGCGTAGTTGGCGCAGCGCGTGCCGTGCATGCCCAGCATGCCCAGGGAGAGCTTGTGGTCCTCGGGGAAAGCGCCCTTGCCCATTAGGGTGTGGGTGACGAAGATGCCGTTGTCCACCGCGAGCTTCTTGAGCTCCGCGGTGGCGTTGGAGGTTATCACCCCTCCCCCGGCATAGATGACGGGGTTGCGGGCGCGCAGGATGGCCTGGGCAGCCAGCCTGATCTGCTTCTTGTGACCCTTGTAGGTCGGACGGTAGCCGCGCAGCACGGGATGCTCGCGGCGGTGGTAGGTGAGCTCGCCCCGGGAGACGTCCACGGGCACGTCGATGACCACCGGCCCGGGCCTCCCCGTGGAGGCGATATAGAAGGCCTCCTGCACCACGTCGGGGATGTCCGCCGGGTTCTTCACCAGGTAATTGTGCTTGACGATGGGCATGGTGATGCCGGTGGTATCGGCCTCCTGAAAGGCGTCGGTGCCGATGAGGTTCGTGGCCACCTGCCCGGTGATGGCCACCAGGGGCACGGAGTCCATGAAGGCGGTGGCAATGCCCGTTACCAGGTTGGTGGCGCCGGGCCCCGAGGTGGCCATGCACACCCCCACCCTCCCGGTGGCGCGGGCGTAGCCGTCCGCGGCGTGGGCCGCACCCTGCTCGTGACGGGTGAGCACCTTGCGTATCCTGCTGCGATAGAGCTCGTCGAAGACGGGGAGTAGCACCCCTCCGGGGATGCCGAAGATGATCTCCACTCCCTCGGCCTCGAGGCTCTTCACCAGCGCCTTCGCTCCCGTAAGCTTCACGCCATCCCGCCTTTCCCGTTCTTTCCGGTACCTACTCGCGCAGCCTCACCGCGCCCCGGCTGGCGCTGGAGACCCTGCGGGCGTAATCCGCGAGCACCCCACCCTCCACCCTGGGGGCGGGAGGCCTCCATGCCGCCTCCCTGCGCCGGATCTCGGCGTCGTCCACCTGCAGCGAGATGCGCCTTGCCCTTATGTCCAGCTCTATCACGTCCCCCTCCTCCACCAGGGCGATGGGCCCTCCCTGCGCCGCTTCCGGCGAGATATGGCCCACCGCCGCCCCCCGCGACCCTCCGGAGAAGCGTCCGTCGGTGAGGAGCGCCACCCTGTCGGCGAGCCCCATGCCCGCCAGAGTCGCGGTGGGATTGAGCATCTCGCGCATGCCCGGGCCCCCCCGAGGCCCTTCGTAACGCACCACGATTACGTCACCCTCGCGTATGCGCCCCGCCAGCATGGCCTCCACCGCGTCCTCCTCGCGGTCGAAGACCCGCGCGGGACCGCGGTGGTGGAGGAGGTTCTCGGGAACCGCCGACTGCTTGACCACCGCCCCCTCGGGCGCCAGGTTGCCGCGGAGTATGGCCAGACCGCCGGTGGGCATGTAGGGGTCGTCCACGGGCCTGAGGACCTCGGGCACGAGGGTGGCCTTGCCCTCGAAGACGTCCCCGATGCGGTCCGCGGCCACGCAGGGCACCTCGGGATCCACCAGGCCTTTCCTGGAAAGCTCTCCCATCACCGCCGGGATGCCCCCCGCCTCGTGCAGGTCCTGCAGGTGATGCCGCCCCTCCCCCGCCGGGCTGATGCGCGCCAGGTTGGGGGTGGCGTCGCAGACCTCCTGGATGGTGTCCAGGCTCAGCTCAATCCCCGCCTCGTAGGCGATGGCCAGGAGGTGGAGGACGGTGTTGGTCGAGCCGCCGATGGCCATATCCACCGCCAGGGCGTTGCGCAGCGAGGCGGGGGTGATGATGTCGCGCGGCCTGCGCCCCTTGCGCAGCATCTCCATCACCGCCATCCCCGCCTGCTTGGCGAGGCGCAGGCGCTGGGCGTGGACCGCCGGTATGGTGCCGTTGCCTGGCAATCCCATGCCGATGGCCTCGGTGAGGCAGTTCATGGAATTGGCGGTGAAGAGGCCGGCGCAACTCCCGCAGCCCGGGCAGGCACATTCCTCCAGCTCCGCCAGTTCCTCCGGGGTCATGCGCCCCGCCTCCACCGCTCCCTGAGCCTCCATGACGGTGATGAAGTCCACGTCCCGCCCGCGGTGTCGCCCCGCCATCATGGGGCCGCCGCTGACCACCACCGCGGGGAGGTTGAGGCGCGCCGCGGCCATGAGCACCCCGGGGTCGATCTTGTCGCAGTTGGTGACGAGCACCAGGGCGTCGAAGGCGTGGGCCCTCGCCATGAGCTCCACGGAATCGGCGATGTTCTCCCGCGAGGGCAGGGAATAGCACATCCCTGCGTGCCCCATGGCGATGCCGTCGCAGATGCCGATGATCCCGAACTGCATAGGGGTGCCGCCGGCCATGCGCACGCCCGCCTTCACCGCCTCCGCCACCTGCTGCAGGTGCGTATGCCCCGGTATCACCTCGTTGTGGGCGCAGGCCACCCCCACCCACGGCTGCTCTATCTCGCGGTCGGTATAACCCAGGGCCTTGAGCAGGGAGCGGTGGGGAGCGCGGTGAACGCCCTTCTTCGCAACCTCGCTGACAAGTTCCATTATTTCCCTCCCGATGGTAAGAGCGGCGCGAAACGCCCTGCCGCGGTTATAGACCGTATTATTTAGATAATAACTATCGGCGTCAAGCCGCCGGGCAGGGAGAGCGCGGTCTGCATCCCGATTCGAGCCTTGGAATCCGGCCCCGGCGCGTCCGGCCACCTGTTTGGCCGCTGTACGCGCGAGGAAGGAAGGCGATGCATGCCTCTCTTGGCGTCCACGCGAATACCGCCGACGGC
This sequence comes from Actinomycetota bacterium, assembly GCA_014360645.1. NCBI lineage: Bacteria > Bacillati > Actinomycetota > Actinomycetota bacterium. Next base: position 66,287 of record JACIXD010000003.1, on the reverse strand, counting down.
ATGGAACGTGCGATATTCCTTAAAGGATCCCCTGGACCGGGATGCGTTTTCCCGGCCTCCACCGACGCATTCCGATCGCAGTGAAAAAAATCGATGTCCGCCTCGCGCCGGGAACGTCCTCCTTATCCAGCGGCCTCTGTGCGCCCTCACCGCCCCTGCCGGTCGGGCGGCCCTTTCGCGATGCCGGCGCGTCAGGACCTCCCCGCGCCGCCTCCGCGGCGGTCGTGCGAGGGCCTTCAGCCGCCCCTCAGAGGCGGGCGATGATGGCGTCGGCCATCTCCGAGGTGCCGGCGTCGCCTCCCAGGTCATAGGTGACCGTCTTCCCCTCCGCGATCACCGCCGCGGTGGCCTCGTAGATGCGCCGCGCCGCCTCCTCCTCCCCCAGGTGGTGGAGCATGAGCACCCCGGTGAGGATCTGGGCGGTGGGGTTGACCTTGTTCATCCCCGTGTACTTGGGGGCGCTGCCGTGCACGGGCTCGAAGACCTGGATGTCGTCGCCGATGTTGGCGCTGGGCGCCACCCCCAGGCCGCCCACCAGACCGGCGCAGAGGTCGGAGATGATGTCCCCGTAGAGGTTGGGGAGCACCAGCACGTCGTAGATGTGGGGCTTCTGCACCAGCTGCATGGCCATGTTGTCCACGATGCGGTCCTCGAACTCGATGTCCGGATATTCCGAGGCCACCTGGCGCGCCACCTCCAGGAAGAGGCCGTCGGTGAACTTGAGGATGTTGGCCTTGTGCACCGCGGTCACCTTGCGCCTCCCCTCCCGGCGCGCGTACTCGAAGGCGAAGCGGCAGATGCGTTCCGAGGCCCCGCGGGTGATGAGCTTCACGCTCTCGGCGGTGTCCTCGTCCACCCTGCGCTCGATGCCGGCGTAGAGGTCCTCGGTGTTCTCACGCACCACCACCAGGTCGATATCCCGATACGGGGAGCGCACTCCCTCCATGCTCTTCGCCGGGCGCAGGTTCGCGTAGAGATCGAGCTCCTTGCGCAGGGCGACGTTGATGCTGCGGAACCCGGATCCCACCGGGGTGGTGATGGGGCCTTTCATGGCCACCCCGTTGGCGCGGATGGAGTCCAGAACGTGGGTGGGAAGGGGGGTCCCGTATTCCTCCATGACCTTCGCTCCCGCCTTCTGCACCTCCCACTCGATCTTCACCCCCGCCGCCTCGATGATGCGGCAGCAGGCCTCCACGATCTCCGGACCGATCCCGTCCCCCGGTATCAGCGTCACGCGCCTCATAGCTCGAAACCTCCGTGGTTCTTAAGGTATTCCGTAAGCCCACCCTCCGAGAGGATGTCCATCATCACCGGGGGCAGGGGCACCATCTCCGTCTCCGTTCCCCTGGTAATATTTACAACCCTCCCCGCGGCCAGGTCCACCTCCAGCTCGTCCCCGTCCCGGATCCCCGCGGTGTCGCATTCCACCACCGGCAGGCCTTTGTTCACGGCGTTGCGGAAGAAGATGCGGGCGAAGGAACGGGCCAGCACCGCCCCCACCCCGGCATGCTTGATCACCAGGGGCGCCTGCTCGCGCGAGGAGCCGCAGCCGAAGTTGGCCCCCGCCACGATGAAGTCCCCCGGCTCCACCCGGGAGGCGAACCCGGGGTCGAGGTCCTCCATGCAGTGGCAGGCCAGCTCGTCCATGTCCAGGGTCTTGAACTTGTACTTGCCGGAGATGATGTAGTCGGTGTTGACGTCGTCGCCGAAGACGTGCGCCCTTCCCCTGAGAACCATACTTCTGCTCATCTCACCGCTCCTTGATCGACCTTACAGCATGCGCCGGGGGTCGGTGATCTTGCCCGCCACCGCGCTGGCCGCCACCGTGGCCGGGCTCGCCAGATAGATGAAGGCGTTGGCGTTCCCCATGCGCCCCTTGAAGTTGCGATTGGCGGTGGAGATCACCGTCTCGCCGTCGGCTGGGACGCCGTTGTGGGTGCCCACGCAGGGCCCGCAGCCGGGAGTGACGAAGGCCGCCCCCGCCTCCAGCAGCGCCCGCACCACGCCCCTCTCCATGGCCTCCATGAACACTTGGCGCGAGGCGGGGGCCACGATGAGGCGCACCTCGGGGCTCACCCTGCGGCCCGCCAGGATGCGCGCCGCCTCCTCCAGGTCCTCCAGGCGCCCGTTGGTGCAGGTGCCGATGACCGCCTCCTGGACGGGGGTCCCCTCCACCTCCTCCACCGCGCGCACGGCGTCCACGCGGTGGGGCTCCGCCACCAGGGGGACGAGGTCACCGAGGTCGAACTCCCTCACCTCGCGGTAGGAGGCGTCGGGGTCGGGGGACACGGGGCGGAAGGGACGCGTCACCCGCCCCCGCAGCCAGGCCAGGGTCTTGTCGTCCGCCTCCATGAGGCCGGCCTTGGCCCCCATCTCTACCGCCATGTTGGAGATGGTGAAGCGCGCATCCACGCTGAGGGAGGAGATGACCTCACCCCCGTATTCCACCGCCATGTAGGTGGCGCCGTCGGCGGTGAGCTCGCCCGCCAGGAAGAGGGCTACGTCCTTGGAATACACGCCTTCCTGCAGCCTCCCCCGCAGCTCCAGGCGCAAGGTCTCCGGCACCTTGAACCACAGCTTGCCGGTGAGCATGGCCGCCGCGAGGTCGGTGGAGCCGACCCCGGTGGAGAAGGCGTTGATGGCCCCGTAGGTGGTGGTGTGGGAATCGGCCCCGATGACGATGTCCCCCGGCGCCACGTGCCCCTGTTCCGGCAGCAGGCAGTGGCACACGCCCCATCCCACGTCGTAGAGGCCCACCCCCTGTTCCACGGCGAAGCCGCGCATCATGGCATGGAGGTTGGAGACCCCCTCCAGGGGACTGGGGGCGCTGTGGTCGATCACCAGGGCCACCCTGGAGGGATCCTTCACCCGCTCCCCCCCCAACTCGCGGAAGGCCTGGATGGCCAGGGGCGAGGTGCCGTCTTGCCCCATCATGAAATCCACCTCCGCCACCACCAGCTCGCCCGCCGTGACCTCCCTGCCGCAGTGGGCGGCGAATATCTTCTCCGCCATGGTCTTTCCCATCGGCGCTCTCTCCTCCTCGCTTCACTCCTCTCCGTCACCTGTACCCGGCAACGCCCGCGTCGGCCAAACCGCCCTCCACCGGGATTCGGCTACCATTATTCAATACGCGGCAGGTTTTCGCAAAGCGTCCCGGAGCACCCCGCGGACCCGCGACCCCGTCAGGGCACGGGGCCTCGAAGCCCGCGTCCGCTCCCCTTTCGGTATCCGCCCCTCCACCTGGAGTCACGCCGAGCATTGCCTCCCCCACTGCCGCAGCGCGGCGCCATCCCCTAGCAGCAGCGCGCCCTTTCCCCCCGATGATGATAAAATATGCCGGGACCTTTAGCGCCGCCGCGGCGGCGACCCCATCGCACGCGAGGCTCTTTTCGAAGGAGGAAGACATGGCAGCAGAGACGAAAAAGGCGAAGCTGGTGGTCATCGGCGCCGGGCCAGGCGGCTACGTGGCGGCCATCCGCGCGGCCCAGCTCGGCGACGGGGTGGTGCTGGTGGAGAAGAACCTCCTCGGCGGCACCTGCCTCAACTGGGGGTGTATTCCCACCAAGGCGCTGCTCGCCTGCGCCGAGGCCTTGGAGACCATCAAGGAGGCGGGCGAATACGGCATCAAGGTGTCCGAGCCGGTGCCCGACCTGAAGGCCATGGTGGAGCGCAAGGAGAAGATAAGCGCCCAGCTGCGCAACGGCATCGCCCAGCTCCTCAAGGCCAACAAGGTGGAGGTGGTCAAGGGGACGGCCAGCCTGGCATCGCCGAACCTGGTGAAGGTACGGGGCGAGGAGGGAGAGCTGGAGATCGAGACGGAAAAGGTGATCATCGCCACCGGATCCGAGCCGGCGCGGCTGCCCACCTTCGACTTCGACCAGCCGGCCATCCTCACCTCCACGGAGGGCCTGGAGCTCACCGAGATCCCCAAGTCCATGATCATCGTGGGAAGCGGGGTGGTGGGATCGGAGTTCGCCACCATCTACAACGCCCTGGGCACCAAGGTGACCATGGTGGAGCTCATGCCCCGCATCCTCCCCACCGAGGACGAGCGCGTGGCCCAGCAGATGAAGCGCATCCTCAACAAGAAGGGCATCGAGATCCTCACCGAGACCACCATCGAGGAGATGGTTGAATACCGCCCCGACGGGGTCAAGGCCAGGCTCTCCAACGGCGAGGTCCTGGAGGCGGAGAAACTCCTGGTGTCCATCGGCCGCTCCCTCAATTCCAGGGGACTGGGCTTGGAGGAGATCGGCGTGGAGCTCGGCCAGCGCGGCGAGATCGTGGTCAACGAGCGCATGGAGACCAGCGTGCCCGGCATCTACGCCATAGGGGACGTGGTGGGAGGTATTCTCCTCGCCCACGTGGCCTCCTTCGAGGGCATCTGCGCGGCGGAGAACGCCATGGGCCTGTCCTCTACCATGGACTACAACGTCGTCCCAGCGTGCATCTTCACCGAGCCGGAGATCGCCAGCGTCGGCCTCACCCCCGCCAAGGCGGAGGAAAAGGGCATCGAGACGCGCATCGGGCGCTTCATGTTCGGCGGCCTGGGCAAGGCGCTGGCCATGGGCAAGGGCCAGGGTTTCGTGCAGCTGGTGGTGGACGCCAAGAGCGATAAGGTCATCGGGTGCCAGATCATGAGCGCCCATGCCTCGGACCTCATCCACGAGATCGCCCTGGCCATCCAGGTCGGCGTCACCGCAGACCAGATCGGGAAGACCATACACGCGCATCCCAGCCTGGCGGAGGCGGTAATGGAGGCGGCCGAGGCGGCTCACGACCGCGCCATCCACGCCGCTCCCGCCCGCAAGTGACGGGTGTGGCGCGAGGATACGGGTTGCGATATCATGGCATAGTCATATCGGGACTACCTGGAGGTGAAGCCGATGTATCCTGAGGACCTCAAGTACCATCCGGAGCACTGCTGGGCAAGGATCGAGGACAATACCGCCACCCTGGGCATCACCTACTACGCCCAGGACCAGCTGGGAGAGATCGTGTTCCTCGAGCTGCCTCCCGTGGGCACCGAGGTGACGGCGGGCAAGCCCTATGCCGAGATCGAGTCGGTCAAGTCGGTGTCCGACGTCTACAGCCCGGTAAACGGCACCATCATCGAGACCAACCAGGAAGTGGTGGAGGCGCCGGAGATCATCAACGAGGACTGCTACGAGCAGGGCTGGATGGTCAAGGTGGAGCTGGCCGAGGACTCCGGCGTGGACGAGCTGCTCGACGCCGCCGCCTACGAGAAGCTGGTCTCGGAATAGCTTCCTCGCCGCCGCAGGGAAGATGAACGGGGGCGCGCCGCCCCCGTCTTGTTTTTCTCCCGCCTTTCCGGCGCCGCCCGATCCGCGCATACCGGCGGCCCGCTTCTCCCGTGCCTCTCCGGCCGCGGTACGCCGCCGCTTTGTCCCGCCCGGCGCTCACGCGCCTCTTCCCGCGGCGGCGGGGGTACCCGTACGCGAGGAAGAGCCGGGTGCTCGTTTACTCGCTGGGTAGATCTTCCATCAAGCGCTCCAGCTCCTCGAGGAACTCCAGGAGCTCGTCCGGGCTCATGTTCTCCAGCTCCTCGAGGTCCAGGTCCTCGGGGAGGAACTCCTCCAGGTCCTCGAGGTCCAGGTCCTCGAAATCCATGTCCTCCAGGTCCTCGAGGTCCATCTCCGGCCCCACGGAACCGGGCATGGGGTCCTCCGTCAGGTACCAGCGCCCGCTTTTCTTCACCATCTTGAATCTCAGGGGCTCCTCCGCGAGGTCGTACTCCTCCTCGAAGCCCATGACCGAGAGGGTGAGCGTCCCCGCCGTGGTCACCACCTCGGCCCGGTCCCCTCTCTCGGACTTCTTCTCCAGCTGCACGCCCTTGAAGCTGATCTCGGACATCGAGAAGGTCATCTCCACCAGCTTTTTCATATCCATGCCCATGGCATCAATGAAGGGGTTGTCCTCCATGGACAGGGACTCGGGGTCGAAGCAGTCCAGGTAGGCGTCGGCATCGCCCTTCTCCATGGCCGAGATGAACTTCTCCGCCAACGCTATGGGGTCACCGGTCCCTCCCGCGCCGCCCCTCCACAGGGTCAGCCAGAGCACCAGCACGGCGACGCCCCCCAACACCAGGATCCCACCCAGTATCCCCAACACCAGGGGGAGCCTGCTCTTCCTCGGAAGCGCCGCCGGGGGCATCTCGCCCCCGTAAGACGGGATCCCCGGCGCGGGATAAGGGGGCTCTCCCGGGGGTGACGCCTGCGGTCCCGGGGGCGGGACCGGGGCCGCCGCCCCGCCCGTGACCTGTTCCGCGCCCCCGCCCGTCTCGCCGGCGGCTCCCCCGGACTGCGCGCCCGGCGGACCGCCCTGGGTCCCCAGGGGCTCCCCGCAGCCGGTGCAGAAGGAGGCGCCTTCCTTCACCGTCTTCCCGCAGCGCGGACAGTATCCTCCGCCGCTCTCATCCATCGCTTTCTCCTCTCATCCGACGAAACCCATCGGTATGTCGGCTTTCCCTCCAAGCTTCACGCGGCAGCCGACATGCCGCGGCCTCGGACCTCCACGGCGTGCGAACAGGGGCCCGTGCCCCTGACGCCCGCCGGGGAGATCAGCTCCCCTCCCGCAGCCTGCGCTGCAGGAGCTCGTTCACCAGTTGCGGGTTGGCCCTTCCCCGGGTCTTGCGCATCACCTGGCCGACCAGGAAGGACACCGCCTTCTCCTTCCCCTTGCGAAAATCCTCGACCACGCCGGGGTTTTCTTTGACCACCTCCTCCACCACCGCCTCCAGCTCACCCTGGTCGCTGATCTGGGTGAGGCCGCGTTCCGCCACGATCTCCTCCGCGTCCCTTCCGCTCTCCAGCATCTCCTCGAACACGGACTTGGCGATCTTGCCCGATATGGTGCCCTTTTCCACCAGCTTGATCATCGCCGCGAGCTGGGCGGGGGTCACGGGAACCTCGCCGATCTCCATCCCCTTGGCGTTGAGGTAAGCCGAGAGCTCACCCATCATCCAGTTGCTGACCGCTTTGGGATCGGCTCCCGCGGCCACCGCCGCCTCATAGAAGTCGCCCATGGCCTTGGAGGAGGTGAGGATAGCCGCGTCGTGGGCGGGCAGTCCGTATTCCTCGCGCAAGCGCCTCCTCCTCTGCGCCGGCAGCTCCGGGAGCGCTTCCTCCACGGAGGCGATGAAGGCGCGGTCCAGCTCCAGGGGGACCAGGTCCGGCTCCGGGAAGTAGCGGTAATCGTAGGCGTATTCCTTGGTGCGCAGGGGGGTGGTGACGTTGGCGTCGGCGTCCCAGTGCCGCGTCTCCTGGACCACCTCTCCTCCCCCCTCCAGCACCTCCTGCTGGCGCCGGATCTCGTAGGCCAGGGCGCGCTGCAGGGCGCGGAAGGAGTTCATGTTCTTGACCTCCGTCTTCACCCCCAGTCGCGAGGAGCCCAGGGGGCGCAGGGAGACGTTGGCGTCGCAGCGCAGACTCCCCTCCTCCATCCTGCAGTCGGAGACCTCGAGGTGCTCCATGATGCTCTTGAGCTCCTGCATGAAGGCGCGCGCCTGTTCGGGTGTGCGGATATCGGGCTCGGTCACGATCTCCAGCAGGGGCACGCCGGCGCGGTTGAAATCCTCCAGACTGTACTCCGAGCCGTGGATGCGCCCGCTCTCGCTCACGTGCACGGTCTTCCCCGTGTCCTCCTCCAGGTGCACGCGGGTGATGCCCACGCGGAACGCCTCTCCCTCCTCCTCCAGGTCCAGGTAGCCGCCCACCCCCAGCGGGAGGTCGTACTGCGATATCTGGAAATTCTTGGGCATATCGGGGTAGAAATAGTTCTTGCGGTGAAAGATGCTGTACGGGGCTATCTCGCAGTGCAAGGCCAGGGCAAGGCGCACGGCCAGCTCCACCGCGCGGCGGTTGAGGACCGGGAGCACCCCCGGAAGCCCCAGGCATACCGGGCAGGTCCTGGTGTTGGGCTCACCCCCGAAGGAGGCGTCGCAGGCACAGAACATCTTGGAGCGCGTCTTGAGCTCGGCATGTATCTCCAGCCCGATCACCGCCTCGTAGCCGCTCATCTCCCCACCCCCCTTCCGGGATCCGGCGCCGCCCGGAAGTCCAGCGCCTCCTCCAGGGCGCGGGCCACGCGGAGCAGGGTGGCCTCATCCAGCACCCTCCCCATGATCTGCAGCCCCACCGGCAGGCCGCCGTCCAGCCCGCAGGGTATGTTCACCGCCGGGATGCCCGCCAGGTTCACGGGGATGGTGCACACGTCCGAGAGGTACATGGATAGCGGGTCCTCCACCTTCTCCCCCAGCTCGAAGGCGGGGGTGGGGGAAGTGGGGCTGACCAGCACGTCGAAGCTCCGGAAGGCGGCGTCGAAATCGGCGATGATGAGCGTCCTCACCTTCTGGGCCTGCCCGTAATAGGCCTCGTAATAGCCCGCCGAGAGGGCATAGGTGCCGAGCATGATACGCCTCTTCACCTCCGCCCCGAAGCCCGCCGCGCGGGTGCGCCCGTACATCTCCATCATGTCCGCGGCGCCCTCCACGCGCAGGCCGTAGCGCACCCCGTCGAACCGCGCCAGGTTGGAGCTCGCCTCGGCGGGTGCGATGATGTAATAGGCGCTGAGGGCGTAGTCGAGGTTGGGCAGCGAGGCCTCCGACACCTCCGCCCCCAGCTCCTCCAGCAGGCGCAGCGCCCCCTCCACCGCCTCCCTCACGCCGGGGGTCAGTCCTTCCTGTATGAGCTCGCGCGGCACCCCCACCCTGAGTCCGCGCACGCCCCCCTCCAAGGCCGCGGCGTAGTCCGGGATCTCGCCGGGAAGGGAGGTGGAATCCAGGGGGTCGTGTCCCGCCAGCAGCGAGAGCAGGAGAGCGCAGTCCCTGACGTCGCGGGTTATGGGCCCCACCTGGTCGAGGGAAGAGGCGAAGGCCACCAGGCCGTAGCGCGACACCAGTCCGTAGGTGGGCTTCATCCCCACCAGGCCGCAGAAGGAGGCCGGCTGGCGGATGGAGCCCCCGGTGTCGGAGCCCAGTGCCCATATCGCCTCCCCCGCCGCCACCGCCGCGGCGGAGCCCCCGCTGGAACCGCCCGGCACCCTCTGGAGGTCCCAAGGGTTGCGGGTGGGGTGGAAGGCGGAGTTCTCGGTGGAGGAGCCCATGGCGAACTCGTCCATGTTGGCCTTGCCCACCATGGTGAGACCCTGGGCGCGCAGCCTTCCCACCACCGTGGCGTCGTAGACGGGGACGTAGTGCTCCAGCATGCGCGACCCGCAGGTGGTGCGCACCCCCCGCGTGCAGAGCACGTCCTTCACCGCCATGGGTATCCCGCCCACCGCTCCGGCGTCCTCTCCCCTCGCACGCGCGTCGTCGGCCGCCGCCGCGGCGGCGCGCGCCTCTTCCTCGGTGAGGGTTATATAGGAGCGCACCCGGTCCTCGACCTCCTCGATGCGGTCCAGCACGGAGTCCAGGACCTCCGCGGCGGAGACCTCCCGCCGTTCCAGCAGCTCCCTCAATTCCCATGCCCTCATGGCGTAGAGTGATTCCAACGTCTTCCTTTCCTTCCTTTCCTTTCCTTCCTTGCTAACGCCAGCGTCCCGGCTCCCCGGAGGCGAGGGGAAAGCCGAAGGCCCACACCAGCGACAGAACCCCCGCGAGGTAGCCCAGGCTCCCGTAAACGGCGGCATGGCCGGTGACCCCGTTCACCATGCCCCCCAGGGAACCCGCCGCCATCAGCAACAACAGCCCCAGGGTCATGACCAGGGTGCGCCGGCTCTCCATCTCCTTCCCCTCCTTCTTGAGGGTGGAATAGAGCAGCAGGGCGTAGAGCAGCGCCAGAAGATAGTAGAACCAGATCGCCACGGCGACCGCAAGGGCGAGGGAATCCCCCGCCCTCAGCACCCAGGTCCGGCCCTCGAGCCGGTAGATGCGCTCCCAGTTGAGGATGTTGGAAGCCAGTCCCAGCTGCAGGGGAAGCGACCAGAAGTAGAGCGAGCTGTCCGGGCTGCGGCTGAAGGAGCGGGTGAAGACGAAGGCGATGAAGGCCCCCATGAGCCCCAGGGAGCGCGCCGCGGCGGCGAAGGAGAGGCTCACGGTCTCGTCTTCCACCCACTGGCTCGCGGCCATGATCAGCGAGGCCGCCGCGCTCAACGCCAGCCACACCACCAGATATCGCGCCGGCTCGCCGCGCTCCGCGCCGGAGCGCCGGATCCAGGCGGCGAGTGCCAGCATGACCGACGCGGAGAGGACGTGGATGTACGGCGACACCGCTCTCCTCCCGTGGCTAGATGATCCTCGGCACGGCGAAATAACCCCCCTCCGCCCGCGGGGCGTTGGAAAGGGCTTCCTGCTGGGTGAGCCCCGGCCTCACCTCGTCCTCCCGCATCACGTTCCTGAGCGGAATGGGATGGGAGGTGGGCCTGACCTCCCCGGTATCCAGGGACTTGATCCTCTCCGCGTGTTCCAGCACCTGCCCGAGCTGGCGCGTGAACCTCTCTATCTCCTCCTCGCTCAGCTCCAGGCGTGCCAGCCACGCCACGTATTCCACGTCCTTCCTCTCGATCATGCTCCTCCTCTCGCCTCGTCGCCCCGCCCCTGCGACACGCCGCGGGATCGCGCGAACCCCCGGCAGGATCCCGCGGGGACCCTTCCTCTCCCCGGTCCCCGGACCTTCTTCCCTTCTTCTTCCTCCTCGCACCGCCGCCGGCAGGGGGGACGGGCACCTCACCTCGCCCGCCACCCGTCAACGGCCGAGCATCTCCAGGAACTCGCCCTCCCCGATGATCTTCACCCCCAGCTGCACCGCCCTGTCGTACTTGCTCCCCGGATCCCTGCCCGCCACCACGTAGTCCGTCTTCCCGCTCACGCTGGAGCTCACCCGGCCTCCCCGCGCCTCGATGGCCTGGCGCGCCTCCTCCCTGGTCATGGAATCGAGGCCCCCGGTGAGCACGAAGGTCAGCCCCTCCAGGTCGCGGGGCCCCTCCTCCGGGCCTCCCTCCTCCATGTTCACTCCCGCCTCTTTGAGGCGCCGGATGAGCTGGATGTTCCTGGGTTCCGAGAAGAAGGCCCTCACGCTCTCTGCGATGGCCGGCCCCACCTCCTCGATGGAGAGCAGCTCCTCCTCGTCCGCCTCCATCAGCCGGTCCATGGTGCGGAAACGGCGGGCCAGGACCTCCGCCAGGTGGGCGCCGACATGCCGGATGCCCAGGGCGAAGAGCAGGCGGGAGAGGGGCCGCTCCTTGCTGCGGGCGATGGACTCCATCATGTTGGCCACCGATTTGTCCTTGAAGCCGGTGAGGGAGTAGAGCTGCTCCTCGGTGAGGTAATAGATGTCCTCCACCGTGCGCACGTAACCCTTCTCCATGAGCTCGCTGATGGTGGCGGGCCCCAACCCTTCTATGTCCATCGCTCCCCGGGAGCCGAAATGCAGCACGCTCTCGAAGAGGCGGGCGGGGCAGTCCACGTTCAGGCACCTGGCCACCACCTCCCCCTCTGGACGGTAGACCTTGCTCCCGCATGCCGGACAGCGTTCGGGCATGGCGAACTCCCGCTCCGTGCCGTCCCGCAGCTCCACCAGGGGCTTGATGACCTCGGGGATGACGTCCCCGGCCTTGTGCACCAGGACCACGTCCCCGATCTTCAGCCCCTTGCGCCTGATCTCGTCCTCGTTATGCAGGGTGGCGCGGGACACCGTCGATCCTCCCACGAAGACGGGCTCGAGCACGGCGGTGGGGGTGAGGGCGCCGGTGCGCCCCACGTTTATCTCGATGTCCAGGAGGCGGGTGGTCTTCTCCTCGGCCGGGAACTTGTAGGCCACCGCCCAGCGCGGCGCCTTGCTGGTGGCCCCCAGCCGCTCCCGCAGGTCAAGGCGGTCCACCTTGATCACCGCGCCGTCCACCTCGTAGGGGAGCTCGTCTCTCCTGGCTATCCATTCCCGGCAGAAATCCAGGATCTCGCCCGCTCCGGCGGCGGGGCGCCAGTGCTCGCTGACATGGAATCCCCACGACGCGATCCGCTCCAGCACCTCCCGGTGGGTACGGAAACTCCTGCCCTCTATGTATCCGATCTCGTAACAGATGAGGTCCAGGTTGCGCGAGGCGGTGACCCGCGGGTCCAGCTGCCTGAGCGATCCCGCGGCCGCGTTGCGGGGGTTCGCGAAGGGCGGCTGGCCCTCCTCCTCGCGCTGACGGTTAAGCTCCGCGAAGGACTCCTTGGGCATGAAGACCTCGCCCCTTATCTCCAGGTAGGAGACCCGGTCTTCATGGAGGAGCCGCAGGGGCAGAGACTTCACCGTCCTGAGGTTGGCGGTGACGTCCTCCCCGGTCACCCCGTCCCCCCTGGTGGCGCCGCGCACAAAGACGCCGTCCTCGTAGGTGAGGGCTATGCCGGCCCCGTCGATCTTCAGCTCGCATACGTAGCCGGTCTCCCCCACCTGGCCCTCCACGCGGTGGATGAAGGCCTCCAGCTCCGCCTGGTCGAAGACGTTGTCCAGGCTCATCATGCGGGCCCGGTGCCTCACCGGCCGGAAGGCCTGGTCGGGGGGCGCCCCCACCCTGCGGGTGGGCGAATCGGGGGTGACCAGCTGCGGGTAGCGCTCTTCCAGCTCCTGGAGTTCCCTCATCATGCGGTCGTATTCCTCGTCGGAGATCACAGGGTCGTCCAGGACGTAATAGCGGTAGTTGTGGTAGTTCAGCTCATCCCTGAGCCTCTTCGCCCTCTCCTCAGCGCGCTCCAGCTCCGAGACCACTTTCTCTCCCCGTCGATACCGTTCTGCGCTTCTCCTGTAATATATCATCCACTACGCTCCCCACGACAACCCGTCAGGCGGCGCGTCGCGCGCAGGGGCGACCTCCTGTGCGGGTCGGTCGCGGGACGGGGCCGGGGCTCCCGGCGGGAGAGCGGCGGGCCCGCGGCGACGGGGGTCAGGGCATGGAGCCGGATGGAAGGCGTGACCGTGGCGGCGGGATGGGGTTATACTTTCCACACGGATAAAGGCCAGGGCAAAGCGGCCGGGTCGATGTCGCCGCCGCCCGCCGCGCGGCTGCCCGGTCGCCGCGACCACGGAAGGGGAGTGAGGGATGGACCGCGGCAAGCGCTCGCTCACGGTGGCAGCGGTGCAGATGGCATCGCGGAACGGCGACATCGCGGGCAACCTGGCTCGCGCCACGCCCCTGGTGGAGACGGCCGCCGCCCGGGGAGCCTCGCTGGTGCTCCTCCCGGAGTTCATGCCCACGGGTTACATCTTCTCCCGCGAGATCTGGGACGCAGCCGAGCCCGGGGAAGGGGCCACCGTCCGGTGGCTGCGCGACACCTCCCGCCGCCTCGGCATCTGGCTGGGCACCAGCTACCTGGAGGCGGAGGGAGAGCATTTCTACAACAGCTTCGTGCTCACCGACCCCCGGGGGGAGGAGGCCGGGAGGGTGCGCAAGCGCACCCCCGCCTGCGCCGAGGCCTACTTCACGCGGGGCCAGGACGGTCCCCACTGCATGGATACCGCACTGGGCAGGATAGGGGTGGGCATCTGCTACGAGAACCAGCTCGCCTACCTCCCCCGCATGATGTGCGCGCAGGACCCGGACATCCTGCTCATGCCCCACTCCGCCCCCTCTCCCATGCCCAATCCCTTCTTCCCCGCCGGGGCCGTCGCCGGCTTCAACCGGCTCCTGGAGGAAATGGCGCCCTTCTATGCCGCCATGCTGGGCGTCCCGGCGGTGTTCGCGAACAAGTGCGGGCCCTGGGTGTCTCCCATGCCCGGCCTTCCCTTCCTCACCCAGACCTCCAGCTTCCCCGGCCTTTCCGCCATCGCCGACGGCGACGGCACGGTGAAAGCCCGGCTCGGCGACGAGGAGGGGGTGATCGTGGCGGAGGTGACCCTCGATCCCGCCCGCAAGACCGGGACCTGCGCCGCCGGCCACGGCCGCTGGGCGATGCAGGTGCCGCGGGCCACCAACCTCTGGCGCGTCATCGAGCTCGCGGGCGGGATATACTACCGCCTCAGCCCGGAGCGAAGACGGCGTGCGCGCGCGGTCTCTTCCGGGGCGACTGCTTAGGGGGTCCGGCGCAGGACCAATCGCTCCTTCACAGCTCTTCGAGCTCGAGTTCGCCGCGTGCCCCGAGGTGTTCGCCCACGACCAACAGGCATCCTGCGACTCCCGCGATGCCCATCGCCGCCTCCAGCGCCTCCTCGATGTGTTGCGGGCCTTTGGCCCGATTGCCGAGGGCGCTGGCCACTGCGTCGGCCAGGGCGGCGCTCTCCGCCACCACCAGGGCGCAGTCCGCCGTACCCGCGCTGTACGAGGGGCCCACGGAGGCGGAGGAGGTGCATATGCCGGTCCCCCCGGGGGGCGTGGGTCCGACCCGGAGCGCGAGGCGCCCGCTCCACCGGGAGGGGCCGGCGAAGATCCCCACCCGGCGCATCCGCGTCGAGCGCAGGTGGATATCGCCGCCGTTCTCCACGATGACCTCCTCGCTCCAGGCCGCCAGGTCGCCCCCCACCAGGTCCGCCAGCGCCCCCGCCACGCAGGCCATGGGGCCGACGCCCGCGCGGCACGCCGCCTCCGCCATGACCCTCACCACCGGCGGCGCGTCCTCCGGGACCTCGTAGGGGCGGAAGGTGGACGCGAAGAGGGGCTGGCGGGCGATGAACTCCTCCAGTTCCCGGCGGTGCCGGGAGAGGGAGAGGCGCGCCTCCCGCGACAGGTCGCGGCGCGCGAATAGAAAGAGGTCGCTCTCCCCCTCGACCACGCGGAAGGGCATCAGGCCCTCCGCGTGCATGCCCTCGCGGTAAAAACGGTGGGTGTAGGTCCCCATTCCCGGAGAGGATCAATAGGCGTTCATGACGATCTTCGGCAGGAGCATCCAGGAGATGAAGGCCACGTAGAGCACCACCCCCACCAGGAAAGCGCCCACCTGCACCAGCAGCAGGTTGTAGCTCATGTTGGAGGAATTTTCCTTCCGAACCCCTGAGGTTCGGGCCAGCCCTTCGCTCTCCCCCTCGCCCCCGCCGCCCTCGCCCGGCGAGAGGGATCCCGTCCCCTCCTCCTTCTCGCCGTCCACGGCCATGAAGGCGACGGTGTTGCCCGCCCCCACCACCAGCGACACCGTGAGGGCCACCCAGGAGGCGAAGAGCAGGTAGCGCGTCCACTGGCTGGAGAGGAAGTTGGCCCCCCAGGAGCCGGAGATGAGCACCAGGATGGACAGGGGTATGAAGACCGCCGTCAATGCCACGAACCACCGCGATACCAGGCCGATCCTGTCTTCCATGTCTTACCACTCCTTTTCCGCCGCGCCTTCATCCCTCGCGGCTCTCCCTCTCCTCTTCGCCCGACTTCTTCCGCGTCACGATGACCACCGTCACCACCGCGGCCATGATGGCCAGCCAGATGACAGCTATGGTCACGATGAGGCGGACCGTTCCGCCTCCCCCGTCGCCACCCCCGCTCTCTCCCTGCCCCAGGGCGGGAACCACGCTTCCCGACCACAATAACACACATAGGAGCAGGGCCATAAGGGAAACCAGGACCCCTTTCATGTGCAACCCCCTTTTTCCGTCTCCTTGCCACCGCGCGCATGGTGCGCGCCAGGCCTCACAGCAAACTGAAGATGAGCAGCGCCACCAGCACCACGGCGATGGCCAGAGCGCCCATGGCTATGTCGCGGTTAAGGCGTCTGGCCGCCTCCGGGAGCATGCGCCTCGTCTCCCGCCGCAGGCGCCGCCAGTCCCCCTTTATGCGCACCTTGGCCTGCTTCTTCGCCTTGGCATACTTCCAGCCCCCGCCCGCCAGGAAAGCCTCGAACCGGCGCGCCGCCCGCGTGTACCAGTACTCCACCCTCGCCTCCTTGGGGAGCCTCACGGAGTAGGGATCGAACTTGAACAGCTTCAGCTCGAAGAGGTCCGAGGCCGCGGCGTAGAGGAGCACGGCGATCCCGGCCCCCGCCGCCACCAGCACCGCGAAGAGATCCCGACCGAGACCCTCCGCGGCCGCCACGGCCGTCCCCAGGCAAACCTCCACCATCATGGCCTTTTCATCTCACCTCGCGCTCATCCCCGACGCCGTCCGACGCCTTCGCGGTCATCCCCTCACCCCACTTATACCCTGATGGCCGCGCGCCCTCACAACAACCTCATGATCAGGAACAGGGTGAGGGAGACCGCGATGACCAGCGCCCCCACGGCGAGGTCTCCCTGGTATTCCCTGATCCTGGGAAGGAACTCGCTGCGCGCCTCCCGGTAGAGCCGCAGCGTGTACGCCTTTATCCATCCCGCGGGTCTCGAGGTCAGGCCGGGATAGATGACCTCGCGCACCACGCGCACCGTTCCCGCGGCTCCCCTCTTCGCCTCTCGCACCACCCCCTCCTTCACGGGGGCGTAGAGGCGCCTGCCGGCGAACAGCAGGGCCAGGGAACCCCTAGCCCCCCGCACGTACCAGTAATCGACCCCCAACCAGCGCGGGAGCCGGAGGCCGAAGAGGTCGGGACCGCGCCTCTCCACCCCCAGCAGGTCCGGCCACGCTCCGAGCGAGAACAGCCCCAGACCGATGGCCAGGGGGATGAATATCTCTTTGAGGTTGGCCCAGATATAGACCGGCACCTCGGAGAGGTGGGCCGCCATGTGGGCGTCGAAACCGGGCACCGTGCTCACCACCGGCCCCACCAGCCGCCGCAGGAGCAGGCCGGGGAAGAACCCGTTCACCAGCACCCCGGCGGCGAGCAGCGCGGTGCCGGCGAGCATCCATGCGGGAGCCTCGCGCACCTCCTCCAGGTGATGCGCGTGCTCCTCCCGGGGACGGCGGAAGAAGGTGTAGTAGGTCATCTTGGTGATGTAGCAGATGGTCCCCCCGCTGGTGACGATGAACATCACCTCCGCGAACTTCACCAGGCCGGCGGTGCCCAGGTGTCCGGCCTCGGCGAGGTGGTGGGACTCCAGGATGGCGTGATGCAGGAGGGTCTTGGACACGAAGCCCCCGAAGGGAGGGATGCCCATGATCCCCAGGGCCGCCACGCACCAGCATATGGTGGTGAGGGGCATGCGCCGCCACAGGCCGCCCAGCCTGTACATGTCCAGCTCGTGGGCGCGGAAGAGGATGGAGCCGGCGGCGAGGAAGAAACACCCCTTGAAGAAGGCATGGTTCAAGACATGGTAAACACTTCCTCCCATGCCCATGGGGCCCTCCGCTCCCAGATAGGCCAGGCAGCCCGCCCCGAAGAGGATATAGCCCATCTGGCTCACGCTGGAATAGGCCAGGGTGCGCTTGATATCCCTCTGCACCAAGGCCAGGAGCATGCCGGTGAACATGGTGGCCACGGCGATGAGGATGACCGCCAGGCCTAGAGCCTGCACGTTGGAGACCAGGCCGCCGGCGGCGTGGGCCGCCCCTTCCGCGCCGTGGGCGCCCGCCGCGGCCGTCTCCGCGTGCGCCGCGTGCGCCGCCGGCTGCTGTAAGAAGGAGAGCAGGGTCCTGATGATGCCGTAGGCGCCCGCCTTGATCATCACCCCCGAGAGCAGGGCGCTGGCGGGGGAGGGCGCCGCCGGGTGGGCATCGGGCAGCCAGATGTGCACCGGCACCATGCCCGCTTTGACCCCGAACCCCGCGATGAGGCAGACCAGGGCCACCACCTTGAAGGAACCCGCCAGCCAGGCGCTCTCGGCCAGGGGCCGGAAGGCCACCGTGCCCGCGTAACCTAGGTAGAGGAACACCCCTCCCACCAGGCTCAGGCCTCCTATGACGGTCATGCAGATGTACTTTGTGGCGGCGGCGCGCGCTTTTTCCGTCTCGGAGTGGATGACCAGGAGGTAAGCCAGCAGCCCCATGGCCTCGAAGAAGAGGTAGAGGGTGAAGAAGTCCTGCACCATGAACACGCCCAGGGTGGCGGTCTCGGTGAGGAGCATGAAGAGATAGAAGCGGGTGCGCTTGTGCTCGTGGTCCAGGTAGCGGAAGGCATGCAGCGAGGCCGCGAACCACAGCAGCGAGGCGAAGAAGGCGAAAAAGGCGCCCATGGCGTCCACCTCTAGGTTGCCCACGAAGCGATCGCCGATGCGCATGATGTCCAGGTTGAAATAGGCCGGCCCGCGCGAGAGCACGCGCGCCAGCAGCGCCGTGACCGTCGCCAGGGTGGCGCCGGTGAAGAGCACGGCGGCCCAGTTGCGAAGGCGGGCGCGCGCCTCCCCCGCCGCGACAGCGCAGGCCGCTCCCAGCGCCGGCAGGGCCAGGGCCAGGGCCGGCAGGGCCGAGTAAGCGAGAACGGCAACTTTTTCCTCGTGCGCCACCCTACCTCACATCCTCAGGGGAAGCGGATCCCCGCCTCGGGCCGTCCACATCCATCGCCGGGTCCAAGGGGCCACTCCATCTCGCAGCCTCAGGGGAAGATGACCCCCACCACCTTGCTCACCAGGGAATAGGGGAATCCGGGCACCGTCACCCAGATCCCCACGATGACCACCAGGGCCGCCAGGATGACGATGGGCACCACCATCTCGTGGTCCGCTTCCTTGCCGAAGACCAGCCTGGGGCGATGGTGCTCCTCGCCCTCCTCCGCCTCGTCGCCCTCCCAGCGGAAGAAGGCGGTGTAGATGATGGGCAGGAAATACGCCGCGTTGAGGAGGGCGCTGGTGAGGAGGATGACCACGTATACCGGCAGGCCGGCCTCCAGGGAACCGCTCCCCAGCAACCACTTGGTGATGAAGCCCACCGAGGGCGGGGTGCCCATCATGGCCAGGGCGCATACCGAGAAACAGATCATGGTGATGGGGAGCTGGTATCCTATCCCCTTCATGTCGCTGATGTTCTTCTTCCCCGTCTTCACCAGGATCACTCCGGCGCAGAGGAACAGGCAGCCCTTCATGAGGGCGTGGTGGGTGAGGTGCATGACCCCGCCCAGCGCGCCGTCGTGGGTGAGCATGGCGAGCCCGAGGATGATGTAAGATACCTGTCCGATGCTGGAATAGGCCAGCCGCCGCTTGAGGTTGTCCTGGGTGAGGGCGAATACCGAAGCCACCACGATGGTGATGCACGCCAGCACGGCCATGACCACGAAGACCTTCAGTTCCCGCATGAGGTCCACGCCGAAGACGTTGAAGCACACGCGGATGATGCCGAAGGCCCCCGCCTTGAGGATGACCCCCGAGAGCAGGGCGCTGGCGGGGGAGGGCGCGGCGGGGTGGGCGTCCGGCACCCACCCGTGCAGGGGCATGATGGCCGCCTTCACCCCGAACCCCGCCAGGTAGGTGAAGAAGACGGTCATCAGCGCCGCCCGGCTCGCGAACTCCAGGCTCAGCACCCCGTAGGAACCGAAGCCGAGCTGGCCGTCACCCCAGAAGTAATGCGCCACGATGGCGAAGAAGAGCACGTTGCCGGCGGAGACGGCGTACACCAGGTACTTGTATCCCGCCCTACGGGCCATGGCCGTCTCCTCGTGGATGATCAGGGGGTAGGACCCGAAGGTCATCATCTCGTAGAAGATGAAGTAGGTGAACATGTTGGCCGAGTAGGCGCACCCGATGAGGAAGGACTCGCACAGGGCCATGAAGACGAAGAAGCGGTTTTCCTTGTGGTCGATATAGGAGATGGAATACACCGTGGCCAGCAACCAGAGGAAGGCCAGGATGAGGGAGAAATAATATCCCAGGGTGTCCACGGTGAGACGCATCTCCAAGCCCTCCACCACGCTGGCCAGCTTGATGGTGTAGGTGTTCCCGTCCAGGATGCCCGGGAGCAGGGACAGCACCACCCCTAGGGTGGCCAGGGCGCCCAGGGCGCAGAGCCACAGACGCAGGGTACGCGCCCTCTTGGGGCTGGCCGTGATCACCACCAGGGAGAACCAGGGCAGCAGGATCGCCACCAGCGGGATCACCGAGAACGTGCTTTTTTCCGGCATCGACTACCCCCTTTGTCTCATAGCAGGAAGGCGGCCGCCTTCAGCAGCGAATCCATGATCAGTCCCGAGAACACGCCGAAGAAGAGGGTGCCGGCGGCGAGGGCCCACACCGGCACGAGCATGGAGAGCGGGGCGTCGCCGCCGCCCTCGTCCCACGCGCCCTCCTTCCCCGACTGGAAAAACATGTAATATATCACCCGCAGGCAGTAGACCGCGGCCAGGATGGCCCCCACCAAGAGCACCAGGGCATAGGGCCATCTCTCCGCGGTGAAGTTGCCGTAGATGAGGTAGAACTTGCTGATGAAGCCCGCCGTGGGCGGCAGCCCGATCACGGAGATGGCCGCCAAGGAGAAGGCGAAACAGGTCCAGGGCATCTGCCTCCAGGCCCCCTTGAGGTCCTCGATGCGCCGGTAACCCTTCAGGTAGATCACGCACCCCGCGCAGAGGAAGAGGCAGGCCTTGGCCAGTCCATGGTCCAGCATGTGGTACATGGCCCCCGCCAAGCCCTCCCTGGTGTAGGAGGTTATGCCCAGAAAGATGTAGCCGATGTGGCTGATGGTGGAGTAGGCGATCATCACCTTGAGGTCCTTCTGCATTATGGCCATGATGCCGCCGTAGAGAACCGCCGCCGCCGCGAACACGCTCACCGCCTCCAGGGTCCCCCCGGTGACGGACACCGTGCCCGCGGTGTACACGGAGAAGGTCAGGCGGAGCAGCGCGAAGGCGCATACCTCCACCAGCAGGCCCGAGAGCATGGCGCTGATGGGAGAGGGGGCGATGGAATGGGCGTCCGGCAGCCACATGTGCAGGGGGAAAAGGGCGGCCTTCACCCCGAAACCGATGACGAAGAGGATGAAGGACACCACCAGCACCTCGGTGTAGCCGGACTCGGCGATGCGCGCGGAGAGGTCGGCCATGTTCAGGGAGCCGGTGGCGGAGTAGAGAAAGCCTATCGCCAGCAGGACCATGATGGACGAAGGTGCCCCCATGAGCAGGTACTTGAAGGCGGCGCGCACCGCGTTGCGGTTGCCGGTGATGGCCACCAGGGCATAGGAGGTCAGGGCCAGTATCTCCATGAACACGAATAGGTTGAACACGTCCCCCGTGGCCACGAAGCCCAGCATGGCCCCGCTCATGAGCAGGAAGAGCACGTAATAGGCGGTGAGGCGCCCTCCCGTGACCTCCCTGTCGATGTAGCGCCGCGAGAAGGCGAGGGCGAGTAGGGATATGCCGCAGACCACCAGGAGGAGGAAGAGCCCCGCGTAATCCACGCGTATCTCGATCCCGAAGGGCGGTTCCCATCCCCCGAGGTGATAGCTGAGATGGGAGCCGGCGGGTATCCTGCCTATGAGCAATAGGCCCAGGATGGTGGATGTCGAGAGGGGCAGCAGGGCCGCCCAAGGCACCCACCTCTCCCGCAGGTAACCCAGGAAGGGCAGCAGCACCGCGCACACCAGGGGTATGGTGATCATGAGGATGGGGAAGTGACGGTAGGCGCCCATCTACGGCGATTCCTCCCCGGTGGGGTCCGCGTGTGCTCCCCCGTCCTCCTCGCGGTAGAGCCGGTCCACGTCCAGGGTACCGTACTGGCGGTAGAGCAGGATGACCAGGCTGAGGGCCACCGCGGTGACGCTCACCGCCACCACGATGCCGGTGAGGATGAGCGCCTGGGGTATGGGGTTGACCATGCGCGCGGGTTCCGCTCCTCCCACCCTTATGGGGGCGATGCCGCCGTCGAGGTACCCCAGGGAGATGTAGAAGAAGAACACCGAGGTCTCCATGATGTTCAGCCCGATGAGCTTCTTGATGATGTTGCGCCGGGCGATGACGGTGTAGAGCCCGATGCAGAAGAGCAGCATGGCCGCGACGTAGTGATAGTTATGCAGCAGGCGCAATCTCTTCCTCCTCCCGGATCATGCAGAAGAGGATGGAGGTGAGCACCATGGCCCCTCCCAGCCCTATGCCTATCTCCACCAGCACCGTAAGCCAGGTCACCAGCGCGGGCTGCAGCCCCGAGGCCACCCTGGGCCAGGCGTAGGTGAGGAAGTTCCCTCCCCCCACCATGCCCAGCACCCCCACCAGGAAAAAGGTGAGAACCGCCGACCCCTCGAGGGGGAAGCGCACCTTCTGGGGGATGCGCCGCGAGGACTCGTAGAGCCCGAAGATGGTGGTGAAGACGATCATGCTCCCCCCGATGATCGCCCCGCCCTGGAAGCCTCCGCCGGGCGAGATCTCCCCGTGCAGGATGGTGTATACGGAGAAGAGGACGATGAGGGGCACCAGGAAACGCACCATGGTGCGCACGATCACCGAGGAGGGGACGCTGGAGCGGTCCACGTAGGCGTGGATGCGCCCGCGCCTCTCCCTCCCCAGCACCGCCAGGGCCGCGGCCAGGGCGCTGAAGATCACCGTGACCTCCCCCATGGTGTCGTACCCGCGGTAGTTGAGGATCACGCCGGTGACGACGTTGACGGTATGGGTCTCCTCATCCGCCTTCTCCAGGTAGCGGGGGATGACGTGGGTGGCGGTGGGGCTCTCGGGGTCCCCCATGGGCGGCATGTTGGCCACCACGTAGAGGAGCAGGGCCGCCAGCGCGGCAATGAACAGCAGGGCGAGAAGGTTCTTCATGCCCCTTCCCCCTCCTCTGTGCCGGCAAGCGGAGCATCCGCGCGCGGCGGATGGGCGATGGTCCTCATTCCTTCTCCTCCTCCCTTCGGCGGGTCTTGAAGATGGTCACCACGAAGAGCACCGTGGTCACCCCCGCGCCCACCGCGGCCTCGGTGAGGGCCAGGTCGGGCGCCTGCAGGCGCTGCCACATCAAGGCCATGATCAGGCTGTACACCGAGAAGATGATCACCGCCGCCAGCAGGTCTCGGGCGAAGACGGAGAGGAGGGCCGTCGCCACCAGCAGGGCTATGAAGACCAGGTTTAAAGCCGTTCCCAACGTTCACCTTCCCTTTTCCAGCCGGTGCTCCGCGCGTCCGGCATCCCGGGCGACGGCCGGGTCAGGGGCCGTCCTCATCCTCCCCCTCCCCGCTCTTTTTCCTCCAGTACGCGATGTCCCTCCTCAGGGCGGAGCGGCCGATGGCATGGCCGCAGGTGGCGCTGGAGAGGAGCAGGAAGCAGGCGATGACCACGAGCTTGGGCAGCTCCCAGGACCATCCGCTGTACACCGCCATGCCGATGACCACGGAACACGCCCCCAGGGTGTCGCATTTGGTCGAGGGGTGCAGACGGGTGAAGATGTCCGGCATGCGCAGCAACCCTGTGGTCCCGAGGAGGAAGAAAAAGG
This sequence comes from Actinomycetota bacterium, assembly GCA_014360645.1. NCBI lineage: Bacteria > Bacillati > Actinomycetota > Actinomycetota bacterium. Next base: position 43,161 of record JACIXD010000003.1, on the reverse strand, counting down.
TGCCCACGCAGCAGAGCGCGCCCGCCGTCACCTCCCTGGCCACCGCTATCCCGCCTCCTTCCATCCCTCGGCCTCCAGGTAACGGGAGAGGGCCACGGTGACCACGAAGAGCAGCAGGGCGTAGACCATGGCCACGTCGAGGAAGAAGCTCTCCGCCTGGATGAAGGTCACCAGGATCACCACCACCAGGGTCTTGGTGCCCACGATGTTCACCCCCAGCAGGCGGTCCTGAACGGTGGGCCCCACCGCCGCGCGGTAGAGGCAGATCACGGCGTTGAGGCTGATGATGATGGCGATGACGGTGAGGAAGCCGTCCATCATCCCTCGCCTCCCGGAGCCGCGTCGCCCGCTCCTCCGCCCACGCCGGACCCGCCCCCGGCCTGCGCGGGCGGCCGCGACATCTCCTCACGGTCATCTTTTTTCACCCCGAAGAGCCAGGCCACCATGCTCTCCAGCCCCGCCAGCCCCTCCTCGTGGTAGGGGCACAGGCAGTGCACGTTGAGCGCGTCCCCTTCCAGCTCCACGGTCACCGTCCCCGGGGTGAGGGTGATGGAATCCGAGAAGACGGTGCGGGGAAGGTCGTCCGGCAGGTAGGTGCGGTACTCCACGATGCGGGGGTCTACGGGCAGCCGGGGGTTGAGGATGATCTTGGCCACGTCGTAGTTCGCCTTGATGATCTCCCAGCCCAGGCGGACCATGAACACCGGCAGCCGCAGCAACACCATGGGGGTGATGCGCGGGTCGAGGGCCCGCCCCAGCAGGGCGACGGTCAACGCGGCCACCAAAGCGGAGCACACGGCCCCGAGCACCAGGTCGTAGAGGGCCACGGTGGCCGTGAAGATTATCCAGAAGACGAAGAGGATGCAGGCTAAAAGGATCTTCTTGCGAACGGCGCCGTCTCCAGTCAACGTCAGATCCCCCGTTTGTGACTGCGTATGCACCCCGCAGACCTCTAGGACAGCCGTAAAATTTGCGTCATTTTATCACACGACGAAAAACGCTGTAAATCGCTTGCGCTGGTTCGCCGCCGCAGCGGCCATGAGGCGTCTCCCCACCCCTCCCGCGGAGCCATGCCCGGTCTGCCGGGAAGGCAGAGCGGCCCCTCCATGCCTTCGGCCAGTGGAGCCGCCGCCGCGGCCATGAGGCGTCTCCCCCTGAGCCGGGCATTGCGGGGGACCCCCACGCTCCGCCCGTTTCCCGACCGCGGAGGCGTCGGGAGACATGCGCCCTCCGGAGACGGGAGAGGGCGTACGGTCGCCGGTTTCCCCCGGGGCTCGCGAGGGAGAGGACGGCAAGCAAAAGGGCGCGGGCCCCGTCCTCGCCCGCGCCCGGATATGCGGTGCCCGTCCGCTCGCTATTCCTCCTCGATGAGCTCCTTGAGGATCTGCCCCGAGGGGTCCTTCTTGAAGGAGCGCACGAAGACCACGAACTTGGGCGTCTTGTAGTAGGGCAAGCGCTCCTCGCAGTACTCCAGCACCTGTTCCTCGGTGAGGTTGGAGCCGGGCTTCTGCTTCACGTACGCCTTGACCTCCTCCCCGAGGTACTTGTTGGGCACGCCCACCACCGCCGCCTCAGAGATGAGGGGATGGCTCACCAGCACCTCCTCGATCTCGCGCGGGTATATGTTGAAGCCGCCGCGGATGATGAGGTCCTTCTTTCTCCCCACGATGAACACGTAGTCGTCCTCGTCCATGTACACCATGTCGCCGGTGTACAGCCAGCCATCCTTGAGGACCTCCTCCGTATCCTCCGGCTTGTTGTAGTAGCCCTTCATGATATTGGGCCCGCGCACGATGAGCTCGCCCACCTCGCCGCGCTGCAGCTCGTTGCCCTCTTCGTCGATGACCTTGAGCTCCAGGTCCTCCGGCGCCTTGCCTATGGATCCCACCTTGTAAGGACCTTCCAGGGGCTGCATGGTCACCAGGGGCGCCGCCTCGGTGAGGCCGTAGCCCTCGTAGATCCTCGCCCCCAGCTCGTTGTTCCAGCGGTCCATGACCTCGCGCGGGAAGGGCGCGCCGCCGCAGAACCACAACCTCACCGTGCTGAGGTCATACTGGTAGATGAGGGGATGGTTGAGGATGTAGACGTACATGGTGGGGACGCCGAAGAACACCGTCACCTGCTCGTGCTGCAGGGACTTTAGCACCTCCCCGGGGATGAAGGACTCGTGCAGCACGATGCTAGCGCCAGCGTAGATGGAGGCGTTCATCACGCAGCTCTGCCCGTAGGCGGCGAAGAAGGGCAGCACCCCCATGACCACGTCGCTCTGGTCCATGCCGCATTTCTCGGCGATGACCCTGGCGTTCCAGGAGAGGTTGCCGTGGGTGAGCATGCAGCCCCGCACCACCTTGGAGGAGGTGGGCGCGTAGAGGAGCGCCGCCAGGTCGTCATCGGAGCGCTCCACGGCGGTGAACTCGGTGTCCTTGCCCTCCAGCAGCTTCTCGAACTGGATGACCCCCTCCAGCTCCGGGGCGTCCTTGATGATGATGCGCCGGATCTGGGAGCACATGGAGGCCTGCAGGTCCTTGACCAGGTCGTCGAACTCGAAGTTGGTGATCAGCGTCTCCACCATGGAGTCGCACACTATCTTCTCCACCTCTTCCGCCAGACACATGTAGCACAGGGGCACCACCGTAGCCCCCAGGGCCAGGGTAGCGTAATAGGAGATGACGAACTCGGGCACGTTGCGCAAGAGTACGGCCACCTTGGATTCGCCGTCCACCCCCAGCTCGCGCAGGGCGTTGGCCAGGCGGTTGGTGCGGGCCAGAAGCTCCCCGTAGGTGATGGTCTCGTGCCCGAAGTACAGGGCCGTGGCATCGGGGTTTCTCTCCGTGGTCCTCACGAGATTATGGTATAGATTCATGTGGCATCTCTCCCGTTTCTACGCTTCTCGCGGCCCCTTCTCGGAACCGGACCCTGACGGTTCGACCTTGTCCCGTTCTCCTCGTGCCCCAGTCCCTCACTATTCTACCATCCCGCGACCCGGGGGTCAGCATGAAATGATGGGCGAATGACGGTCATCTCGCCGCCGCGGCTCTTCCCGCCTCCTCGTAGCGCAGTCCCTTCATCTCCTCTCCCGTCACCAGGCGCACCGCCGCCACCTTGAGCTCGGGTATCTTGGCCACCGGGTCCAGGGCGGGATTGGTGAGGGCGTTGGCGGGAGACTCCCCGAAGTGGAAGGGCACGAAGACCACGCCCTGCGCCACCTTCCGCGTCACCTTCGCCTCCAGCCTGATGGCGCCGCGCCGCGACTGCAGGCCCACCTCCTGCCCGTCCGCCACTCCCAGCCTCTCGGCGTCCGCAGGGTTGATCCATACCCGGTTGCGCGGCACCAGCTCGTTGAGGGGCTCCACGCGCCGGGTCATGGTGCCGGTGTGGTAGTGGGTGAGCAACCTCCCCGTGGTGAGGATGAAGGGGTACTCCTCGTCCGGCTCCTCCGCCGGCGGCCTGTACTCCACCGCGCTGAAGAGACCCTTGCCCCTGGTAAATCTACCCACATGGAGGATGGGGGTGCCGGGGTGCTCCGCGTCCGGGCAGGGCCACCTCAACTCGCCCTCTCTCTCCAGCCGGGCATAGGATATCCCGCCGTAGGAGGGGGTGAGGGAGGCGATCTCCTCCATCACCCTGGCCGCGGATACGTCGCCCATCTCGTATCCCAGGCGCGCCGCCACCTGGGCGATGATCCAGGAGTCCTCGCGGGCCTCGCCCGGCGGCTCCACCGCCTTGCGCACCCTCTGCACGCGGCGATCGGTGTTGGTGAAGGTGCCCTCCTTCTCCGCGAAGGAGGCCGCCGGCAGCACCACGTCGGCATAGGCCGCGGTCTCGGTGAGGAAGATGTCCTGCACCACCAGGAAGTCCACTTTCTCCAGGGCCTCCTTGAGGTGCCTGACGTCGGGGTCGGAGATGACCGGGTTCTCGCCCATGATGTAGAGCGCCTTCACCTCTCCCTTCGCGGCGGCGTCCATCATCTCCGTGAGGGTGAGCCCCGGGTTGCCGGAGAGGTAGTCAACCCCCCAGGCCGCCTCGAACTTGTTCCTGACCGCGGGGTCGGAGACCTGCTGGTATCCCGTAAAGACGTTGGGAAGCCCGCCCATGTCGCAGGCTCCCTGCACGTTGTTCTGCCCCCGGAGGGGGTTGACCCCCGCCCCCTCCCTGCCTAGGTTTCCGGTGAGCATGGCCAGGTTGGCCAGGGAAAGGACGTTGTCCACCCCGGTGGTGTGCTGGGTTATGCCCATACAATAGACGATCGCCGCTCTCTCTGCGGCGGCAAAGGTGCGGGCGGCGCGGCGGATGTCCTCGGCGTCCACGCCGCATATCTCCGCCGCCCTCTCGGGCGGGTACTGCTCCACCACCTTCCTGAACTCCTCGAATCCCTCGCAGCGCTCGCGGATGAAGTCCTCGTCCGCCAGTCCCTCGGAGAGGATGACGTTCATCATCCCGTTGAGCAGGGCCACGTCGGTCCCCGGCCTCTGGCGCAGCCACTGCTCGGCATAGTAGCAGAGGCGGATGTGGCGAGGCTCGGCCACGATGAGCCGGCAGTTGTTCTTCATCACCGCGCGCTTGATGCGCAGCCCGACGATGGGATGCCCCTCGGTGGTGTTGGACCCGATGACCAGGATGCAGCCCGCCTTCTCCAGGTCCTCGATGGAGTTGGTCATGGCCCCGCTCCCGAAAGCTGTCGCCAGACCGGCGACGGTGGAGCTGTGTCATAAACGTGCGCAGTGGTCCACGTTGTTGGTGCCGACCACCGCGCGCGCCAGCTTCTGCAGCAGGTAGTTCTCCTCGTTGGTGCACCTGGCCGAGGCCAGGAAGGCCACGGAGTCCGGGCCGCCCTCGTCCAAGGCCTTGCGGATGTGGGTGGCCACCGCCCCCAGGGCCTCCTCCCAGGTGGCGGGGACCAGCTCGCCCCCCTTGCCCCCTTTCCTCACCAGGGGCCGGGTGAGGCGGTCGGGATGGTGGACGAACGCATACCCATAGCGCCCCTTGACGCAGAGGTTGCCCTCCCCCGGCCCGGTCATGGCCGGAGAGGAGACCTCCACGATCTCTCCGTCGCGCACGTGCAGGTCGAGCTGGCAGCCGCATCCGCAGTAGGGGCAGGTGGTCCTCACCTTCTCCACCTGCCAGGAGCGCCCCTTGCCCTTGGAGGGGATGGAGATGATGGCCCCGGTGGGACAGGTGGACACGCACTGTCCGCAGAACTCGCAGGGCGACTCGGTCATGGGTTTGCCGTAGGGGATGCCGGGCACGGCCTCGAAGCCCCGGTTGACGAAGTCGTACACCCCTACCCCCTGCACCTCCCGGCAGATGCGGATGCAGCGCCCGCAGAGGATGCACTTGTCGTAATCGCGCTCGATCAAGGGGTTGTCCGCCAGGACCTCGTAGTGGTGCTCCTCCCCCTTGAAGGGGGTGTCCTTGACCCCGTACTCGTAGGCCAGGTCCTGCAGCTCGCAGTCCCCGGCGCTCTCGCAGGTCATGCAGTCCTTGGGGTGGTCGGAGAGGATGAGTTCGAGGATGGTGCGCCGGATGCGCACCAGGTCCTCGGTGGCGGTGCGCACCACCATGCCGTCGGTGACCCGGGTGTAACAGGCCGGCAGGAGCCCCCTCGCCCCCTCCACCTCCACCAGGCAGATGCGGCAGGCCCCGTAGGGGTCCATGCGCTCCTCGTAGCAGAGGCTGGGTATGCGCACCCCGGCCTCCCGCGCCGCCTCCAGGATGGTGCGGTCGGAGGTGGTGGTTACTTCCCTGCCGTCTATGGTCAAACGTACTTCTTCCATGCCCGCCTCCTCATTCCGTGTAGATGGCCTCTTCCGGGCAGCGGCTCACGCAGAGCTTGCAGCGGATGCATTTCTCGGCGTCGATGGCGTGGGGCTGCTTCTTCTCCCCCGAGATGGCCTCCACGGGGCAGACCTTGGCGCAGGCGCCGCAGCCGGTGCAGATCTCCCGGTCGATGAACACGGTGATCAGCGCCGGGCATACCCCCGCCGTGCACCTGCCGCGCAGGATGTGGTCCTCGTACTCGTTGCGGAAGTACTTGAGGGTGGTGAGCACGGGATTGGGGGCGGTGCCCCCCAGGGCGCACAGGCTGGCCGCCTTGATGTCCGCCGCCAGGGTCTCCAGCCGCTCGATGTCCTCCGGCTCGCCCTTGCCCTCGCAGATGCGCGTGAGGATCTCCAGCATGCGCTTGGTGCCGATGCGGCAGGGCACGCACTTGCCGCAGCTCTCCTCCTGGGTGAAGGAGAGGAAGTAGCGCGCCAGGTCCACCATGCAGGTGGAGGAATCGGCCACGATCATGCCCCCGGAGCCCATGATGGCCCCGGTGGCGGTGATGGCCTCGTAGTCCACCAGGGTGTCCAGGAGGCTTGCGGGCAGGCAGCCCCCGGAGGGGCCTCCCATCTGCACCGCCTTGAACTCCTTGCCCTCGCGCACCCCGCCGCCCACGTCGAAGATGACCTGGCGCAGGGTGTAGCCCATGGGGACCTCGGCCAGCCCGCTGCGGCGTATCTTCCCCGCCAGGCAGAATACCTTGGTCCCTTTGCTCTTCTCGGTGCCTATCTCGGCGTACTTCTCGCCGCCGTTGGCTATGATCCAGGGGATGGCCGCCAGGGTCTCCACGTTGTTGATGTTGGTGGGCTTTCCCCACAGGCCCTCGTTGGCGGGGAAGGGAGGACGCGGCCGCGGCATGCCCCGCTTGCCCTCGATGGAGGCGATGAGGGCCGTCTCCTCGCCGCATACGAAGGCGCCCGCTCCCTTCTTGATCCTGATGTCGAAGTCCCACCCGGTGCCGAAGATGCCCTTTCCGAGGAAGCCGCGCTCCCGGCACTCGGCGATGGCTTTCTCCAGGCGCTTGAGGGCCAGGGGGTACTCGGCCCGGCAGTAGATATAGGCCTGGGTGGCCCCGATGGCGTAGCCGGCGATGATCATGCCCTCGATGACCGCGTGGGGATCGCCCTCCAGCACGCTGCGGTCCATGAAGGCGCCGGGGTCGCCCTCGTCGGCGTTGCACACCAGGTATTTCTGGTCCCCCTTCGCCTTGCGCGCGAAGCCCCACTTGGTGCCGGTGGGGAAGCCCGCGCCGCCGCGGCCGCGGATGCCCGACTTGCTCACCTCGTCGATGACCTCCTCGGGGGTCATGGCGGTGAGGGCCTTCTTCGCCGCCTCGTAGCCGCCGGCCTCGACGTACTCCTCGATGCTCTCGGGATTGATGTTGCCGCAGTTGCGCAGCACGATGCGGTGCTGGTTGGCGAGGAAATCCCCCTCGCCGGCGGCGGGGTCGTCGGAACGGCGCACCACCCAGTCCTCGATGACCTCGCCCGCCGCCACCGCCTCCAGGAGCCGGGGCACGCGCTTGGGGGTGAGGTCCCCGTAGACCACGGCGCGTCCGTCCGGGTAGGTCGCCTCCACGATGGGCTCGCGGTAGCAGAAGCCCATGCAGCCGGCTATGTCCAGGTAGGCGGGATACTTCCCCGTCGCCAGCTCGCCCTCCAGGGCCTCCTTCACCGCGTTGGCCCCGGCGGCGATGCCGCAGGTGCCGTAGCCCAGCACCAGTTTCGCCTTGCCGTTGCCGCTCATTCCTCAGCCTCCTCGCTGCCCCCGTCGCCCATGTAGCGTTTGAGCACCTTGCGCACGTTGGCGGGCTTGAGCTTGCCGTGGGTGTCCTCGTCCACGATCATGATGGGAGAGAGGGAACAGGCCCCCACGCACATCACCGACTCCAGGGTGAACTTCATATCCGGAGTTGTCTGCCCGTCCTTGATGCCCAGGATGTTGGAGATCTCCTCGGTGATGAGCTCCGCCCCCGCCACATGGCAGGCGGTGCCGTGGCATACCCGGATGAGGTGCTCGCCGATGGGCTCCAGCCGGAACTGGGTGTAGAAGGTGGCCACGCCGTAGACCTGGCTGAGCTGGTAGCCCGCCCCGCGCGCCAGGGCGCGCATGATCTTCTCGTCGAGGTAGCCGTAGGCCTCTTGGGCGTCCTGCAGCAGGGGGATCAGCGCCCCCTTCTCCTCGCGGTAACGCTCCAGAATCTCCTCCAGCGGACGGAGGTCGTCCACGTCCGCGTACCGCTGCTTGCACTTACAGGCGTCGTCGTTCATGTCAACCCACCTCGCCGTCTCCAGGGATCGAAGGCCCTCCGCGCTCGAAAAGCGCGCCTCCCGGTCCGTGCTTCAACTCCGTTCTTTTGACCGGGGCAAGGCGGCATGTTCACCGCATCCCGCATCACGCGGGCGTTTCCGGCTCCCTCCGCCGGACGGTCCGGAAAACGGGCCGGCCTCCCCGGCCGGACGCCTGCCTCCGCGCATCCGCTCCGTCCGCCGGTAAATCGCCTTCTCCTCACCCCTCCTAGGAAAAACTCCTCCGGCGTCGCCTCCCGCCGCGGCCCTCCACGGGGACAGCCGCGTCGATCTCCGCGGCCTTTCCGCAGGTGCCCGTAAGGCTTATACGTATGCACGGCGGAGCCGGGAAATGTCCCGGCCCCGACCTCTTAGAGCTCCAGATAGGAATGGGTGTAGAGCGTCTCCTCGGTGAGCACCCGCCAGGTCTTGAGGAGCTTGATGGTGAGGGGATCGCTCTCATCCACGGCCTCGCCGTTGACGATCTTCTCCACGATCTGGTACTCCTCGTTCCTGTTCACCACGCCCATGAGCGCCTCGTCGTTGGGGTCCACGATGGCCGCCGTCAGCCCCTTGGCCATGAGCACCGCCAGCAGGGTGCGGTTGAGAAGGCTGCACAGGGACTCGTCGGGCACGCCGTTGGAGACGTTGGAAAGTCCTACCACCGTCCCCGGCGCGGGGTCGAACTCCGCGAAGACGCCCTGCAGCATGTCCATGGCGTCTATGAGCGCGTGCACCTGGTCCTGGGTCACGGCGATGGGGAGGACGATGGGGTCGATGAGCAGCTTCTCCAGGGGGATGCCGTACTCCTGGGCCGCCATGATGAGGTTATAGGCCACCTCCACCCTCTCCGAGGCGTCGCGGGGCACGTTGCCCTGGTCGTTGAGGACCAGGCCCACCACCCAGGCGTTGTGCTCCACGGCCATGGGCATGAGGGCGGAGATGCGCTCCGGCTGGGAGGAAATGGAATTGATCATCACCTCGCGGTCCTTCACCGTCTCCAAGCCCGCCTTCATGGCCTCGATGTTCATGGTGTCCAGGGCCAGGGGAAGGTCCGTGACCTCCTGCACCGCCTCCACCACGAAGCGCATGCGCTCGGGCCCCTGCTTGGTGGCGGGCCCCAGGTTGATGTCCAGCCAGTTGGCCCCGCCCTCGGCCTGGAGGAGCGCCATCTCCTGGATGGGCTTCTTGTCGAACTCCTTCATGGCGGCGCCGATCTTCTTCATCATCACGTTTACCTTCTCGCCGATGATCAGCATATCTTTCCTCCTCCTTCTGACCTCGCGATCGACCCGTCGATCCCTTCACCTGTTACGTACAAGCGTTATGCAAAAGCTCTCCCGCCCGGTAGGAGCTGCGCACCAGGGGGGCCGAGGCCACCATGGGTACGCCCGCTTCCTCCGCCTCCTTCCCCAGCTCCGCGAACTCCCGCGGCGGGAGGAATCTCGCCACCTTGCGCTGGGCACGCGAGGGCCTGAGGTACTGCCCGATGGTCAGCATATCACAGCCGGCGTCCGCCAGGTCGCGGAAGAGCCTGCGCAGCTGGGCGCGGCTCTCCCCCAGGCCCACCATGATCCCGCTCTTGGTGAGCACCCGCGGCGCCTCTACCTTCGCCGCCCGCAGCATCTCCAAGGAGCGGCGGTAATCCGCCCCCGGCCTCACCTCCGGGTAGAGCTCCTCCACCGTCTCCAGGTTGTGGTTGAAGACCTGCGGCCCCGCCTCCAGCACCCGTCGCAGGGCCTCGCGCTCCCCCCGGAAGTCCGGGGTCAACACCTCCACCGTGGCCCGCGGCAGCCGCGCCCTGACCGCCCTCACCGCGGCGGCGAACTGCGACGCCCCGCCGTCCTCCAGGTCGTCCCTGGTCACGCTGGTCATCACCACGTGCTCCAGCCCCAGGGACGCCGCCGCCTCCGCCACCCTCTCCGGCTCACCGGCGTCCGGCGGCTCCGGAATGCCCTTGGTCACGCCGCAGAAGGAGCAGTCGCGGGTGCAGACATCGCCCAGGAGCATGAAGGTGGCGGTACGGCGGGAGAAGCATTCCATGCGGTTGGGACACCTGGCGCTCTCGCACACGGTATGGAGCTCCAGGTCCCTCAGGAGGGCGTCCACCTCGCGGAGCTCCCGGCCCGCGAGGACGGAGCGGTGAAGCCAGCGCGGCATGCGCGCGTCGTAATGGCTCTCCCGCGCCTCCGTGCCCTGCCTTCCTCTTTTTTCCAATCTCCTCTCCCGTCGCCGCATCCTCACGCGCCACGCAGGCGCTCCGCCAACCGCGATACCAGAGCGTAGGCCTTCTCCGCCTGCGCCTCGGAGACCCCCTCCAGCCCGCACGACGGCGTCACCATCGCCCGCGACCACAGCAGGTCCCGCGGCACCCCCCGGGAGGCCAGCAGCTCCACCCCCTCCTCGAAGCGGCGGGCCAGCCCGTCCACCGTCTCATCCTCTATGCGGGGGTCGTTTACCGCCACGCCCCAGGCCAGCACGCCCCCCTGCTCCAGGAAAGCGGCGAGCTCGGCCGGGTACAGCGCCATGCTCTCAAGGTACCCGTAGGCGTCGAAGTTCACCACCTTCAGCCCGGAGCGGAAGAGCAGGCTCCAGTCGGTGTTGCCGCAGCAGTGCGCGCCGGTGAGGCAGGTAAGGCCCTCCGCGCACATGCGCAGCGCCTCCACCACCCTCTCCGGGCTCACGCTCACCAGCGCCGAGCCCACGGACACCAGATAGGGCTCGTCGAAGAAGATGAGCACCTCCTCGGCCGCCCCCGTGTCCCGCAGTAAGGTCTCCATCCAGCGCGCCTTGAGGTTGAGGAGCCTGATCATGGCCTCGGCCAGCTCGTCGCGGTAGAGGATGGGCCGGCTGTCCCGGTCCAGGACCGTCAGCCCGAAGCTCACCGGCCCCGTGACCTGCCCCTTGAGGAGGGGATACCTCCTGCCCTCCTCCCTCACCCTGCGCGCGAAGGCGTGGAGGCCGGCGGCATATTCCTCGCCCATGGCCGCCGCGTCGAGGTCTCCTTCCAGGTAGGCCCGGAAGACCTCCTCGATCTCGGGCAGGAGGTCACGGGAGGTGTCGCAGAAGACCTTCCGCCTCTCCGCATCCACCACCACTCCCGGCAGGCCCTCGCTGTACTGGGCATACATGTTCTCCCGGAAATCGCGGTGGGGAAGCTGCGGCCATACCGGGGCCTCCCGCAGGTGCTCGAGGGTGACCCGGCAGGCCTCCGCCGCGTCGCGGTGCGGCAGGCTTCCTATGGCCGTGGCCATCAAGCGCGGCTCCCATTTCACCTATTGTCACCGTCCACGCTCTGGTGAAACCGCTTCGCCTTCATGCCGGCATCCGTGCCGCCGGACGCAGGGCGGTCTCGCCGCCCATCGCCCGGTGACGGGGCGGAGACCGAGCCCACGGGTTGCCGCGGGCCTTCCGTCATGACCCCCGTCCTGCGGCGGGAGGCGGGCGCCGAACCGGTCATCGTACGTCCTCGCTCCCGTCCCGGCCGTAGGCGGCTAACAAACGGCAACCCGGCGGCGACCTCCGCCTTCACCTTCCATAGGGCGGGGCCAGGATGGACCCTGACCCCACCGCTCCCTTCCATCTCCACCCCGCCGGGGTCGAGACAGGAGGCGCTACATCTTGGTGATGTCCACCCCGGCCTCTTCCAGGATGCGGGGCACCACGTCTTCCTTGCCGATGGCCATGATGTGCACGCCGTCGCAGAGCTTCTCGTCGATGCACTGGCGGATCTGGCGCGCCATGATCCTGATGCCGGTGTTGAGGGCCTCGCCCTTGGGCGCGTCGGCCATCTCCTTCACCAGGTTGTCGGGCACGAAGACGCCGGGGACGTTGGCGTTCATGTAACGGATGGCGCCCATGGAGGTGAGGAGCACCAGGCCGGCGCAGATCTTCACCTTGTCGTTGATCTTGCGCGCCCGCTCCATGAAGCGCTTGAAGTTGTCCATGTCATAGACGGCCTGGGTCTGGAACCACTGCGCCCCCGCCTCGATCTTCTTCTCGAACTTGTACATCTGGGGCTCGATGGGCTGCGCCTCGGGGGTGACGATGGCGCCCTTGTAGAACTTCACGCCGCCCTGCAGCTCGTTGCCGCCGGAGTCCCTCCCCTCCTCCATGTTGCGGATGAGCTGGAGGAGCTGCACGCTCTCGCAGTCGAAGACGCCCTTGGCCTCCTTGTGGTCGCCCACGGGGATGGAGTCGCCGGTGAGGCAGAGCACGCTGCGCACGCCGCGGGTATAGGCGAAGAGCAGGTCCGCCTCGATGGCCAGGCGGTTGCGGTCCCGGCAGGTGACCTGCAGGTTGGGCTCGCCGCCGCGCTCCAGGACGATGAGGGCGGTGCCCAGGGAGGGATAGCGCATCACCGAGGACTGGTTGTCGGTGATGTTCATGGCGTGGACCTTGTCCTTGAGAAGGTCGATGTGGTGGATCATCTCGTCGATGTCCGTGCCCTTGGGAGGCCCGATCTCCCCGGTGACGAGGAACTTCCCGGATTCCATGACCTCCTGGATACTGGGCTTGGCGTGCTTTTCCAGAAGCATGGTCATCCTATTCACCCCCCTCGCCCTTCTTCTCGAAAATCACCCGGCCGGGCTTCATGCTGGCCTGCCAGTTCTTGAGGCCGTAGATGCGCTTGAAGCGGTCGAGCTTGCCCAGCTTCTCCAGCTGGTTGAAGATGAGGGTCCAGCCGCAGTCCTTCTCCTTGTCCGTCTCGCACTTGCCCTCGTCGGTGCCGCCGCAGGGGCCGTTGAGGATGCCCTTGTGGCAGCGGGTGACGGGGCAGATGGCCCCGAAGTCCTCCAGCACGCAGTCGCCGCACAGGGAGCACTTCTCCACGAACTGGCCTTGGCGCAGGATGTTGCCCAGGAAAACCGTGTTGCAGGCGGGGTGAACGTCCTTGTCGGTGGCCTCGCGCACCGACTGGGTGCCGGCGCCGCAGCACATGACCAGGAAGCCCTCGGCCGCCTCCACCGCCTCCTTGTTCTCGCGGAACTTGCGCTTGGTGTTGAGCTCGTGGCAGACCTCCTCGTAGACCACCGTCCCGGTGACCGTCTTGCCCTCCGCCTCGAGCCTGGCCTTCATCTCGGCCACTTCCTTTTCGCCCCCCGTCTCGCAGGTGGTGGCGCAGGAGCCGCAGCCGACGATGAACACCTTGTCCTGCCCCTCGAGCTCCTTGAGCACCTCCTCGAAGGGCTTCGATGTGGTGATGATCATCTCTTGCCTTCCTCCTCCGTACTGTGATCGTTATTGCGTCTATATCCCAAGCCCGGCCGGCGGCCTGGTCGCGTTCCCGCCTCCGAGGCGGCCCGCCGCCGGCCGGAGCGCTCCTACCTCGAGCCCGGACTCAGGTGGTGGAGAACTGGCGCAGGAAGGCCGGGATATCCGCCGCTTCCCGGGTGCCGATGACGATCTCCCAATCCGGCAGCTCCTCCTCCAGCTCGCCCGAGATCTGGGCCACGTAGCCGGGGATGATCAGCTTGCGGTGCTTGACCTTGTCCGCGATGCCGGAGGTGTTGATGAACTTGGCGATGGTCTCGGGCACGAACTTGCCCGCCGCCCAGGCGGTGAGCACCGACTGCCCGTCCACGTCCACCACGCCCAGCCAGGCCGGGATCTTGCTCCCCTCGATCTCGCCGGAGACGATGAAGTAGGTGAGGGAGAAGTTGGTGGTCACCAGCACCGGGCTGTTCTCGTCCGGGGCGCCGATCTCGTAGAACTTGGAGTCCACGGCCATGGGGCGCTGGGGATCGGTGTAGATGTTCAGGCCCAGGACCAGGAGGGGGTACATCCTCCACTGCTCGGCATGGGAGAGCACTACGATGCCGCCGTACTTGCAGATGTACATGGCCGCCAGGGCGGTCTCGTAGAGCTCGTCGTCGGTCTCCTCACAGGGGAAGGTGATGGTGGGGAACCCGAAGGCGGCGAACTTCTGGTTCAGGGCCGCCCTGCGGATGGCCACCAGGTCCTTGAAGGTCTCTCCCGGCTTGCGCGGCGCGGGGTCGAGCACCAGGTCCTTGAGGCCCATGCCGGTGAGCTTCTCCGAGAGCTCCGCCAGCTTGTCCAGGTCGGCGGCCTTCACCGCCAGGGGCAGCTCCTTCTCTTTGGCCAGGGCGCCCATGGCGTCGGCGTTGGCCTCGGTGGCGGCGTAGAGCAGAGGCCGGGAATCTCCCGCCGCCTCCACGCCCGCCTTCATGACCTCCACGTCCTCGGCCATGAGGATGAGGGGCTTGGCGGTGGCGCCCTTCACCTTCTCCACCAGGGCCTTGAACTTGCCGGCGTCGCCGGAAGCGGCCTTGACCGCGACGGCTCCCACCTTGAGGATGACGCCGACGCGCTCGTGCTCGCACTCGTTGGCCTGCTTGACGAGCTCGTCCACCTTCGCGTCGTCCATGTCGTCGCTCACCAGCACCCCCAGGACCGCGGGGTTGAAGAAGGTCTTCTCGTGGCGGAAGAGCACCAGCTCCTCGCCCACCTTGAAGGCCTCGTCACCCACCCCCACGGCGACCCCGCGGATGGGAGGCGCGCTGGCCTCGGCCAGCTCCGCCCGCACCTCGTCGGTAACGTAGGGACACTCGTCGAGGGCCGTCTGTCCCGCCGCCAGCTTCATGGCGAAGGCGAGGCAGGTCGGGAAGCCGCATTCCTTGCAGTTGGTCTTGGGTAGCTTCTTGAAGATATCCAAGCCCGAAAGTCCCATTTCCTTCTCCTTCCTACTTGATCAGCGGTAATCCCACCTCATTATGTCGCAAGAAGAGGGGGGCTGGTCCCCTGCCCCCCTCTTTCCTACATGAGCATGGGGTCCATGGTGAGGGCGGGATGGCCCTTCTCCTCCAGCCAGGGAAGGATCTCCTCCTCGCTGGTCCCCACATCCTCGTCGGCGATCTTGTTGATGAAGTCCGGGTCGTTGACGTCCTCGTCCTGGCAGCGCTTCTCCAGCTGCTCCCGAAGGGTCTCCTTGAGCTCCTTGGGCATCCACACGATGCGCTTGAAGCCCCCGTCGGCGGAGATGAACTTCTTGGAGGTGATGTACACCTTGCCGATGCCGATGAACCCGGGGGTGACGTTGCCGCCGCCCACCGAGTTGGCCAGGGTGGAGAAGGGCATGCCGCTGGGGGTCATCCCCGAGTACTCGCGGTTGACGATCATCACCCCGTTGCACATGGGCAGGAAGGCCACGATGCACTCGAAACACCCGCAGGAGGTCATGGGGTCCTCCATCATGGTGTACATCTTGACGTTCTCCACGTTGCCGCCGGACTTCTCCTTCACGAACTCGCTGATGGCCGGCCACTCGCCCTTCACGGGGTCGGTGCAGTCCCCTTTCTTCACCGGCTGGTTGGGGCCGGTGGGGTCGATCTCGTAGGCGGCCTTGCCGTCCAGCCAGTTGTAGGCGCCGCACAGCCCCAGCCGCTGGGGGGAGATGATGCACACGTGGGTGGGGGCGAAGGACTGGCAAAGGGTGCAGGAGTAGAAGGTGTCCACCGACTCGTCGGTCATCCCCGCCGTCTTCTCGTCGCGGTAGCGGTAGGCGGCGCGCGCCGTGGCCAGCCACTTCTCCACGTCCTCGGGATTGGTGTAGATGGTCACCTGCACCTTGTCCACGATGGAGGGGAAGTCGTTGATGAGCTTGGCGTGGATGATCTCGCCGTAGTGGCGGATCTTGAACCCCTTGGCCTGTGCCTTCTTGGAGATGCGCGTCCACACGATGTCGCGCTGGCCCATGTGCCAGATGCCCTCGGCGCCGTTGATGAGGTGGTGTATCTGGCGCTCGAGGATGGACTCGAAGTCCTCCTGCATCTTGCGCCCCGCCACCTCCACCACGATGCCCAGAGGAAGGGCGCCGCCCTCCTCGACGTCGTCGATCTCCGGACCCACCACCTCGATCTTGCCGTCGGTGACCTCGTCCATCTCCCGCATGGTCACGTACTCGAAGGCGGGGGTGATGTTCCCGCCGAACTGCACGTACATATCGTCCTTGCGGATGACCTCGCCCTCGAAGGCGGGGCCGTAGGCCATGGGGATGGGGATCTCGGCGATCTGGATCTTGAGGCCCCGCACCTCCACGCACTTCTGGACGATCTCCTCCTCGGGCACGCTTCCCACCACGTGCTCGTAGGTGCACACTCCGGTGGGCAGGATGTCCGGGATCCTGGTGTTGGCGATGGTGGGGAAGCCGTAGTTGATGGCCCCCGCCGCGTAGGCGTATTTCTGCTCGTCCACGTAGTCCAGCGCCAGCACGAAGGCGAAGATGCGGTTCTTGTTGTAGCGCAGGATCTTGGAGAAGTCTCCCGGCTGGGCGCCCCCGAAGGACATGGCGGCGCGGGCCGCGAACCCCAGGGAGTACACCGCCGAGGACATCTCCTTGCCGTAGGGGACGATGCGGGTGTCCCATCCCAGCTGGCGGTCCACCTGCTGGAGCTGCTCGGCGATGCTCACCCCGTCAACGTGGCCGGAGATCCACACGTAGAGGTTCTTCTGCAGGAGTTCCACCACGATCTGGTCGGCCATCTCCGGGTTGGAGGCCTTCCCCACCAGGGCGCAGAACCCGGGGGCGGTGCCGTCCACGAACTCCACCCCGCGCTCACGCATGATCACGTCGTCCGCCGCCCCCAGCCAGAGGTCGTCCACCGGCGGGTTGGTGGCGTACTTGCATCCCTCGATGATCTCCCCCGCGAAGAGGGTGGCGATGCCCGCGTCCAGGGTATGCCCCAGGTAGGGAACCCAGTGGCG
Source organism: Actinomycetota bacterium (assembly GCA_014360645.1). NCBI lineage: Bacteria > Bacillati > Actinomycetota > Actinomycetota bacterium. The sequence continues at coordinate 26,326 of JACIXD010000003.1, read as the reverse complement.
CTCCCTGGGCACCGGCGGCAGCAGGCCCTTGGCCAGCTCGATCACCTGATCCATATCCTCGAGCTTCTGCACAGCTATGCCCGTCAGGGCATAGATGATGGGCAAATAGAACCCTGTGTTGGGAAACTCCACCTTCGCGGTGGCGCCGACGGCCTCCTTGGTCTCGGCGAGCATACGCTCGGCCTCGGCCACCTCCTTGTGGGCTCCCTTGATGGCTGCGGTTGCTATTATCCTGCTCATTAGATCTCCAACTCCCTCCTCATAGCCATGTCGTAGAGCACCCTCTCACGCTTGGCGGAAATGCCCAGGGCCTCGCGCTTGCTGTCGATGAGGGTGAGAAGTTTGCCCACCATCTTCTCGGGATCGGGCTCGAAGTGCCAGCTGTTCTTGTAGATCTCGTTGTACTTCTCAAAGAGAAGCTCGGTGACGTTCTTGGAGCCCATGGTGGGCCACTTCACTCCGAACACGGTGTACACGCCCGAGGCCACGAAGTACTCGCCGATGGAGATGGCCTTCTCGCTCATCCACTCCGGAGCGCAGCCGGCCGCCGGGAGGTCGCTGATGTCGTCTCCCAGGCCGCCCTCGCGCACCATGGCGGTGAGGGCGATGAGGATGCGGCTGTTGTCCACGCAGGAGCCGCAGTGGAGCACCGGCGGTATCCCCACGGCCTCGCAGACCTCCCAGAGTCCCTGGGGGCAGATCTCGCGCGCCACCTCGGGGAGCATGAGCCCGGCCTTGGCCACCGACTGCGCCGCGCAGCCGGTCATCACCACCAGGCAGCCGTTGGCGATGAGCTCGCGCACCACGCGCACGTGGATGTCGTCGTGCTTGACGCGCGGGTTGTTGCACCCCACCACGCCCACCACGCCGCGGATGCGCCCATCGATGATGGCGTCGTTCAAGGGACGGTAGGAGGCGCGGTACTTGCCTCCCAGCATGTAGTTGATGTACTCGTGGTTGAAGCCGGCGATGAGCGACTCCGTGTTGTCCGGGATGGTGACCTTGCCCCGCTTGGGGAAGTTGTCGATGGCCGCGGAGACGATCTCCTTGGCGATGTCCAGGGCGTGGTCCTCGTGGAACTCGATGTGCCGCGCGTAGGGCATCTTGGCCCGGGGGGAGGTGGTGATGATGTCGGTGTGCAGGCAGCTCGCTATCTGCCCTATACCCTGGTATACGCACTGCACGTCCACCACCATGGCTTCCACCGCGCCGGTGAGCAGGGCCAGCTCCTGCTGCAGCACGTTGCCGGCGATGGGAACTCCGTGCCTGGTGAGCACCTCGTTGGCGGTGCAGCAGATACCCGAGAGGTTGATCCCCTTGGCGCCCGCCTTCTCCGCCTTCTCCTGCATCTCGGGAAGGCTTGCGGCCAGCACGATCATCTCCGAGAGCAGAGGCTCGTGGCCGTGGACGATGATGTTGACCTCGTCCTCCTTGAGCACCCCCAGGTTGACCTTGCTCTCCAGGGGCTCCGGGGTGCCGAAGAGGATGTCCTGAAGCTCGGTCCCGATCATGGAGCCTCCCCAACCGTCCGCCAGGGAACAGCGGGCCGCTCCCAGGAGGATGTTCTCGTAGTCTTGGTCGACGCCGATGGAGGTACGGTGCATGAGCTCCACCACCTCGCGGTCGATGCCGCGGGGGAAGACCCCGAGCTGGCGCCAGATCTCCTTGCGCTTCTCCGGGGCCCTCTGGGCGAAGGCCAGCTCGCCCTCCTGCTGCCCGAACATGGCCAGGCAGCGCTCGCCCACCTCCAGGGCGATGTCGTTGATGTCGCGGTCCCCGATCTCGATGTCCAGGTCCGCCGCCACCTCCAGGAGCTTGACGCGGTCCTTGATCTGGTAATCCGTCGTCTCCCCCTTGGCGGCCATGATCAGGGTCTCGGCCACGGCGCGCCCGTGGTCGGAGTGGGCGGAAGCGCCCCCCGCGACCATGCGGGCGAAGTTGCGGGCCACGATGGTATCCATGTCGGCGCCGCATACCCCGCGGCTCTCGTCGGGCTTCTTGGGGTTGATGCGGCAGGGGCCCATGTTGCAGATCCGGCAGCAGCTTCCCGCCTCTCCGAAGGCGCATCCCTTCTGCTGCTGCACGCGGTCGAAGGCCGTCTCCTGTTCCTCCTCCTTGGCTTTTCTAAGCATCTCCAGCGTGGCTTCGCACGCCGTCATCTCCTCCAGTTCTGCCATGAGTGCTGTTCCTCCTGTGGAATCGCGATCCAGGTTCTTCCCGAACCTCCTCTATATATGAAAGCCTAGCCCGAAAGGTCGGCTATGAGCTGCTTCACCAGGCGGATGGACTCGGGGTGCCGGAGCACCAGGATGTCCGCCCCTGCCAGGAGCAGGGCCACGGCGGTGACCGTCTCCCACATGATGCCGCGCTTCTCGGGGTCTCCCCACTCCGGGTATTCCTCCTGGGAGCTCTTGGCCTCCTTGGTCTTCCAGGCCTGGGTGCCGATGTTGGCGAGCATGGGCATCTGGGTCATGGAGTCGTCCTGCATGAGGGCCGCGATCTTCAGGCGCTCCATCACCGAGTAGGTGTACTCCAGGCCGTAGCCCAGGGCCCCGGTGGTGGGGTCGATGACCAGCTTCTCGGCCTCCATGCCCAGGTTGGTCAGGAGGATGTTGAGCTGCTTGGCCAGGTTGACGTCGATGGGGGTCATGCCGGCCACCGTCTGCTTGTAGCCGATGGCGGGCGCGCCCACCTTCTTGAAGTTCTCCTCCTTGGCCGGCCCGATGAGCAGGTTCTTGCCCTCCGCCTTGGTGGCCACCACCCTGGCGATCTCGGCGTCCTTGTCCAGGTCCTCGGTGCCGTACACGATCACCGGGACGTTTACCGCCTCCTCCACCTTGAGCACCGTCTCCGCCGCCTGCTCGGCGGGGGCATCGGTAGCCTTGGGGTCGGTGGAGGCCAGGAGGAGGAAAATGGCGTCGGCGCCCCACTCCTCCACCGCCTTCCTGGCCCAGGCCACGGGGTCGTTCTTGACCTCTCCCAGGGCTTTCTCCAGGGCCGGGACGAGCTCGCCCACCTCGTCGGACACCTCGGCGGCCACGAGGGGCTTGTTGGGCATCTCGCCCTCCCAGAGGTGGAAGGGGAGGACGTTCTCGCCGCCTACCTTCTTCGCCTTTTCACCGGCGCCCAGCTCTACCTCGCGGACCTTGCCCTTGGCCGTCTCCGTCGGTAGGTTGAATGCCATCTCTTTCTCTCCTTTCCGCTGCTGATCTCCGCCGAAATTATTATTATGTCTCCCCGTCTCCCTCGCGCCATGTCGTCCGTCATTCCAGGCCGTGCTGGAGCTTGCAGGCGCGCAGGGCGTTCTTCATGAGCATACGGTTGGTCACCGAGCCCACGCCGCCGGGAACGGGGGTGATGGCCTCGGTCATGTCCTTGACGACGTCGAAGGACACGTCCCCCACCGTCTTGGTCTTGGGCTTGCCCTTCTCGTTGAGCACCGGCTCGCCGTTTGCGTCCAGCACCTTGACACGGTTGATGCCCACGTCCACCACGATGGCGCCCTCCTTGACCTGCTCAGGCCCGATGAGGTCTGGCTTGCCCGCCGCGACGATGAGGATGTCCGCCGCCCTGGTGTGCTTTTCCAGGTTGCCCTTCATGGAGGTGAAGACGTGCACCACGGTGGTGGAGGCGTTGCGGTTGAGCATGAGGAAGGCCACCGGCTTGCCCACGATGTTGGAGTGGCCCACCACGCACACCTCCGCCCCCTCGTAGAAGTCCTTGGGGTCCATCTTCTTGACGTCCCGGGCGTAGCGGTCGAGGATCTCGATGACCGCGGAGGGCGTGGCGGGCGGGAAGGTGGGCTCCCCCAGGGCCAGCTTGCCCATGTTGAAGGGGTGGAAGCAGTCGATGTCCTTGTTCACGTCGATGGAGTTGATGACCGCGCTGTCGGAGATGTGCTCGGGGAAGGGGCGCAAGGGGAGGATGCCGCTCACCGCCTTGTCGGCGTTGAGGCGCTTGACGATCTCCACCACCTCCTCCTCGCTCACGTCCGCGGGCGGGTTCTCGTTGATATAGGCGAAACCGGCCTCCTCGCAGAACTTCTCCACCTGTCCGCGGTACATCTTGGCCCCGAAGTCGTCGCCCACCAGCAGGGTGGCGATGCCCGGGGTTATCCCCTTGGCCTTGAGGGCCTCGGTCTCCGCGACGATCTCCTTCATGAGCTCATCGCCGATGGCTACGCAATCGATGACCACCGTCATGTCCGTTGCTCCTTTCCTCTTCTCGCCTTGTCGCGCCGGTCTCCCGGTTTTTCCGCCTCCGCTGCGCCAGCGCCTTCCCGTCTATATCCATGCATCCACGTTGTCCATGCGTCCACGGTCCGCCCAGGCCTCGGACCGGCCGCGCCCGCGGGCTTAACTTTCCATCTTATTCCATCTGCACTCCGCCCTCGCGGGGTCCTCCTCTGCGGGAACCGTTCCGTGCGGATGGCGAGAATCACCTCGCGGCACGCCGGATGATCACCCCAGCTTTTCGTAGGTGACCCTGACCACGCGGTCGCGCAGCTCCGCCGTCTCCGTGAGGATCTCCTGGATACGCGACCACTTGCTCTCGCAGAAAGCGGTGTCCTCGATGCTGTTGACGTTGATCTTCACGTTGAGGGCGGCGCTCTGGGCGGCGGCCTCCGCGAGCAGCGCCGCGACCCCCGCGTCGCTCACCGCGCCCACGTTCCCTATCTCGGCGGCGGTCTCGGAGAGGCGCGCCACCTCCAGGCACGCCTCCGCTATCTCGAAGGGCACCTCCGTGGCCAGTTTGAGGGCCTCCTGGATGCGCGCCGCGCGCTCCGCCTTCTGGTCCTCGGTCTCCCGCGGCATCTTGAAGGCGGCGGACACGTCCGCGTAGACCTCGGTGTCCTTCTGGATCAAGCCCTGGAGCCTGTCGCGGGCCCTTTCGGATGATTTGAGCAGCTCTTCCACCTGGTCCTGGACGTCGGCGTACTTTTCCTTACCCAGGGTCAGGTTCCCGACCATGGAGACCAGCGCGGCTCCCAGCGCGCCCACCAGCGCGGATACGGAACCACCACCCGGCTCCGGCGACCTGGAGGCGAGCTTGTCCAGAAACACGATCATGGGCTTCTCTACGTACATCGTGAGACCTCCCCGGTCCAACTCATGATTATCGCACTAATCCACCTATATTTCCAGGTATATATACTACACCCGTCGTCTCCGCGGGTTCCCCGCGCCCTCTCCGGGCGCCCCGTCATGCTTCCGCCCTTCCCCGCCCTCCCGGGGCCCGCTCCGCAACCGCCGCCCCGGCCTCGACCCCCGGCACCGGCATGTCTCTCATACCGCCACGTAGGCGGCCAGGATCTTCTCGATGGCCTCGCGGGCCGGGCTCTCCTCCGGGAGCTCCGTCAGCGCCTTTCCCGACTCGTCGTAGTCGCGCAGTAGCTCGTCGTCGGGCACCCAGCCGGCGATCTCCAGGTTGCCCTCCTCGGCGATTTCCCGGAGGTTGTCCGGCAGGCCGTCCCGCACCCTGGACACCACCAAGGCCATGCGCCCGATATCCAGCTTCAGCTCCCGCGCCAGGTCCCGGATGCGCAGGGCGGTCCGCACTCCTCTCACCGTGGGGTCGGAGGCGATGAACATCACGTCCACCCCGGTGGTGGTGCGCCGGGAGAGATGCTCCATGCCCGCCTCGTTGTCCATGACCACGTAGTCGTAACGTCCGGTCATGAGGTCGAGGTAGCGCCTGAAGATGTTGTTGAGGTAGCAGTAGCATCCCGGCCCCTCCGGCCTGCCCATGGATATGAGGTCGAAGCCCTTCTCCTCCACCAGGGCCTGCTGCAGGAGCGTCTCCACCCATACCTCCTTGGACATGCCCGCGGGCATGTTCTTGATGTTCTCGGTGAGGTATTCCCTCACCGCGCCGATGGTCTTCTCGGCCTTGGTGCCCAGGGCGAGGTCCAGGTTGGCGTTGGAGTCGGCGTCCACCGCCAGCACCGCCCTTCCCGTGCTGCGCACCAGGTAGGCCACGGAGAGGGCGGCGAAGGTGGTCTTGCCCGTGCCTCCCTTGCCCGACACCGCGATGACGAAAGACATCAGTCCGCTCCTTTTTCCTCGCCGTTCACCCCGCCCTCCCGCGCCGCCATCCTCTGCACCGCGCGGTAAGTCTCAAGCCTCTCCTTGACGCTGGGGAAAGAGTCCAGGTCGGTGTGGGGGAAGAAGAGCGCGGACACGTAGTGCTCCATGAAGGCGGGGTTCATGGAGAGCTCCAGATAGGTCATCTGGCGGGCGATCTCGTTCGCGCGCGCGAGCATCTCCCGGGACAGCGCCGAGAGGTGCGCCCCCAGCAGGGACCCGTTGCCCACGAACTTTATCTTCTCGTACCCGATATCCGGAAGCAGCCCGATGGTCACCGCCTTGTCCACCTCCAGGTAACGTCCGAAGGCCCCCGCGATGAGCAGTTCGTCGATCATGGAGACATCCAGGTCCATGGAGGAGAGCAGGATCTCTATCCCGGCGTACACCGCCGCCTTGGCGCGCATGAGGTTGTCGATGTCCACCTCGGTGATGACGATGTCGCGGCGCGTGGCCGAGTCCTCCGCCCACACCAGCACGTATTCCGCGCCCCCCTCCGTGCGCCGCACCCGGGGGGTGGGCAGGTCGGTGTTGATCTTCCCCTTCTCGTTGATCACCCCGGTGAGGAACATCTCCGAGAGGGCGTCTATGAGCCCGGAACCGCATATCCCGATGGGCTTGCGGTTGCCCACGGTGATGATCATGGGCTCGTAACCTATCTTGTCGATACGCACCTGCTCGATGGCGCCGCTGGTGGCGCGCATGCCGTGCTTGACCCCTCCCCCCTCGAAGGCGGGACCGGCCGAGCAGGAACAGGAGAGCATCCAGTCGCGGTTGCCCAGCACCATCTCCCCGTTGGTCCCGATGTCGATGTACAGGGTCAGCCGGTCGGTGTTGAAGATGCCGGAGGCCAGCATGCCGGCCACGATGTCCCCGCCCACGTAGGAGGCCACGCAGGGGATGGCGTAGAGGTATACTCCCGCGGCGATGCGCAGGCCGATGTCGGAGCACTTGATCCAGGGGAAGAAGGTGGCGGAGGGAATGTAGGGCTCCTCCCGGATATATTTCGGGTTCAGGCCGAGGAGCAGGTGGGTCATGGTGGTGTTTCCGGCCACCACCACGTGGGTGATGTTGCAGTACTCGATGCCCGCCTGCTCCACCAGGTTCTTGATGAGGTTCCAGATGGTCCCCACCACCACCGACTGCAGCTTGGCCAGGCCGGTACCGCGGATGGCGTAGATGATGCGGGTGATGACGTCCTCGCCGAAGGCCACCTGTGCGTTGTAGTCCGAAGCCCGCGCCGTGACCTCGCCGGTGCGCAGGTCGATGAGCTCGGCGGAGATGGTGGTGGTGCCCACGTCGATGGCGATGGCCGACTGCCTCTCGGTGGTGTCTCCCTGCTCGATGCGCACCGCCCTCAGCTCCTCGCCGGAGTCCAGCACCGTCACCGTGATGTCCCACCCGCTCTGGCGGATCATGTTGGGCAGGCGCTGTAGCACCGGGTAGTCGATGACCACGTCGCGCAGCCCGGCCTCCACCGCCAGGCCCCGTTTGATGCGCTCCGCGTCGCTGGCGTTGTCGTCCAGGGAGGGCTCGGGGAGCACGAGGTGGTACTTGCGGGTGGGGGGGTCAAGCTCCCAGGCGGGCAGGCGCTCCTCCCAGTCCGCCGCCGAGAGCAGGTGGCCGTGGGCGGGGGTGGGCTCGGCGCGCTCGAAGATGCGCCGGTCGCCGATACGGGATTCCAGGGGGATGCTCACCTTGAGGTCGGAGAGCACCCGGGTCTGGCAGGCCAGAGCGTATCCCCTGGCCGCCTCGGCCTCGCCCAACTTGGGGTTGGGTTCCCGCTCCACCTCCCCTTCCTCGATGACCACGCGGCACTTTCCGCAGGACCCCGAGCCCCCGCAGGAGGCGTTGATGTGCACGTCAGCGTCCATGGCCGCGCGCAAGAGGTTCTCGCCCCGCGCCACGGTCACGAACCGGTTGTCGGGCAGGAAGAGCACCCTGCAGAGGTCATCCGTCACTTCCCGGCCTCCCCACAAATATCACCCGATGCTCGATGATACCCCGGTCCGGATGGACCGGGGTATCGTTCCACGCCTTCACTGCCGCAGGGTCGCCTCTCAGAACAACCCCATGGTCCTCCCGTTCTCATCGATGTCCACGTCCACCGCCGCGGGGCGGCTGGGAAGACCGGGCATGGTCCTCATGGCGCCGCAAAGCGGATAAAGGAAGCCGGCTCCGATAGACGGCCTGATATCCACCACCGGCAGGCGGTAACCCTTGGGCACGCCTTTGAGGTTGGGGTCGTGGGAAAGCGAGAGGTGCGTCTTGGCCATGCAGATGGGGAGCTTATCCCATCCCGCCTCGGTGTACTGCTTGATCTTCTGCTCCGCCAGGGGGGTATAGTCCACCCCGTCGGCCCCGTAGATCTTGGTGGCGATGGCCTCGATCTTCTCCTTTATGGACCAGTCGTCTGGATAGAGGAATTTGAATTCACTGGGCTGGTCGCAGGCGGCCACCACCGCCTCCGCGGCCTCCTTTCCGCCCTCGCCACCCTTGGCCCAAACCTCGATGGGTACGCAGGCGACCACGCCGGCCTCCTCGGCGAGCTTTTTGACCAGCTCGATCTCCTTGTCCATGTCGGTTGTGCGCCGGTTGATGGTCACCACCACGGGAAGGCCGAAGAGCTTCATGTTCTCGATCATCTTGATGAGGTTCCCGGTGCCCTCCTCGAGAGCCGGCATGTTCTCCTTCTTCACCAGCTCCTCGTCGAGGGGCTTGCCGGGACGCGCCTCGAAGGCTCCACCGTGCATCTTCAGGGCCCGGATGGTGCAGGTGATCACCACGCAGTCCGGGGTGAGGCCGGAGTAACGGCACTTGATGTTCATCATCTTCTCCGCCCCCATATCCGCGCCGAACCCGGACTCCGTCACCACGTAGTCGCCGCACTTCAGGGCCACGTAGTCGGCCACGATTGAGTTGTTGCCGTGGGCGATGTTGGCGAAGGGACCTGCATGCATGATGCAGGGGTTGTGCTCCAGGGTCTGGATGAGGTTGGGCTTGAGGGCCTCCTTGAGGAGCACGGTCATAGCCCCTGCCGCCTTGAGGTCCTCGGCGGTCACCGGTTTGCCGTCGTAGGTGTAGGCGACCACGATCCTTCCCAGGCGCTCCCGCAGGTCCTTGAGGCTGGTGGCCAGGGCGAGGATGGCCATGACCTCCGAGGCCACGGTGATGTCGTAGCCGGTCTGGCGCGGATAGCCGTTCTCGCGGCCCCCGAGCCCGATGACGATGTCGCGCAGGGCGCGGTCGCTGATGTCCACCACCCTGCGCCAGGAGATGGTCAGGGGGTCGATGTTGAGGGGGTTCCCCAGCAGGATGCTGGTGTCGATCATCGCCGCCAGCAGGTTGTTGGCCGCCCCCACGGCATGGATGTCCCCCGTGAAATGGAGGTTGAGGTCCTCCATGGGCACCACCTGGGAGTAGCCTCCTCCCGCCGCCCCGCCTTTGATGCCGAACACCGGGCCCAGGGAGGGCTCACGCAGCGCGAGCACCACGTTCTTTCCGATCTTGGCCAGGGATTCGGTGAGGCCGATGGAGGTGACCGTCTTGCCCTCGCCTAGGGGGGTGGGGGTGATGGCGGTCACGTCGATGTACTTTCCGTTGGGCTTGTCCTTGACCCTCTCCAGAAAGCGCTCGAAATCGATCTTGGCCTTGTACTTGCCGTAGAGATCGATCTCGTCCTCCTCCAGTCCCATCTTCTTGGCGATCTCCACGATAGGCAGGAGCTCCGCCGCTTGCGCGATTTCCAGGTCGCTCGGAACCATGCTGCAACTCCTTTCCTTCCTTTGGTGACGGTTTTCGGGCGTCTCCTTTCACCGCGTCTTGTGGCCGCAAGGCCGATTTTTGACATATATTAAACCGAAGGCCCAAGGCCTGCACCCACAGGCCCCTGAGTCCCCGGTGAAGTCATCATCGCGCGTGGCCGGCGCTCGTGCTCCTTCCGGAGCGCCCAAAGTATTATATCCGTTCACCCCCGGGAATGCAACGACGTCCTCGGCACCGGTACGGAGCGTTTTCGCAGGTAGATAAGCTTATAACCGATGCTCCGCGCACGACGGCGGCATCAGCCGGCGGCCCAATGGTCGCCCACCGCCTCCGCCACCTCGCGCTCGCGCCCGAAGAGGAAGTGGTCCGCCCCCGGCAGGAGACGCAGCGCCGCTCCAAGCCTGGAGGAAAGCCTTTCCAATCTCTCCCGGTCCGCGAACTGATCCCGCTCCCCCGCCACCACCAGGCAACGGGACGGGAGCGACACGCCCTCCTCCTCCAGGAAGGTGAAGAAGTCGAAACCCACCAGCGGCGGGCTTATCAGCGCCACCCTGCGGCAGCGGTCTCCCTTCACCGCCCAGCGCAGGCCCACCCAGGCCCCGAAGGACCAGCCGGCCACGGAGAGGTCCCAGGCATCCACGTCCTCCCGCTCCCGCAACCACGCCCAAGCCCCCTCCAGGTCCTCCGTCTCCCGGATGCCCCCCGTGGACACCCCCCCGCTGCGCCCCACGCCGCGGAAGTTGAAGCGCAGGCAGGCCCAGCCCCGCTCCGAAAGGACCTTGGACAAAACCTCCATCAAGGGGACGTCCATGGAACCCCCACCGATGGGGTGGGGGTGGCAGAGTATGCAAGCCGGCGGCCTCGATCCCCCCTCCGGAAGCTCCAGTATCCCCTCGAGCCTGATGGGCTCCAGGCTGTCGGCGTAGAAATAGATCCTTTCCCTACGCATGGCGCTCCCTTCTCTCCCCGCCGGGGCCACGCCCCAGTGTTCACGGCACCTCCAAATATAAACCCCGTTCCCGCCCGCGTCCAAAGGGGTCCTCCCGCGTCTCCTCTCCCTTTTCCCTCCCCCGCGCTCTCCGGGCCGGTCTTCTCTCGCTTGTTTTCCCGGCCATGGGGCGGGATGAGGAGACGGCGCCCTGTCCCGCCCCCAAAGCCGGCCTTCAGGGCCTCCCGGGACCGGAGGCTGCGGGGCGATCATCGCGGTCCATCCCGGCCTTCCGTACCGGCGATCTTTTCCCGTGGAGCCCCATGGAGCCCGCGGCCACGCGGCCTTGAGTTCATAGCCGCGGGGCCTTGTGGTTTAATAATCCTCGTACACGGCGCCGGGATGTCCGGCCGCCGTCCGCGGTGATGTGAGGCAGACAGAGGACAAGGGGGCGGAGATGGACTACGACGTGATCGTCATAGGCGGCGGATACGCCGGCCTCTCGGCGGGCGCCCTGCTCTCCCACAAGGGCTACCGGGTGCTCCTGCTGGAGAAGGCGAGGAGCCTGGGAGGCAGGGCGGGGTACCAGGAGAGGGACGGATACACGGTGGAGTACGGGCTCCACGCCAACCGCTTCGCCGCGGAGGGGGCGGCGGCGGCGGTCTTCCGCCGCCTAGGCAGGGAGCTGGAGTTCATCTCCCCGGGTGAGCCGGAACTCTGGCGGGAGGGAGGGTTCCAGCCCCTACCCAACAACGTGGGAAAGATCCTCAAGTCGCCCATACTCCCCCTCTCCGCCAAGCTGAGCGCCGCGCGCTACCTGGTGAAGCTGGTAGCCGGCAGGCCTGAAAGGAAATACCAGGTATCCCTGGAGGAGATGACCGCGGGCTGCAGGTCTCCCGAGACCCTGGAGCTCATGCGCGTCCTCTCGGGCATAGGCATCATCGCCCCCGACCTCAGGTATTCCTCCGCCGGCGAGTTCGCGGCCTTCCTCAAAAAGGCCCTGCGCGCCAAGGTGAAGGTGGGTTATCCGAGAGGCGGGACGCGCAGCATCATAGAGGGCCTGCGCGAGGAGTTGGAGAGGAACGGCCAGGTCATGACCTCCTGCAAGGTCGGCCGCCTCATGCTCAAGAAAGGGGTGGTCAGCCAGGTTAAGACGGACTCCGCGTCCTATTCATCGCGTGCGGTCGTCTCGGCCATCCCCGTGCAGGAGGTGCCCGACCTCTTCGGGGGCAAGGACCTGCCGATAAAGTTCGTGAAAAGCGCGCGGGAGCTGGTGCCCACCGCGGGGATATCCCTGGACATAGGGCTCAAGGAGAGGGTGAGCGACAAGAGCGGCCTCCTGGTGACCTCGGATCCCGTGACCATGGGGCAGTTCACCTCCAACATCGACCCCTCCATGGCCCCCGAGGGAAAGCAGCTCCTCTCCTGGTATTACCCCCTGCCCCTCCCCTGGGTGAAGAACCAGGATAAGGCCAGGCAGGAGGAGGAGCGCCTGAGGGACCTGCTGGGAAGGATGTTCCCGGGCCTGTGGGAGGCGGTGGAATGGGAGCGCCCCATGCGCCTCTCCATGGTGGACGGGTTCCTGCCCCGTCCCGGGCAGACCAGGGAGGACAGGCCGGACTTCATCCTTCCCTCCATCGACAACTTCTTCCTCTGCGGGGACACCGTCAGAGCGGAGGGGACGGGCGGGGACACTGCTTTCAACTCCGCCCTCCACGTGTCGCGACTGGTGGAAGAATACCTGGAAGGACCCGCGGGCAACGAGGGCTGAGCCGCGGCGTGAAAGGAGGGGAGATGCACAGACACCCAGCGCTGGCCGGGGCCGACGACAGCGTGCTGGTGGTCATAGACCCCCAGGAGAAGCTGGTGAGAATGATCCACAACCGCGAGGAGGTGGTGGCGACCATCGCCCGCCTGCTCAGGTTCGCCGGCATCTTCGAGCTGCCGGTGGTGCTCACCGAGCACTACCCGCAGGGACTTGGATTCACCGTGGAGGAGATCAAGGAGGCGCTCGCGGAATACAACCCGGTGATCAAGCGCGTGTTCAGCTGTTTCGGGGTGCCGGAGTTCGAGGAGGCGCTCATGGCCACGGGCAGGAAGCGCCTGGTGGTCACGGGCATCGAGACCCATATATGCGTCAGCCAGACGGTCCTGGACGCCCTGCACCGCGGTTACCGGGTGCACGTGGTGGCGGACGGAACGGGGACGCGCAGGCGCGAGGACCACGAGGTGGCGCTGGAGCGCCTGCGCCAGGCCGGGGCCCAGGTGACCACCTCGGAGGCGTTCATCTACGAGGTGACCTGCCGCGCGGACGGCGAGGAGTTCAAGCGCGTCCTGGACCTGGTGAAATAGGTAGGACCCGGCGGCGGCAGGCGGCCCGGCTCCCGGCCGGCGGCCGCGGAGGGGCGGTAGCCTGCGCCGCCGGAAGCGGCAGAAAAGGCGAGTGACGATGGACTTTGGCGTGGACACCTCCGACCTGCCCGCCGACCATTACCCTCCTCTCATCCTCACGGGGGAGAGGACCCTCCCCGGCGTGAAGGAGGAGAACTACTGGTTCCAGCGCCACCTCGTGGCCTACCGTTTCCTCCTTCCCCTGGCGGAGGGAAAGCGCGTCCTCGACCTGGGGAGCGGCGAGGGCTACGGCGCCGACCTGCTGGCGTCCCGCGCCCGGGAGGCGGTGGGGGTGGACCTGGCGCCCGAGGCCGTGTACCACGCCCGCGGAACCTACCGCCGGCACAACCTCCGTTTCCACTACGGGGACATCTACTCCCTCCCCTTCGAGGACGGCGCCTTCGACCTGGTGTGTTCGCTGCAGGTCATCGAGCACCTCCACGAGCCGGAGCGCTTCATGCGCGAGGCGAGGAGGGTGCTCGCGCCCGGGGGCATCTGCGCCGTCAGCACCCCCAACCGTCTCATCATCTCGCCGGGTTCCGATAAGCCCGTGAACCCCTTTCACATCGTGGAGTACGACGGGCCGGAGTTCCTGGCCTTCATGCGCAGATTCTTCCCCGAGGTGAGGATGCTGGGGGTCTTTCACGCCCGCAAGCTGCGGATGCACGACCTCCTGACGAGGCGCAATTTCTCCCAGTTCTGCCTGCGGATACCACCCAGACTGGAACGCCTCTTCTACCGCCCGTTCTTCATCCCCTCCATAAAGAGCGGCGACTTCCGCATCCTTTCGGCGCCCCTGGAGGAGGCCCTGGATTTCATCGCCCTGGGAAGCGGGCCGCTTCGCTGCGCGGCCGACGGGGAGGGGTGAGATGGACGTCCCGGTGTCCCTGCTCCTCCACACCCACATGCCCTACGTGCGCCGCAACGGCGACTGGCCGGTGGGCGAGGAGTGGATACTCGAGGCGTGGGCGGAGAGCTACCTTCCCATATGGAAGGCGGTGGAAGACCTGGCGGAGGGCAAGCTGCCCGGAAAGCTCGCGCTCACCCTCACTCCCATCCTCTGGGAACAGCTCGACGACCCCTACCTGCAGGAGCGCCTGGTCGCCTACCTGGAGAACAAGGTGCGCCAGGCCGAGAGCGAGATGGAGCGCATGCGCGGGATGGGCGACGGCAACCGCGAGGAGCTGGCGCGGCGCTTCGCGGAGCACTACTCACGCCTCCTGGGCGCCTTCGTGAAGAGGTTCAGGGGGAGGATGGCGGAGGTCCTGAGGGCGGGAGTGGACGCGGGCAGGTTGGAGGTGCTGGCCAGCGCCGCCACCCACGCCCTCCTGCCTGCTCTGGGCTCTCCCTCCCAGGTCAGGGCGCAGATAGCGGTGGGCCTGGAGTCCTACCGGCGTGTCCTGGGAAGGGATCCCGAGGGCTTCTGGCTCCCCGAGTGCGCCTACTCCCCCGGGCTGGACGGCGTGCTCTCCGGCTTCTCGCCCCCCCTTTCCTACGTGGTGCTGGACCACACCGCGGTGCCGGAAGAGGAGGGAGTCCTTCCCACCTGGGAGCCGCGCGGTCTGGGGGACACCCCCCTCGTCGCCCTGGTGCGAGATCCCGTGGCCCACGAGCTGGTGTGGACGGAGCGGGGGTACCCCGCGGGCGCCCACTACCGCGAGTACGCCAAGCGGGATTACGAAGGGCACGGGTTCCAGTACTGGCGCATCACCTCCAGGGACACCCCCCTGGACGAGAAGGACGTCTATCGTCCCGAACAGGCCGTCCGCCAGGCGACCGAGGACGCGGGGCTCTTCGCGGCGAGCATGCGCTGGCGCGGCGAGTATATCGCCTCCCGGCGCGGCGGCGGGCAGGGACCGGCCCTCATCCTCGCCGCCTACGACACCGAGCTCATGGGGCACTGGTGGCTGGAGGGGACGCTGTGGCTGCGCCACGTCCTCTCGCTGCTGGGAGAAGACGCCGCGCTTCCCGGCCATGTCGCCCGTGAGGCGCGCGGCCTCCGCCCCCGCCCCCTGCGCATCGGGATGACGGCCTGGAACGTGGACGGCACCTTCTCCACCTGGGTCAACCGCGAGACCAGCGAGGTGCTGGAGTCCGCCCATCTCTCGGGGATGGAGTTCGCCGACGCCCTGACTTATATCCCCGAGAGAGCGCGGGAGGAGCCGCTGCGCAGGAGGGCGCTCCTGCAGGCGGCACGCGAGCTCCTTATCCTGCAGGCCAGCGACTGGCCCTTCATGGTCACGCGTGACCAGGCCGCCTCCTATGCCCGCGACCGCGTATCCTCACACCGCGAGCGTTTCAACCGCCTTGTGGAGATGGCCTGCACCGGCCGCGTCGACGAGGAAGAGCTGTCCCTGATGGAGGACACCGACAATCCCTTCCCCTGGCTCACCCTCGACCCCTGGCTGTGAAAGGGACCGGGTCCAGGATCCCGGATCTCCGGCCGACATCTTCCAATACAGGCCCTGTCCCGGTGAAGAGCGGGGATTCGGAACACCACCATCGTGTGTCGCCATGTCCGACCTGTGACCGCTGTTGGTACAGGAGCAAGCCCTGGATATTCATTCCAATCCATCATCAACCTATATATGGCATATATTAGGAAAAAAGCCCCGCGACCGACGCCTGGCTCCCATGAGTTGCCATGTGGCGGGGCTTTTTATTAGAATATCTCTGCTTGTGAGCGATGTATCCGATAGTCCAGAGGGGTTTGGCCGGAAAAGCCGAGGGATGAGCCGGTAAACCCGCCAGCGCGAGAACGGGGAAAGGCTTGAACGTACTGCTTCTCTCCTGGGAATACCCTCCCAGGATCATCGGGGGGTTGGGAACACACGTCCACCAACTGGCGGTGAACCTCGCGCGCCTGGGGTTGAACGTACACGTGGTCACCAAGGACGCTCCGGGGGCCCCCGATTACGAGCACACCGACGATGTGCACATCCACCGCGTGCCCCTCTACCCCCCGGAGATCCCGCAGGACGAGTGGGTGCCGTGGACCCTGCAGTTCAACGTGGCCCTTCTCGAGCGTGCGGTGCCCATCATCAACGAGAGGATGGGAAAGGTCCACGTCCTCCACGCCCACGACTGGCTGGTCGCCCACGCCGCCATCGCCCTTAAGCACGCCTACCGCATCCCCCTGGTGGCCACCATCCACGCCACCGAGTACGGACGCCACCAGGGACACATCCCCCCCGGCATGTCCAAGATCATCCACCAGGTGGAATGGTGGTTGACCTTCGAAAGCGTGCGCACCATCACCTGCAGCAACTACATGAAGGATGAGGTCACGCGCATCTTCGAGCTGCCGGAGGACAAGGTGACGGTGATCCCCAACGGCATCGAGTACGAGCTGTTCCGCTGCGACACCGACACCGCGCGCATCCGCCGGCAGTTCGTGGAGCCGGATTCGCGCATGATCTTCTTCGTGGGCAGGCTGGTCTACGAAAAGGGCGTGCAGACGGTGATCGAGGCCATGCCCATGGTGCTCAGGGAGTTCCCCGACCTGCGTTTCCTGGTGGCCGGGACGGGTCCGCACGCGCGCGCCCTCCAGGTGATGATCGAGGAGCTGGGCCTGGGGGAGAAGATAAGGCTCCTGGGCTTCGTGGACTCCGAGAAGCTGGTGAAGTTCTACAAGTGCGCCGACATCACCGTGGTCCCCAGCATCTACGAGCCCTTCGGGATGGTGGTGCTGGAGGCCATGGTGGCGGGAAGCCCGGTGATCGTGGCCGACACCGGCGGCCTCAAGGAGATCGTGGTGCACGAGGAGACCGGGCTGCACTTCACGCCCGGGAACCCCGAATCCCTGGCGAAGGCCATGATCCGCGTCCTCTCGGACGAGGAGCTGGCGCGGCGCCTGACGGCCGACGCCCAGAGGTTCATCGGCGAGAAGTACAACTGGGGGCGCATCGCCCGCCACACCATGGAGGTGTACCAGCGCTCCGTGAAGGAGTACGAGTACCGCCCGCGCGCCCTGCACGTATGCCCTCCCATCCCGGAGAGCGCCCCGGGCAGCTAGAACATGGACGACGCCCTGAAAAGAAGCCTCGACCGCATCTTTTATCCCTCGTCGGCCGCCATCGTCGGGGTCTCCGAACGCACGGACAACCCGGGCACCCTCTTCCTGCGCGCCTACACGGACATGGGTTTCCGGGGCGGGCTATATCCCGTCAATCCCCGCCACGCGGAGATCCTGGGGCGGCGCTGCTATCCCGACCTCTCGAGCCTGCCCGAGGTCCCCGACCTGGTCATCCTGGCGGTGCCCCCGGCCGCCGTCCCCCCGCTGGTGCGCGAGTGCGCCGCCCTGGGGGTGGGAGGCTGCATCGTCAACACCGCGGGCTTCTCGGAGACGGGCAGGGAGGAGGGCAGGGCCCTGGAGGCGGAGATCCGCCGCGCCTTGGAGGGCAGCGCGCTGCGCCTGGTGGGGCCCAACTGCATGGGGGTATATTCCGCGCGCGGCAGGATAGCCCTTTTCGCCGGCATGTTCCCCGCCGAGGGCAGGGCGGGCATGATATCCCAGAGCGGATCCTTGTCCAGCATCGCCTTCGTGACCGGCCTGGAGCGCGGCCTGATGTTCGACAAGATCGTCTCCAGCGGGAACGAGCTCGACCTCAACTGCGCCGACTACCTGGAATACCTGGGCGAGGACCCGCACATCTTTCTCGTCCTCGCCTACCTCGAGGAGATACGCGACGCACGCCGCTTCCTGCGCGCCGCGCGCGAGATGCGGGGGCGGAAACCCCTCATCGTCCTCAAGTCCGGGCTAACCGCCTCCGGGGGGAGGGCGGCCTCCAGCCACACCGCCGCCCTGGGCGGGGACGCGGAGATCTTCGCGGGCGCGGCGCGGCAGGCGGGCATGATCCTGGTCCGCGACCTGGCGCAGATGCTGGACTGCGCGGCCGCCCTCTACCACCTGCCGGCATGCACGGGTAACCGGGTGGCCATCGTCAGCGCTCCCGGCGGACTGGCGGTGAACTGCGCGGACGCCGTGGAGTGGTACGGGCTGGAGATGGCCTCCCTGGGCGAGGAGACCCGCTCCGAGCTGGCCTCCTTCCTCCCCTCCGAGGGGACCTCCTTCGCGAACCCCGTGGACCTCGGGTTCGGAGCGGTGGTGCCCGGCAACTACCGCAGAACCCTGGAGATACTGGACCGCGACCCCGGCGTGGACATCATCATCACCGTAGGCTCCGCCCCCGCCTCCCGCAACGGAGACATCGGCCTCATCGCGGCCATCACCGGGGAGATGCTCGAGGCCAGGCCCGCCCTGAACCGGCCCCTGGTATCCGTCCTCTTTCCCAGCGCCTTCACGGCCCCCCAGGCCGCCAGGCTCCACGCGGCGGGGATACCCGCCTATCTCACCCCCACCGCCGCCTGCTTCGCCCTGCGCGCCTTTCACCAATTCCACCGGCTATCACAGGCCTGCTGAGCCGCGGGGCAGCGGCAAGAGGGCTCGGGCGTCCGGCCCTTCCCGGTCCCGGAGACGACGCAGCCCGCGAGCCTCCTCCAGGGGATCCATGACTTTGGGGTACATGCCCGTGGCCGGCTCGAAGCCGGCGCTTACGATCACGCGGGGACCATCTCCAGGAGCGCCGAATCAGGGGTTGCGCCCTTCCTCTTCCTGCATTAAACGCAGTTGGCGGGCCGCCTCCAGGGGATCCATGACGTTGAGGTACATGCCCGTGGCCGGCTCGAAGCCGGCGCTTACGATCACGCGGGGACCATCTCCAGGAGCGCCGAATCAGGGGTTGCGCCCTTCCTCTTCCTGCATTAAACGCAGTTGGCGGGCCGCCTCCAGGGGATCCATGACGTTGAGGTACATGCCCGTGGCCGGCTCGAAGCCGGCGCTTACGATCACGCGGGGACCATCTCCAGGAGCGCCGAATCAGGGGTTGCGCCCTTCCTCTTCCTGCATTAAACGCAGTTGGCGGGCCGCCTCCAGGGGATCCATGACGTTGAGGTACATGCCCGTGGCCAGCTCGAAGCCGGCGCTTACGATCACGCGGGGGACCATCTCCAGGTGCCAGTGATAGTAATGGTAATCCCTTCCATCGCAGGGAGCGGTGTGCAGCCACAGGTTGTATGCGGGGTTCGCCAGCAGCCGGGAGAGTGCTCCCAGGGAGCGCGTGAGCACCTCCGCCAGACCCTGCAGGGCGCCCTCTCCGGCGGAGGCGAAATCCGGGCCGTGGATGAGGGGCGCAAAGCGCATCTCGAAGGGAGAGCGCGACGCGTAGGGCATGAAGGCGACCCACCCCTCCCCCTCGGCCGCCACCCTGCCGTCGGCGGCCGCCTCCTCCGCTTCCTTGCAGAGGGGACACCCCTCCCCCCGGCGCCGGGACTCGCGCAGCTCGTCGCGGACGCCGCGCGGCACCAGGGGCAGGGCGAAGACCTGGGTGTGGGGGTGTTCGAGGGACGCTCCCGCCTCCCGCTTGTGGTTGACGATGATCTGCACGTACCTCACGTGAGGCATGTCGGCGAAGTGGCGGAAGCGCGCCTGCCAGGCTCCCAGCAGCCCCGTCGCCTCGCGCGCGTCCATCTCCCCCAGGGAGAGCCCGTGGTGCGGAGAATGGATGATCACCTCGTGGTCCCCGCGCGCGGGCATCCCCACCCTGCCGCCTCTCCGCCACCCCCTTTTCCCGGCCTCGGGCACCAGGGCGGGGTAGAGGTTCGGCACCACCCTGATCCGCCATCCCGGGGAATCGGGAGGGCCCTCCTCCCTGCCCGCGGACCACACCTCGGGAGGGGTCAAGGCCTCGTTGCCGGGGCAGAACGGACAGGCCTGCTGCGGCGAGGCGCTCGGCGCGGCCCCGGGGCGTCGAGACCTGCCCGTGGCCAGCACGGACCACGCCCCACTCAGGGCGTCGCGCCTTATCTCCGGAAGGGGGAACCCGGTCGCCTCTTCCTTCTCACCCATGCTGCCTGCCCTTTCTCGTCATGCTCCCTTATGCGCTCCGGCCACCGGCGCCGGCGGGGCGTGAAAGCGCGGGCGGCGACCCGAGGAGAGGGGGTCTTTTCTGCGCCCCCCGCCATGGGGGACCTGCCGTCCCCGTCCCTTCTTCCCCTCCGCCACGGCCTCGCGACCTCCTCAGGTCGCGCGGTCGCCGTGCGGCGGCTCTCCCTCACCCCCGCCTTCCCGCTCCGCGTCGTCCGGCACCGGGCGCGGCCTCCAGCCCAGCACGCGGGCGGGAACCCCTCCCACCACCGCGTAGGGCGGTACGTCGCGGTTCACCAGGCTCATGGCCCCGATCACCGAGCCACGGCCCACGGTGACCCCACGCAGGATGGAGACCTTCTCCCCCACCCAGATGTCCCCCTCGAGGCGGATGGGGCGCTTGGTTATGCCCTGGGAACGGATGGAGATCACGGGATCCCAGTAGTTGTGGTCGAAGTCCACTATGTACACGGAGTCGGCGAACAGGCACTCGGGGCCGATGTACACACCGGCATAGCAGTTCACGGTGTTGTCGGTGCCGAAGATGGTGTTGTCGCCGATATACAGCTCCCCCTCGTGGCAGCGCAGGGCGTTGTTGGTGCCGATCCACACCCAGCGCCCGATGCGCATGCTGGCGCCCTTCTTCACCACCACCTGGTAACGGCGCGGCAGGAAGATGAAGCCCTCCGTCTTCACCCGCGGATGCAGGAGCTTGAAACGCAGAAAGCGGTAGAGGAAGAGCCAGTAGCGGGGACCGTACATGCGCTTTTCGCGTATGAAGCGCAGGGTGCGCACCAGCCATCTCCATCCCCGCGGCCTCTCCCCGGGGCCCGCGGGGAGCTGCGCCCCTTTTTCCACCTCCCGCAGCGCTTCGACCCTGCTTTCCATCATGGATTATTTTTCCATGTAAAGGATGAGGTTGTAGAACCAGTCCCGGGGCAGCCAGCGGTAGAGCCTCTGGTCCAGGGCGCGCGCCCTCCGGTAGGTGTTGTACGCGCCCCAGCGCCAGCGGTCGCTGATGTTCTCCTCGCTCACGCTGCCCTCCACGGTACGGATCATCCAGCCGATGAAGCTGGAGAAGAGCTCCTCGGACTCGCAGCGCACGGAGGTGAAACCGGCCCTCCGCGCCATCTCGCACAGCTCGCGGGGCCTGAAGTTGTGGATGTCCACCATAAACTCCAGCTCCTGCAGCTCGTGGTCCTGGGGGTCGTCGGAGGCGCAGTAGTCCCTCAGGGTAATGGGGCGCTTCCCCAGCCTCCCGCCCAGGCGCGCGTAGGCCTTGACGGAGGCCGAGGCCATGGCCTTGGCCACCCTGGCGAGTTGATGCCCCTTCACCGAGGGCTCCCCGGCCACCACGCATCTCCCCCCCGGTCGCAGCACGCGCCGGATCTCGCGCAGCGAGGCGTCCAGGTCGGGGAGGTGGTGCAGGACAGCGTGGCCGATGACCAGGTCGAAGGACTCGTCGTCGTAGGGCAGCCTCTCGGCGTCCGCCTGCTCCAGGTGTACCCGGATGCCCAACTTCTCGGCGTTATCGCGGCACACATCCAGCATCCCCCGGGAGATGTCGCACCCCCAGGCCTCGTCGAGCACCCCCGCCAGCCCCAGGTTGAGCATGGCGTAGCCGGTCCCGCAGCCGATCTCCAGCACGCGCACGCCGCGGGGAAAGGGCCCGCCCAGCCCCAGCTCGAACTTGGAGAGCACGAAGTCGGCCATGTCGGAGTCGAAGCGGATGGCCCACTTCTTGTCGTATTCGCGGCTGGTCTCGTCGTGAAAGACCAGGTTGGCTTCCTTCACGTCCATAGCAGTGATTATATGCGCAGTGCGTCCCGGCTGGAAACCCGCATCTTTTCGGCCCGGTGCGCTTGCCGCAGGATTCGCTTTGGGGACCGGTGATGGCCGGAGATGCGTACCGCCTGGAACCCCTTGCCTATACGGGTGTGTCGGCGCCGGGTCCCCTCCCTTTCCCGAGACCCGCCGCTTTCATTTAATATAGGGAGGAACAGGACCCGCACGGGAGGTACGACTTCATGGGGTCAGCCCCGGACATGGGACATTCCCGCCGGAACCGCCCCCCGCGAGGGGGAAGACGACCCGGGGGCGGGCGCTGGTGGGCGCCCGGAGACGTGGTGCTGGTGCTCACGGTGGCCGCCCTGAGCGCCTTGCTCATCGCCCAGGGCCTCGCCAGGGCGGGGGCCGGATCGTCGCCGCGCGCGGCGGTGAGCGTCAACGGCCGCGAGGTCATGGTCCTGTCCCTGCAGGAGGACCGGGTGGAGCTGGCGGTGGAGGGGTACCGGGGCCGCTCTTACCTCCAGGTCGCGGGAGGCAGGGTGCGCATGCTCGATTCCGCCTGCCCGGACAAGCTGTGCGTGCATGCCGGCTGGATCTCCCGACCCGGGGAGAGCATCGTCTGCCTTCCCAACCGGGTGGTCATAGAGATCAAGACGGGAGAGGAAGGGCCGGATGTGGTCAACCGCTGAGAGGCCCTTACGCCCCCCCTCCGACCGCCGGGCTTATCTGGTGGGGGAGATGGGGATGCTGGTGGCCCTGGGCCTGGTGCTGCAGATAATCGAGGGCACCATCCCCCCCATCCTGCCCCTGCCCGGCGCCAAACTGGGACTGGCCAACCTGGCCACGGTGTCCGCCCTGGTCTTTCTCGGGCCTCTGGAGGCCCTGGGGGTGAACCTCCTGCGATGCCTGCTGGGCGGGCTGCTGCGCGGCAGCTTCGTGGGCCTGGCCATCAGCACCGCCGCGGGGACCGCCGCCACCCTGGCGATGATGGCGCTCTATCGCCTTCCACCGGGGGTGTTGAGCCTCACCGGAGTGAGCATAGCCGGCGCTGTCACCCACAACGCCGCCCAGCTGGGGGTGGCCATACTGCTGGTTGGCTTCCCCGGCCTGCGCTATTACCTCCCCTATTTGCTCCTCATCGCCCTTCCCACGGGGTTCTTCATCGGCATCGCCGCCCGCCGTCTCTCCACTGCGCTGGGCAGGACGCTGCCCATGGGGGTGGGTTGAGCTGGACCGGCACACAGCGGACGCGGCGGTCATAGAGATCGAGGGCGTGAGCTTCGCCTATCCCGGCCGGGAGGATTCCCCTGCCCTGCGCGACGTCTCCCTCACCGTGGGCGAGGGAGAGTTCGTCGCCGTGGTGGGCCCCAACGGCTCGGGCAAGTCCACCCTCTGCCGCATGATGAACGCGCTCCTCCTCCCCACCGCGGGTAGGGTGAGGGCATGCGGCCTGGATACCTCGTCGGGAGACGATCTGGCGGCCATCCGCAGCCGGGTGGCCCTGGTCATGCAGAACCCCGATAACCAGATCGTCGGCCCCACGGTGGAGGACGACGTGGCCTTCGGACCGGAGAACCTCGCCCTTTCCCGTCCGGAGATCGCGGAGCGGGTGGAGGAATCCCTGCGGGCCCTAGGCCTGGCGGGACTGCGCAGCCGCGAGCCCCACCTCCTCTCGGAAGGGGAGAAAAAACGCCTCGTCCTCGCGGGCGCACTCGCCCTGAGGCCGCGCGTGCTGGTGTCCGACGAAGCCACCTCCATGCTCGACCCCCGCACGCGACTCGAGGTGCTGCTCCTGCTGCGGAGGTGGCGCGAGGAGAGGAAGATGGCGGTGGTACACGCCACCCACCACGCGGAGGACCTGCTGGCCGCCGAGAGGGTGGTCCTGCTCTCCTCCGGACGCAAGGTCTTCGAGGGCACCCCGGAGGAGTTCTTCGCCCGGGGCGGCCCCGCGGAGGAGGCGGGCATGAGGGAGCCGTCCCTTCTGGAGCTGTCGCGCGAACTGGCGGCACGGGGGCTCAGGGTGCCCGCCCGGCCCCTGTGCGCGGAGGAGGTGCTGGAATCCCTGTGGGCATAAGGCTTGAGGGAGTGGGGTTCACCTACCTTCCCGGGACCCCCATGGCCCGGGAGGCGCTGGAGGGCATAGACCTCACGCTGCGCGAGGGGGAGAGGGTATGCCTCATGGGGGCATCGGGGTCAGGCAAGACCACCCTCCTCTGCCTCGTTGCCGGCATCTACTCCCCCGCGCGGGGACGGGTGCTATTGGACGGCTCCCGCGTCGACCACAGCCCGTCAGGCCTGCGGCGGCTGCGGGAGGCGGTGGGGATCCTCTTCCAGTCTCCCCGCAGACAGCTCTTCGCGGAAACGGTGGAGAAGGACGTGGCCTTCGGGCCCCGCAACCGGGGGCTGCGCGGTCCCCGGCTCGCGGCGCGGGCCCGCGAGGCCATGAAGGCCGCCGGCCTTGACCCGGAAGAATATTCCAGTCGCTCCCCCTTCGCCCTCAGCGACGGCGAGATGCGCCTTGCCGCCCTGGCGGGGGTGCTGGCCATGGGACCCCGCTACCTCCTCCTGGACGAGCCCACGGCGGGGCTGGACCCCCTGGGGCGCCTCCGCCTGCGCCGGCTCATCAGAGAGCTGTCGGAGCGGGGCGCAGGCGTCCTGGTGGCAACCCATGACTGGGAGGAGGCGGAAGAGCTCGCCGACCGTGTGGAGGTGATGGCGGAGGGGCGCATCGTCTGCTCCGGGGACGTGGAGTCCGTGGCCGCCGACAGCGCGGCGCTCCGCCGCGCGGGGCTGGCGCCTCCCCCGGTGCCGCAGCTCCTCGCCCTCCTGCGCGGGAAAGGCCTGGGGGTGCCGGAGCGCGCCGCCTCCCCCGGGGAAGCGGCGGAATTCATCAAGCGAGCCATGGAGGGCGAGCCGCCGTGAGGGACCTGAACCGCATCGGGCTCGGGAGATACTACCCCATCCCCTCCCCCGTCCACCGCCTGGACGCGCGGGTGAAGATCGCCGGGGCGGGCGCCCTCGTCTTCCTCTCCTTCGCCTGCGGCCGCCTGTCCGGCCTCCTGGTGCTGGTGGCCTTCACCCTCCTCGTGGTGTACCTGGCCAAACTCCCTCCCCTGCAGCTGCTGGCCTCACTGCGCTCCGTCTTCATCCTCCTCGCGGTGACCGCCCTCGCCCAGCTGCTGTTCTCACCCGGACGGGTGCTCTGGGAATGGGGGCCGGTGAGCATCACCAACACCGGCATCCAGAACGGCATCCTGTACTCTCTGCGGCTGGCCGTAGCGGCGGTGACCATCGGCGCCCTCACCATGACCACCGATCCCCTGCAGCTCCTCTCCGGCCTGGAGGGCCTCATGGCTCCCCTACGCCCGCTGCACTTTCCCGTGCACGAGACGGCCATGGTCCTCACCACGGCGCTGCGCTTTCTGCCCGTCCTGCTGGGCAAAGCGGGGGAGATCGCGCGCGCTCAGGAGGCGCGCGGAGCCGATTTCTCCAGCGGCAACCCGCTGCGCAGGGCGCGTTCCCTCCTCCCCCTCCTGATCCCGCTCTTCTCGGGCTGCTTCCGGGACGCCGAGGAGCTGGGAACCGCCCTGGCCGCGCGCGGCTACCGCGGAGGTGCGGGGCGCACCCGCTACCGCGCCTCCCGTCCGGGCCCCAACGACCTCGCCGCCCTGGCCGTCCTGGCGGCGGTGGGCTGGCTGGCACTGTGGTTCAGGCTGTGAGCGCCTAGCGCAGCGCGGTGTAGAGGAAATCCTCCCAGGCTACCTGGGCCATGAAGTGGTCGTTGAAATCCTTGATCATCACGTACATCCAGTAAAAGCCGTAGATGCCGCAGGTGACGATGGAGAGCAGCAAAAAGGTCACGAACTCGCGCTGGGGGACGCTGGGAACCGCCTGGCTCGCCTGCGCCGCCAGCCCCAGCTTGGCCAGGGCGGAGCTCATGAGGGTGAAGAACTGGGCCTCCACCGCGTCGTGCTCCACGTAATCCTGCATGAGGAGGTAATAGAGGATGAATGAGCCTATGCCGGTGAAGATGCAGATGAGGAGCCAGATCGCCGCTCCCCTCTCGGCGGCCATGCCGGCCATGCGCATGCGCACCTGTTCCAGCTGCGCGAGCTCCTGCCCGATGAGCTCCTCCCTGCCCTGCGCCTTCGTCCGCAGCTGCGCCACGGCCGCGTCCACCACCGCCGCCATGCGCTTGAAACGGAACTTCCGAGCTGATTTTAAACTGAGTTCAGTAAAACTCCAGCAAGAGCCGGAGACATGATCGTTTACTCAGCCCGCCTTCTTAGCAACCCCGATTGCATCTATGGAGATGGGAGGCGATAGCTTCAAGGCATCCAGGATCTCCTTCTGCTCTGGATCGGGGCGCGCCGCAAGCTCGAAGGAGTAGTCCCCACAGGTCAAGGGGATCACCTGTAGACGATCCAGGCTGCGGATCGCGTGCTC